>NZ_JACCBG010000001.1:319500-639000 GCF_013409645.1 Nocardioides panaciterrulae | reverse complement strand
TCCGCGAAGGCGCTGATCAAGGGCGACGCCAGCCGCTGGGGCGTGATGAAGGAGGGCATCAAGACCAAGGCCCAGGAGTTCCTCCCCCACCACGACCACGACTGACCGCCGCGCTCGGTGGTCGAGTAGCGAGCGCCAGCGAGCGTATCGAGACCCGCGCTCGGTGGTCGAGTAGCGAGCGCCAGCGAGCGTATCGAGACCCCAGAACGGGCTCGGTGGTCGAGTAGCGAGCGCCAGCGAGCGTATCGAGACCCCGAAGCTGTCGCTGGTCGAGTAGCGAGCGTATCGAGACCCCGTAACGAAAGGCAGGGCAGCAGCCACGGACACCCCGATCACCACCCTCAGGACCTGGACCGAGACGATCCCGACCGACGCCCCGGAGGGCGACGGCACCCTGACCTGGGACAGCACCACGATCGTGCTGGTCCAGGCGGAGGCCGGTGGCCGGACCGGGCTGGGCTGGACCTACGCCCCGGCCGCGGCGGCCCAGGTCGTGGACGGCCTGCTGGCCGACGTGGTGACCGGCCGCGACGCCCTCGCCCCGGAGTCCGCGAACGACGCGATGGTCCGGGCGGTCCGCAACGCGGGCCGCCCGGGCCTGGTCGCGATGGCGATCTCCGCGGTCGACATCGCGCTGTGGGACCTGGCGGCCCGGCTCCAGGACGTGCCGCTGCACCGCCTCTGGGGCGTCGACCCCGACCCGGTGGAGGTCTACGGCAGCGGCGGCTTCACGACGTACGACGACGACCGGCTCCGGACCCAGGTCGAGGGCTGGTGCGAGCTCGGGCTGCGCCGGGTGAAGATCAAGATCGGCGAGTCCTGGGGCAGCCGGGTGGACCGTGACCTGGAGCGGGCCGCGCTGGCCCGCAAGGTCGCCGGCGATCCCCGCGACGACGGGGCGGACCTGTTCGTGGACGCGAACGGCGGCTACTCCGCCGGCGAGGCGATCCGGGTCGGCCGGGCGCTGGAGGACCTGGGCGTGGTCTGGTTCGAGGAGCCGGTCACCTCCGACGACCTGCCCGGGCTGGCGCGGGTGCGTGACGGGGTGACCGCCGACGTCACGGCCGGTGAGTACGGCTACGACCTCACCTACTTCCAGCGGATGGCGCCCTCGGTCGACTGCCTGCAGGTCGACGTCACCCGGTGCGGCGGGTACACCGAGTGGCGCCGGATCGCCGCGGCCGCGCACGCGCAGCACGTGCCGCTGAGCGGCCACTGCGCGCCGTACGTCTCCCTCCCGGTCGCCGCCGCCTCCCCCGGGCTGCGCCACCTGGAGTGGTTCCACGACCACGTGCGGATCGAGCAGCGGCTCTTCGACGGCTGCCCCGACCCCATCGACGCGCACCTGACCCCGAGCGACGCCCCCGGCCACGGCCTGACCCTCAAGCAGCCCCGCTGATCGAGGTGCGAGAAGCGACGAGCCTCGAGATCCCGACACAGGACGTGAGAACCCGGCCCCAACTGGGTAGGTAACTGATTGCCCCGTAGCACAGAAAGGCTTCCCTCATGTCTGACCACAAGCAGCCCACCGTCAAGCCCCGCGGTGTCTGGCTAGGCCTGATCCTCGCGCTGGCCGGTGCCGTCCTGATCGGCCTCGGCGTCGCGTTCACCTCGTGGATCTGGGCGATCGCCGGCGTGGTCGTGCTGCTGGTCGGCGGCACGGTGGGCGTCCGCGGCGGGGTGATGTACGACGCGCACCGGGTCGCGCCCAAGGACGAGGTCAAGCAGGCGGTCCACGGCGAGCAGCGCGAGGGCGTGAAGCCGGGCGCGATGCTCGAGGACCCGAAGGTGCGGCGGAAGTCCCGGGAGCTCGACCGGGTCCGGCTGCTCGAGGAGTACAGCTCGAGGAACGCGCCGCGCCCGCCGCTGGCCAACGCGGCCGCGATGGTGGCGGCGCTGGTGGGGCTGTTCCTGCTGGTCGCCCAGTGGGGGCTCTACCCGATCGGCTACGTCTCCCAGACCAACGCGAACTGGTCCTTGGGCTTCTCGATTCTCTGCTCGGCCGGCGCGCTGCGGATCCTGTTCGGCCAGCCCGGCCGGCACCTGCTCTCGACCCTGGTCATCCTGCTCTGCGGGGTCGGGCTGGTCCTGCGCGGGTTCCTCGCCAACCACGAGATCGGGGGCACCGTGGGCGCCGAGGTGGCGTGCGGCGTGCTGCTGCTGCTCAGCGGCGTGGTGGCGCTGGCCTCCCCCGGCAAGCGGCTGGAGGACCTGCCCACCCAGCGCGAGCCCGACCGGGTCGACCTCGCGGCCGGCAGCCACGCGCACTGACGACAGCCGACTAGGACGCCGCCCGCGGCGCCGGGAGGCCCACCGCGTGGGGCCCCGGCTCGAGCGCGTCCGCGGCCACCGGCAGCTCGGCCATCACGGTCATGTCCTCGCCGGAGGACGGATCGATCCACACGTGCGCGGCACCGGCGCCGAGCAGGGCGCCCTCGATCGCGGTGAGCACCTCGTCGACGACGTGCGGCCGCTGGGGCACGTGCAGGGTCAGGATGCGGCGTTCGGCCACCTGGCGGCTCTGAGTACTTGCGGGGATCATGCCCGGTTCAACGAGTCCGGCCCCGGTCGGTGACGCCGTCGGCTCAGCCGATCTCCGTGAGCTGCATCTCCGCAGGCTCCTCTTCGCCGGCCGCGGCGAAGGCGCGACCCACGAGGACCGCCAACGGGAGCGGCACCACGAGCCACCACAGGCCCGCGCCCACCAGGAGCCACCACATGTGGGGAGTTTGCCCCTCGCGCGATCGCGCGAACCGCGACGCGCCGGAGATACCGAAAATCGGGTAAGGCTCGAGCCAGCGCTGGACGGCGGCCGCGGGTCCGGCTAGCGGCCGACGCACTTGCGGCCCTCGGCCTCCTCGACGGCCCGCGGAGCCGGCACCGCGTGCTCGTTCGTGGCCGGCTCGGGGAAGTCCGCCAGCACGGTCAGGTCGTCCGCGGAGGTGGGATCGATCCAGACCCGCTCCGCGCCGACATCGACCAGCGTCTGCTCGAGCGAGGTCAGCACGCCGTCCAGCACCGACTTCCCGACCGGCGCATGGAGCGTGAGGATCCTGCGAGTCGTCATGGCCGCCGCCTCTTTCGTGGTCATCGAGCTTCTCGACACACGCACATCCCGGGCCCGAGAAGCCGCGCTCAGCGTACTCCTCCCCGACCCGCCGCGGGAGGACGCACACCTCCGGGCTACGGACGCTCCTCGCCCGGACCGCCGGTGCGCGGGGCGAAGTCGGCCATCACCACCATGTCGGGGCTCCCGGTCCCGTCGATCCAGACCCGCGACGCGCCACTGCTGTGGAGTGCGTCCTCGATCCCGGTCAGCAGCGCATTGAGCGCCGCCTCCGGGACGGGCGAATGCACGGTGACGATCTTGCGGGTTCCGGCCACGGACAGAGTCCACCTCTCCAGTCGTACGGTCCGCCCGGGCGTGGGCGGCGCCGCGTGGGGTCGCCCCTCGAGCGCCCGTCCCCGTGCAACTGCGGCACTCTAGCCACCACCGTCCACGTGGCCCACCATCCGGGGATGTGACGCACGTCTCATCCATTGGATGGGGGTGCGGAACGACTTGGCCGAACCGCCTGCCCTGGCGCACACTGTGTGATGCAGTGGGGTTGATGTGTCTTGCGTGGTTCGGGTCCGTGAGCGCGTGTTAAGGATCGGACAACAGGTGGCGACGGGGGCGGCCGTGAGTCAGGATGGACTCTTGACGGCGACAACTATCTACCCGGCACTCACCTTCCTCACGGGTGACAGGACTGAACTGGCATGACCCTGATCTCGGATCGTCGGGAGCGCCTCGCGACCGCGGCGCCCACCCGGCACCTGCGGATGCTGCCGGCCACCGCCCTCACCCTCGACCTCGTGGTCATCGCCGGGATCGGCGGCCTCGCCGCGCTCGGTCGGGAGCAGCTCGACATCTTCGCTCGCTCGGCGAACGTCGTCGGCACCCTCGGGATGGCAGGCCCCGCCATCCTGTTCTGCTGGTTGCTGGCGATCGTGGTGGCCGGCGGCTACCGGCGCAACGTCTTCGGCGCCGGCACCGAGGAGTTCAAGCGGGTCAGCAACGCGACGCTGGCAACCGCCGGCGTGATCGGCATCGCCTGCTACCTGACTAAGTTCGACCTGGCGCGCGGCTTCTTCGTCCCGACCTTCGCCCTCGGACTGCCGTCGCTGATCCTGGGCCGCTACTTCCTGCGTAAGGCCATCCACGGGCTGCGTCGACGCGGCGCGCTGCAGCAGCGGGTGCTGATCGCCGGGTCGGAGCCGCACATCGACGAGATCGCCTCCGTGCTGAGACGCGAGCCCTGGCTCGGCTACCAGGTCGCCGGCGCGCTGACACCCGAGCACGACCTGCGCGAGGAGACCGCCAGCGGCATCCCGGTCTACGGCAACATCGACGAGGCCGCCTCGATCGCTGCGCTCACCGACGTCGACGTGATCTTCTTCGCGGGCGGCTCGATGGGCTCCAGCAACCAGATGCGGAAGATGATCTGGCAGCTCGAGCACGAGGACGTCCAGGTGGTCGTCGCTCCAAGCGTCACCGACATCTCCAGCGACCGGATCAAGGTCCGTCCCGTGGGCGGCCTGCCGTTGATGCACATCGACCCGCCGACCGCCACGGACGCCTCCCGGTGGGGCAAGCGGCTCTTCGACATCGTCGGGTCGGCGGCGCTCCTCTCGCTCTTCGCTCCCCTACTCCTGGCGATCAGCCTGCGGATCCGCACCCACGACGGTGGCCCGGTCACTTTCAAGCAGACCCGGGTCGGACTCGACGGCCGGAAGTTCGAGTGCCTGAAGTTCCGCACGATGGTGGTCGACGCCGAGCAGCTGCTCGCCAAGCTCCACGAGGAGCAGGGCTACGAGAGCGGCCTCTTCAAGATGAAGGACGACCCCCGGGTCACCACGCCGGGTCGCCTGCTGCGCCGCTTCTCCCTCGACGAGTTGCCGCAGCTGATCAACGTCCTGCGCGGCGACATGAGCCTGGTGGGCCCCCGCCCGCCGCTGCCCCACGAGGTGGCGACGTACGACCGCGACGCCCAACGCCGGCTGCGCGTGCGGCCGGGCATGACCGGTCTGTGGCAGGTCTCCGGCCGCTCGGACCTGTCCTGGCCGGAGGCGATCCGACTCGACCTCTACTACGTCGACAACTGGTCGATGATGCAGGACCTGTCGATCCTCGCGAAGACCTTCAGCGCCGTCGTCGGCTCACGCGGCGCCTACTGAGAGCGACTGGTTCCGGCCACGATGTTGGCGGCCGTTGCATCCGCACAACTGGTCCGCCCATACCGGAGACGGATCGACCACGTGGCGACACCGTGAGCCCCAGACACACCGGGTCCACAGGACGCGCACCAGAGGCTGGGGAGCGCCCAGAGCGTGTCCACAGGCAGTGCAACGGTCTCCAGGCGACGGAGCGGCGCTCATGATCGAGACGTTAGGAGCCGTTCTCGGTCCCCTTGGGTGCGGTCAACGATGTTCCTCAACTTGAGGTAGGAGGAGCGTCCTGGGACGCTCGTGCCACTCAGCCGGCGATCTCCACCAGCATCTGCTCGTACCGGTCGGCTACCTCGTCCCACCGGTAGGCCTTTTCGACGTGACGTTGTCCCAGGGTGCCCCTCGAGCGCGCCGCCTCAAGGTCCGCGTCGTCCGCTCGAATGGCCGTGGCAGCTGACTTTGCGTCGCTGAAGAAGCGGGCGTGCTCCGCAGTGACCTCGTGGTTGAAGTTCACATCGAAGGCGGTGACTGGGGCGCCGCAACCGAGGGCGCGCAACAGCGAGGGATTCGTCCCGCCCACCGAATGGCCGTGCAAGTAGGACCGAGCATGAGCGTAGAGCTGGTTCAAGAGGTCCTGATCCCAGACCGAGCCGACGAACCTGACGTCGTGACCCTTGGCCAACTCCTTCAGGCTCGCGATGTACTCGTCCTGGTAGGGAGCGGAACCGACCACCACTAGGGGTCGTGACGAACCCGCCTGACAGTACCCTTCGACAATCAGGTCGACGTGGTTCTCCGGCTCCATCCGGGCCACAACGAGGTGGAACTCCCGGCTCTGAAGGTTGAGATCGCCCAGCTTGTCGAGTCCGGGATCCAGGATCTCGGCGCCGTAGGCGATGAGGTAACTCGGAGCGTTGTACTCGACCTGGAGGTAGTCGGCGATGCCCTGGGCATCCGCGATCAGGGCAGTCTCGGACCGGGCACAAACACCCTCGGCCCACTTGTAGTACTTGGCGCCCAGACCCTGCCACTTCGCGCGCTTCCACTCCAGCCCGTCCACATGCACTGCCGTCGGGATACCACGCGCCCGGAGCACCGGGATGAAGGGCGCGTTGCCCGCATTGAACAGGACCGCGACGTCAGGCTTGCGGCCGAAGCTGTGCAGGGCCGACAACCCCGTGTGGCTCAAGGTTTCGAGGGACGATCGCCGCACCGCAGGAAGGTTGAGGAGCTCCATGCCCTTGTGGGTCTTCTGAGTCTGGCCCTGGTTGCGGCAGTAGACGCGCACCCGGTGGCCCTTGGCTGCCAGACGACTGCCGATCTCCTCAATCGCGGTCTCAAAGCCACCGTATCGAGCGGGCACGCCCCGTGTGCCGAGCATCGCGATCTCCATGCCAGCCTCTCTCGCAGCTCCTCAAGCCGCCTCAACATCTTTGCGAACCAGCAAAGCCGAATCCGCGCGGATCGCCTGCCCACCCCGGGGGACAATCTGTCAGACAGTCAGAACGCTCGCACCCCGGCCACGGACCTCCGTATAGATGCTTTGGTCACTCGGTCGACTCTATTGCACGGATCCAACGCCGGCGGCCTCGCCAGGAGGTGTTATAGGCGAACGCTGCGGGTGCTTGTCACCGCGCCCCGCGTGTCGAATAGCACCCCAGCCGCATCTGCAATGGCATCCAGATCAAACTGCGAGTGCGCCTGCAGGAGGATTGTTAGGTCCGCCTCGCGCACGGCCTCCAGTAGATCCCCCTCGACTGGACTCACGCCATCCACGTTCCAAACGTCAACGTGCGGATCGCAGAATCGAACACTGGCTCCACTCGCAACGAGCTTCTCGGCAACGGCGACCGCCGGCGATTCCCGCACATCAGCAATATCAGCCTTATAGGTTACACCAAGCAGAATGACCCTACTGCCCCTCAATGCCTTGGCCGAATCATTGAGCAATTCTGCGGCCCGGAAGACCACGTACGCAGGCATCGAAGCGTTCACTTCCTGAGCGAGCTCAACGAACCGGAATCCGTAACCAAGTTGCGAACGCACCCTGTGACTCAAGTAATTCGGATCAATGGGAATGCAATGACCACCCACGCCAGGGCCCGGACGGAAGGCGTGAAAGCCAAATGGCTTTGTTGACGCAAGTTCAATCACATTCCAGAAGTCGATTGAGAGTTCATGGAAAAATCGTGCCATCTCATTGACCAATGCTATATTCACATGGCGATAAGTATTTTCAAGCAGTTTTGCAGACTCTGCCTCGCGAGAGCCGCGCGCCAGAACAACCTCATCAACAACTCGAGAATAGAACTCAGCCGCAAGGGCCCGAGCAGTGTCCCCGTCTGCACCGACAATCTTCGGAGTGTTTCGAAGACCGTATTGGTGGTTACCCGGATCAATCCGCTCTGGAGAATATGCAACGAAGAAATCAACATCCACCCTGAGCCCCGACACCTGCTCAAGTAGTGGCGTGACAAACTCTGCAGTAGTTCCGGGGTAGGTAGTTGATTCCAGTACCACCAGCGTCCCAACCGCCATGTGCGGCGCAATGGACCGGCACGCAAACTCGACCGCCGCGAGATCGGGGCCGCCGTCGGCGCTAAGGGGCGTCGGGACACAGATCACAACCGTCTCAGCAGCCGCAACGACGGCGGCGTCAGTCGTAGCGCGAAAACCTAGCTGAATAAGTTCGGCAACGCGGTCATCGCCGAGATCATCCACATGGGACTTACCACTATTGAGTGTTGCCACTACATCCGAATTTATGTCAAATCCAGTAACTTGCAGTCCCGAGCGGCAAGCTTCGTCGACAAGGGGGAGACCGACATACCCCAAACCGACAACAACAACGTGGCTCACGCCCGTTCCCTTCGTGTTAGGTTAAGTGTCCTGCTGCGATCTAGCCTAGGCCCGACCTCTTGCGAAATATATAAGTACTCGTATCCAGCAGTCCCGTCCGAGCCCCCACAATCCTAGCAAGAGGCGGCAATTGACGCGAGACATGCCCACCCCGATGCGACCCTATAGCGCTTCAACCAAGACCCGCGGAATCATCTGACCTGAATTTGGTCGCTGCAGACAGCCCCGCGTCCGCCTGAGGCCGGCCGTGTGGGGCCCGGCCCCGCTTGCTGAGAGTCGTCGACTCGACGGCAGAAGCCGCCACACCAGCGGCTGCTAGACCTCGCTTGCTCAGCCGGGAATGCGCTGATCTGTCGCCCCAACTGGGTCGCCAGCTCAGCGGCTGCTGCGCCAGTGGCCTGGTCACGGTGCCGCGCGGGACGCCGTGGCATCCGCTGCGACGCCACCGATCGGATCCGTCACCGGGCCCGAGGATCGGCGAAGCGAGGACAGCCCGACCGGGTTCCAGCCGCTGGCCGGAAACCTCGGGGCCGAACTCGTCGAGCCGACAGAACTTGGTCAGGCCAGGGCATACGAAGGCAGCGTCGGACAAGTCGAGGTCTGCTGCATGGTCGGCGTGGGAACCTCCATCTTCAGGGGACCCCGGCCCCCATCCAGCCACCCCCAGAGGCCGCGGCACAACCTCAACTGCGAAGTGCCGTGAAACGGGCCAGCATAGATACCTTGGGTCGAGCACACCCAGCAGACAGACCTGTATTTGTCAGCTGCCCAAACGATCGACGGTTCAACTTCTTGAATCCTGAGATACAGAAGCAAGGGGACATTCCGGCCGCAACCAATGAAAACGCTAACCGCCTGAGCACCAGCGCATGACGCACGCACGCAAGCTCACTTGCGCCCGCCACAAATACCCAATGTCGATTTAGAGGTACCCATGGCCGCCTGCAACGATGGCACGCCAGTATTGACCCCAAGCAACGTCCACGCCCCCGTCATGAAGTAAGCATAATCCCCCCAGTGGGCGGGCTTGAGGATCGCTAATCCTTACACCTACCCCGGTCGTCGCGATAATGACGCTGAGCTGCCCAAACAGGGCTGGCCACAAAGACAAGGCCGAGCGCAGCGAGAAGGTTGCGGTCTGGCCATTGGCGGGCTTTCACAACGGCGGAATCGCTGACGCTGACGAATAATAACGAGTAGGGCGCCAGAACTGAACGCTTCTCCCAGCTCGCTTACGTGTTCCCGCACGCAGCCGAACGTGTCTTTGCAAGCAGCAGAGATAATTGCTTAGATACCTCACCCGGACTGAGACGTTCTCGCCAAACAACCTCCATCCGCACTTTCGAGTAATCGCTGACCGCTTCCCGCATGACCCGCTGGACCTGAGTAATATCGGTCCAATCGTCCAGATAAGTGATGGCAGTGCCAGCTATCTCGGTGATGGCCGGCGTTGGCGTGGCCACGACAGGCACTCCCGCAGAAAACGCGTCAACCAATTTAGCCGGAAGCTGCCGGAGACTTGCTGGGTCGGTGGACATCGGCAGAGCTAGGACGTCGATCCGCGAGTAAGCGGCCGACAACGGAGTTGAGGGGTCAAGAACTTCCAAACCCGGGGCGGCGACAACGCCCTTCTGAGAAAACGTGACCAGCTTGAACCCTTTTGTCTCGGCTAGCCGCATGAGGGCATCACCTCCCTTGTGGGCACGCCAGGTTCCCAGGAATCCGACTCTAATCGGGCGATCTCTGGAGAAGGAGGGGTGCCCGACCAGCATGCGGTGCCGCACGTGGGGAATTCGCACGGACGGCAGATGATTTCCGGGCACGTGTGGCCCGAGGGCCCACGTAGCGACCGAACGAGCGTTTGCGACCCTGACTGCCCTTCGCTGCGCCCGCCGAATCCTGGTCGCGGACCCCGAGCGCAGTCGGTTCAGCTTCACAGCATTTCGCACGGAACGAGCCACAAACATTTCCGCAAGACCCGCGTCGTCATCGTCGAAGTCGACGACCACACACAAACGGTCCTCCGGGACAGCCCGACGCAACGCTCTTAGATATCTCGGCAAGGGTGAGATTGACTTGCAGGACCATACCACAATGCGTCTGTCGTGACTCCAATCGCGAACCCGCTTACCGAATAGGTTGGGCGAAGGCAGATCGTCAACGGCTACCGGAAACTGCGCTGCGGGTAGCCATCGACTGCTCGACTCTGGGGCAAACAGGCGGCACTCCCCCAGTTCACGTGCAACCAACGCCATGCTCAACGCTCGCCCTAACGCATTACCGGACGCGGTGGGCGACAGGATGATGAACAAATCATCCATCGCCCGACGACCCGACGTAGTCATGAATATCCAGCAAGTCCAGCATCACCTGCGCTTTGGATTTCCAGGTAAGCCCCGCTGGAATATCTTCAGCGCGGCGGATACGAAATGTACTTTGTGATGCACGCTCATGAATCCAGTCCGCGTGCTGACGCGCTGAATCCCGTATCGTCACGTCGCGCAAGCCCCGCTCAGCCACACCAGAGATCGGCGTGGATAGGACGGGGAGCCCGCATGCCCTGTACTCATAGAGTTTTATGGCATCGCCACCAACTTCGCCCTCCCCGACCCTGTGGGGAATCCAGCCTATATCGAGACGCTGGAGAAATTCAGGCACCCTGGGGTACGGCACGTCTCCGACATGAACTGCGTTACTAGGCAGGGACCTCATGAAAGACCGGGCCCGGCGGTCCATCGTCGGGCCAGCAAAGACGAAATCGCAGTCTTGACACAGGGACATGACCTCCGCGATCAAGTCAAAGTGCAGTCGCGAACCAATTTTGCCCAAGTACCCAACTGTGAGGGGCCCAGTAGCGATCGAGGTAGTAGAGAACCGCTCGGGATCGCAGCCGTTGGGAATCAGAATGGCGTCATCCCGCCCGAATCGCCGAGCGAGGTCCAGCGTGCCCTCGGCGTTGGCAACCACGTTGTCCGCCTCGCCAAAAATCCGCTCGTACGCAGGCCGCACTGAAGACTGAATGCCTCCGAAGGCCGGGTGAATGGTCCAATCGTCAAGGAGATCGACCGTCAGTAAACGGGGACGGATCGAGTCGTCGGCTAGAAGTTTCGCGGCGACCAAGGGATTCCAAGCGATCGCCGGAAGTGCGGCCGACTGACGAGGGAACTCATAATGCCGAACGGATCGTACCCACCATCGCTGACGATCACGAAGCGGAGGAACGGCAATGACGCTCCTCCGGTTGTCCTGCACGCCGGCCAGGGGCCTAGAGTGGCGGAACCACGTCGTGAATTCTTGCCGAGGAAAAGGTTCCGGCCTGGAACGAACATCAACGTGACGGCCACCCTGAAGCAGCTTGACAAACCACTCCAATAGGTGGGCGTCGCGCGTTCGATAACCTTCCGTCACCATTTTGTGGGTCCCGTGCATGGGATACAGGACCAGAGCGGGCCGGCTCCCAAATTCACTTTTCGGGGTCAACGCAGACTCCTGCACAACAATATCGGTTGATGAATAGGGATAGACGCCTGAGGATCGACTTCAGAAACTTTGCCGAAGCCCCCGACGTTCAGGAAGCACCAGCTGTCTGCGACAGGCTATCACTAAAGCATTTTTCGCGCCCAGATCCATGAATTGGCGTACCACGTCCTTGAGGTTACGCACCGCCTCACTTCGGCCCTCAACGACGACCCGAAGCGGTGGCGCGTGCTCGCTAGGAACACTGACGGAGACGAATCGCAACAATGAACGCACCGGTTAACTAAAAGTTCACCTGCAGCATTCCCAAGAGGATCCATCCAACCGCGAGACGCTTCGGATGGGGCGAGCTGAAGGTTCGGGCAGTCAACTCACACACCGTGATCGGCCGCATCACGTCCGGGCCGGGTGCCGAAAGGGAACTCAGAATATGTGTCGGCATTTGCCGGATTCACCGCGGAAGCCGTCCCACAGACCCAAGCCCGCCGCTCGAACTTTTCCGCGGCGATGATCTTCGAGAAGGCATGCCAAAAGATTGCGAATCATAACGCGGCGGACGATCAGTGCAGCCCATCTCGGCTCCCGCAGGCCATATCGCCTCAGCGTGTGGACAAGATTTCTATTGATGTAGTAACGGCGAGCTGCCGAATGGAACGTTGCCGTCGGTCGAAACGGCCCGATTCTGATCTGCCTGGACCCGTCGCCCGCGCCCAGCCTGTGTTCGAGACTAAGCTCAGGGTCGGCCAACACTTGAAGACCGGCTCTACGCATGCGCAGACAGTAGTCAGTGTCAACAGCGTCGATGAATAAGTCTTCGTCAAACAGTCCGATGCGCTGGACCGTTGATTTAGGGATGACCATTCCACTCTGAATGATTTGTGTTGTAGTGACTAGGTCGCTGCCGAGAAAGATGCCCCTAACCTTCCGACCCGAGACGACCCCTGGACCAATGCACCCAAGATTATTCAGATTGGTCCGTCGGAGCGCTCGCATGATTTCGACAACGTACTTATCGCTCGGACTCGAATCTTGGTCGAACGTCATCACGAATTCGGCGCCGCGGCGAATGCAATCTACAACCCCTAAATTCAGGGCCGCCGCAATGCCGGAGTTTATCGGCAAGGAAAGTAAGTGAACTCCCGGAAGTGCGGCAATTTCGCTAAGATACGCCGATCCACCCGGAGGGCTGCCGTCGTCGACGACCACCGTAGGCGCCATACGACCCATGCGAGCGATATTCTCGATTGCGTAAGCATCTGGACAGTAGGTAGGAACGACGATTTCGACGCCAAGCAGCTCGTGACTCATAGAAATCTACGGGCGATTAATCCCGTGCCTCCGTTCCAACTAGTTCTTGGTCCGCATTTTCACGATACAGAGACTTGAGGACTCGAGCCGTTGGATATGCCAACGTCGCGCATACAACGACTTGACTAACCGCCAGTCCAAACGCCGCTCCAGCAGCTCCAGCCATACCCGCACCCAAGGCAATCGCCGGCACGCCAGTCGCTGCACCGGCGAAAGTCCCGATCATCAGTTCCCTCGTCCTGCCAGACGGCGCTAGGACAAATCGCGCCTGCCCTGTGTTGACGGCAACAGCAAAGAAGCAAATGCCAAATGCCAAGGAGGTCGAAGGTTTAATGAAGTGAGGCCCAAAAATCAGATGCGAGGCGGGTGTTCCAATCCAAGCGAGTGTGATCATGCCCATAGCTCCAGCGAGGCTGAGAGCTACCATCGATCTAAGTGCCCGTCGCCCCCGCGTCGCACCCGTAGTCTCCGCTATCCAACTTTGATTAGCATTGCTTACGGCGGACAAACCGCTTAGGCCGATCCTATACAGTCGATCCCCACTACTGTACGAAGATACGCTGGCAGGCGCCGCTTGTGTACTTACTATCGCTGCCGCCGCCGACGCATATAGTCCCGCTGCTCCCTCGACAACCATGGCGGGAAAGCCCCGGACGAGAAGCGAACCAAGACGCTTCGGAAGGTGACCACGCGGGTGAGCCGACTCCCGCCGAAGGGTCATGCCTGCATGCGTTCCCACACCAGCGGCGACAGCGACGAATTGTGTCGCCGGGAAGAGTTCGACTGGCCCACCGAGCCCTATGCATCCTGCAGCCACAACCGCTGCCAAGATACGCGGGAAGAGTTCGAAAATAGCGATTGCTGCTGGCTCGCCCATCCCGATGCAATACCAAGCGATGGACATGCCGTTAAATGTCGATCCCGCCGCGGCTATCGCACTAAGGCTTCGGCCTGCCGCCGGCGCGAGGAATGTCGCCAGCAGTATCGCTGGTGGCGCCACCAGCGCAAAGACAAGAGAGCGAACGGCCAAACTGTCTGCGTAGAGCCGCCGACGTTCATCCCAATCCGATTGCGCAACGGCAGATGGTCCCGTCAGCGACCATCCGTAGTTGACGAAGATAGCCGCGCACGCGCCTACCGAGAGACCGATCGCCAGGCCTGCCCACTGCTGAGAGCCACAATGACGCGCTACAACCGGAATTGCCCCGAAGGAAGCAATCATTCCAAAGAAAGGAAGTGTCGAGAACCCGACAAATCTGCCAATCAGGGAGGATTTCCCTGTCAATCGCTTCTCGACATCCACGACGCAGCGCCAATTGCTGATCCATGGTCCCATCCGAACTGCCGACGACCGAAGATGGCCATGACCTCACGCCTAAATACTTCCCGTTCGGCTGCAACAGACTTTCTGTACTGCGATTGCGCATGCCGAGCAGCCGCGAGATTGGATTGTAGAGATAAGAGGACGTCGGCAGCATTTCGGGAAATGTCACCGTTGGGATTGACTTTATGTTCTGCTGGGATGGGGGTGTCCTGACTGTATGCCCCTGCACCCCGCCGCATCAGCACAACGACCGCGCCCGCCGCGGCAGCTTCTCGTGGCAAACGGTCTTTGCCTGGTTGGTGGCCGAGATCGAGATAGATGTCGCTACGACCGAGAGCACCGTGTACCTCTTCCGTGGACATGCCTTCGATGGCCACCCACTCAATGGTTCCCGCCAATAGCGACTTTACCCCTTCGACATATTCTCCGCCCTTAGCGGGATTGAACGAGATGACGACGCGATCGGCGCGGCGGGGAGTCCCGATCGAGACAAGGGGGGTGTAGTCAGAAAGAGCTGAAGGTAGAATGTCGAAACGGCTGTTTAGATAGCTCCACGCGTACTGCGATTGTGTCAGGTGCTGCACCGCGCCCAGGCCCCTAATTCGCCACTCCAGGGCTGGTGTCCGATGCCCGAGCCAGCGGCGCATGAAATTGGCGAACCCGGGGTCACTGCGGTACGCGCGCTTCTGGCGGTAGGCTCGCTCCGCTTGGAATATTCGAGCGTTGTCGATGCTCAGCCACCAACAGAACTTTTGGGCATTCCGAGATTCGCGCAATTGCCCGACAAGTCTTTCAGGCACTACAACACAGTTGTCCGCGTGGTCGACGACCTCTTGCGCCTCGGGGGCATCGTAAGAGCGGTATTCGGGAACTCGACGCTCGCTGCGCGACCATTCCGTGGGGACCAGATAGGCGGCTATGTCTTGCTCACGCAGTGTGTGGACGAGTTGATGTAAAGCTTCCGGCCCGCCAGTGCGAGAGCCCCTTGGGTAATAAACATAGACGTTTTGAAACGCCCTCTGAACCGGTTCCCGATGCGGCATCGACTCACGCCCCGCATCGTTGGAATATTTGCTCATTGAAGTTCCAATTTGTCAGTAAGAGTTATCACGCCAAGGAGCTATTTCTTCTTACAGGTTAGGCGCATGCCGTTTCAAGGTTTGAGTTGCCGCGTAACACCCTGATACGAGCTCAACTTTTGCACTTGCAGAATTAGCAAGTATCTCGCTTAGGTTCGCATCCGGTCGGGCGCTGCGAAGACGTTCCCACTGTCGACTTGTTGATGCGGACCTCAGTTCCCACTATTTATCATGCCGGCGCCGACGGTGACGCCGGTCGCCTCGTCGATGAGGATGAAGGAGCCGGTGGTGCGGTTCTTCGAATAGGCGTCGCACAGCAGCGGCACGGTGGTGCGCAGCTGGACGCGGCCGATCTCGTTGAGGCCGAGCTCCTTGGTCTCCTGGTCGCGGTGCAGGGTGTTGACGTCCAGGCGGTACTGGATGTCCTTCACCAGCGCGCGGGCGCTGCGGGTGGTGTGCTTGATGGCGAGCTTCTGGCGCGGGCGCAGCGGCTCGTTGGTCATCCAGCAGACCATCGCGTCGATGTCCTGGCTCGGCTTCGGCGCGTTCTTCACCCGGGCGATCATGTCGCCGCGGGAGACGTCAACGTCGTCCTCGAGGCGGACCGTGACCGACATCGGCGGGTACGCCTCGTCGAGGTCGGTGTCGAAGAGGTCGATGGCCTGGATCTTCGAGGTCATGCCCGAGGGCAGCACGACGACCTCGTCGCCCGGCTTCAGCACGCCGCCGGCCACCTGGCCGCCGTAGCCGCGGTAGTCGTGGTGCTCGTCGGACTTCGGGCGCACGACGTACTGCACCGGGAAGCGGACGTCGACCAGGTCGCGGTCGGAGGCCACGTGCACATGCTCGAGGTGGTGCATCAGCGTGGGACCGGAGTACCACGGCATGCTCTCCGAGCGCGTGACCACGTTGTCGCCCTTGAGCGCGGAGATCGGGATGACCTCGAGGTCAGGGATCGCCAGCTTGGTGGCGAACTGGGTGAACTCGGCGTGGATCTTCTCGTAGACCTCCTGGGAGTAGTCCACGAGGTCCATCTTGTTCACCGCGAGCACCAGGTGCGGGACCCGCAAAAGCGAGAGGATCACCGCGTGCCGACGGGACTGCTCGGTCAGGCCCTGGCGGGCGTCGACCAGCACCAGGCCCAGGTCGGCGGTGGAGGCGCCGGTGACCATGTTGCGGGTGTACTGCACGTGGCCCGGGGTGTCGGCGATGATGAACTTGCGGTTCGGGGTCGCGAAGTAGCGGTACGCCACGTCGATCGTGATGCCCTGCTCGCGCTCGGAGCGCAGGCCGTCGGTCAGCAGCGCGAGGTCGGTGTAGTCGTAGCCGCGGGACTGGCTGGTGGCCTCGACGGCCTCGAGCTGGTCCTCGAAGATCGACTTGGAGTCCAGCAGCAGCCGACCGATCAGGGTCGACTTGCCGTCGTCCACGGAGCCTGCGGTGGCGAAGCGCAGCAGGTCCATGTTCGTGGTGACCATCTCGACGGCCTGCTCGCCGGCGCTCGGGTTCGCTGTGTTGGTTTCCTGGGAAGCCATCAGAAGTAGCCCTCCTTCTTGCGGTCCTCCATGGCAGCCTCGGAGAACTTGTCGTCGCCGCGGGTGGCGCCACGCTCGGTCACTCGGGCGACCGCGATCTCCTCGATGACCTCCTCGACGGTGCTCGCCGTGGACTCCACGCAGCCGGTCAGGGAGATGTCGCCGCAGGTGCGGAAGCGCACGGTGCGCTCCTCGGCGACCTCGCCCTCGCGGCAGGGGTTCAGCGGGGTCTCGGTCATCAGCATGCCGTCACGCTCGAAGACCCGGCGCTGGTGGGCGAAGTAGATCGACGGGATCTCGATGCCCTCGCGGGCGATGTAGGCCCACACGTCGAGCTCGGTCCAGTTCGAGATCGGGAAGATCCGCATGTGCTCGCCGGCGTGCAGGCGGCCGTTGAACAGGCTCCACAGCTCGGGGCGCTGGTTCTTCGGGTCCCACTGGCCGAACTCGTCGCGGTGGGAGTAGACGCGCTCCTTGGCGCGGGCCTTCTCCTCGTCGCGGCGACCGCCACCGAAGGCGGCGGTGAAGCCGTTCTCCTCGATCGCGTTCAGCAGCGTGCCGATCTGCAAGCGGTTGCGGGAGGTCTTCCCGTCGTCAACGACGATGCCGTTCTTGATCGCGTCGTCGATGCTCGCGACCACCAGCCGCACGCCGAGGCGGCTGACCCAGCGTTCGCGGGTCTCCATCACCTCGGGGAAGTCCAGGCCGGTCTCGACCTGCATGATCGGGAACGGGATCTTCGCGGGGTAGAACGCCTTCTCCGCGAGGCGGAGCATCACGATGGAGTCCTTGCCCCCCGAGAACATCAGGACGGGCTTCTCGAACTCGGCGGCGACCTCACGGAAGATGTGGATCGACTCCGCCTCCAGCTGGTCGAGCTGACTCAGCCGGTAGTCGGCGTGCGTTTCGGTCATGACAGAAAGGGGACCTCTCCTCGGGACAGCAGCCAGCATCGTATCGGGCTGTGGCCCGGCGGGGACAACCGTGGCGACCGGAGGGTGCGGCGAGTCACTCCGCGGGCTCGTGGTTCCGGCGCTTCCAGCCCGGGCGCTCGAGCTCCGCCACGGTCGGCGCGCCCATGAACGGCAGGCCCTGCTCCTTGCGCAGGAAACCCCAGATGAGCGGCACCACGACCACCATCGCGATCCCGACCAGCCCGATCAGCACCGGGTGGGTCTGGTCCTCGCCGGCACCCAGTGGCGCCCAGCCGGACTTGTCCAGCAGCGCGATGCCCGACATGGTCAGCACGATCACGATGCCGCGGCGGATGAACGACTGCGGCACCTTGGGCGCGATCCTGGCGCCCAGGATCGTGCCCGGGGTGGAGCCGAGCACCAGCGGGATGAGGATCGTCCAGTCCAGGCCGTTGAGGATGATGTTGGAGATCGCGGCGGCGAGCACGAGCGGCACGGCCTGCACCAGGTCGGTGCCGACCAGCTTCACCGCGGACAGGCCCGGGTAGAGCATGAGCAGGGCGATCATGATCACCGAGCCCGAGCCGACGCTGGTGATCCCGACCAGCAGGCCGCCCAGGGCGCCGACGAGCAGGGTGGGGATCGGGCGGACCGGCGGGTTCGGATCGGCGTCACCGACCCCGCTGCGCACCCGGCGCAGGTTGATGTAGAGCCGCAGGGCGTAGGTGGTGGCGGCGAGCAGGAGCGCGAAGCCGATGGCCTCCTTGAGCAGCGTGTCCAGGCTGCCCGGCTCCGGGCCCGCGACCGCGTGGATCAGCCACGGCCCGAGCAGCGCGAACGGCACCGACCCGAGCACCAGCCACTTCGCCAGCGCGAGGTTGGGCGACCCCTCGCGGGCGTGGGTGACGGCGCCGCCGGCCTTGTAGATCGCCGCCGCGGTCACGTCGGCGGTCACCACGGTCGCCGCGCCGCCCACGCCGAGGAAGATCAGCGCCGGGGTCATCAGCGCCCCGCCGCCCATGCCGGTCAGGCCGACCACGATCCCGACCACGAAGCCCGCGGCCAGGATCGAGAAGAACGTGGTCGTGATCAGGTCACCCATAGTGAGTGACCATACTCTATCCAACTAGTGCAGTTAAGATGGCGCGCAGCCGGTCGGTGAGCAGGTCCGCGGCGGCCCGCGCGCCCTCGGGACCGCGTCGGTAGGGGTCCGGCACGTCGAGCGAGGGGTCGGCGCTGCCGCGCCGCTGCGCGACCGCGGCCAGCAGTTCGTGGCCGGTCAGGCCGGTGGCGGAAGTCGTCGCCTCGGCGAACTGGCCCAGCGTGAACACCTTGCGGAAGGCGCCCGGGTGGTCCTCGAGGATGAACGTGCGGTGGGCCGCCTCCGCGGTCAGGACCAGGTCGGCCTCCTCGACCATCGCGGCCGTGAGCGGGCGGCTGCGGAAGCCGTCCGGGGCGACGCCGCCCGGCAGGGTGTCGGCCATGACCGGGTCCATCTCGCTGTCGCGGAAGCCGTGGGTGCCGGCGCTGGCGAACTCGAGGCCGGTCCGGTCGCCCAGCTCGTGGCGGGCGACCAGCTCCATGAACGGGGAGCGGCAGATGTTGGCGGTGCAGACGAAGAGGACCTTGAGGGGCGTCGCGCCGGGTGCGGGGGTCTCGATACGCTCGCTGGCGCTCGCTACTCGACCACCGGAGGACGCGTCGGCGCTCGCTCCTCGACCACCGAATTCGGCGGTGGTGGGCTCTTCGGCGGTGAGGTCGAGGTAGCCGGCATCGCGCAGCGCGACCAGGACGTCGTCGAGGGCGTCATCGATCGTGCGGCCGGTGGTGTCGACGCGGACGTCGGCGTCGTCGGGCTCCTCGTAGGGCGACGAGATGCCGGTGAACTCGGGGATCTCGCCGCGGCGGGCCTTGGCGTAGAGGCCCTTGCGGTCCCGTCGCTCGCACTCCTCCAACGGGGTGGCCACGTGGACCAGGAAGAACGCGCCGCCGGCCTCGTCGACCATCGCCCGCACGTCCTGGCGGGTCGCGTCGAAGGGGGCGATCGGGCTGCAGACCGCGACGCCGCCGTGCCGGGAGATCTCCGCGGCCACCCAGCCGATCCGGCGGATGTTGGTCTCCCGGTCCTCCTTGGAGAACGTCAGCCCGGCCGAGAGGTGGCGGCGCACCACATCGCCGTCGAGCGTGGTCACCGTGCGCTCGCCGTGCTCGAGCAGTCGGTCCACGAGCGCGCGGGCCAGCGTGGACTTGCCGCTGCCGGACAGACCCGTGAAGAAGAGCACCAGACCCTGGCGCTCGGGCGTCGGCTGGTCGAAATCGACGATCTCGGCGATGTCGGCCGGAGGTTCGGAGTCGTCATCGGTCGACGACAGGGCCAGCACCGGGTTGTGGCCGGCGTAATTGGCGACCACCCGGTGGCCCAGGGCGTGGTCGGCCTCGGCGTCGCCGTGCGCGGCGAGCGGGACGGCGACCACGGCCGCCCCCGGGAGGTGTCCGGCCGCCGCGAGCGTCGCGCGGAGCAGTGCGACCGGCGAGAGCGCCGGGGTGCCGTGGCCGACCAGGGCCAGCAGCACGAGCGGTCCCACCTCTGCGAGTTGGTCGAGCTGGGCCCGGGTGAGCGCGTCGTCGACGGGAACGAACGTGCGGCCGGCGTACTGCTCCAGGGCCTGGCGCGGAGTCAGGTAGTGGCTACGGAACGGTCCGAACTGCGCGTGCGTGAGCGTTTCGATCTCGCCGCCGGGCACCGACACGCGGGCGAGCGGCAGGCCCTCGGGGTCCACCAGCTCCACCGCCCCGGCGGCCGCCGCCTGGGCGTTCACCTGCTCGGGGAGGGTGAGCGTGACCGGGCTCCCGGGCTCGTTGAACGCGGTCGTCGGCGCCAGGGCGCCGTGCACCAGCAGCTCGAGGTCGTCGAGCTCGCGGGGCGTGGGGCAGTGCTGGGGGACGGGCGGCGAGGCGGGGGTCGACACGGGCAGCATCCTGCCACCCGCGGCTGGCTACGCTGCGGGGCATGTCTGCAGCTGCCTCCGCCGCCCCCGTGCCCGTCGCCGAGATCGTCCGCTCCGGGTTCGTGGAGGGCCACCACTACGGCTCCCTGGTCGCCCTCGGCCAGGACGGCGAGGTGGACTGGTCGGTCGGCGCGGTGGCCGTGCCGGTGCTGCCGCGGTCGTGCAACAAGCCGCTCCAGGCCCTCGGCATGGTGCGGCTGGGCCTCGACCTGCCGCCCGAGCTGCTGGCGCTGGCCTGCGCCTCGCACTCCGGTGAGGACTTCCACATCGAGGGCGCGCGCCGGATCCTGGGCTCGGCCGGGCTGGGCGAGTCGGCGCTGCAGACCCCGCCGGACTGGCCGCTCGACGACGAGGCCCGCCTCCGGCTGATCCGCGACGGCGGCGAGAAGTCGCGCATCCACATGAACTGCTCGGGCAAGCACTCGGCGATGCTGGCCACCTGTGTCGTCAACGGCTGGGACACCGCCAGCTACCTGGACCCGCAGCACCCGCTGCAGCAGGTCATTCTCGAGACCTTCGCCGAGATGACGGGGGAGCGCGTCGAGCAGGTCGCCGTCGACGGCTGCGGCGCCCCGCTCCTGTCCACCTCGCTGATCGGCCTGGCCCGCGCCTTCCGGCGCCTCGCGCTCGGGCTGGACGGCAACGACAAGCCCGACGAGCGCTCGCAGCGGATCACCGACGCGATCCGCCAGCACCCGGCGTCGGTCTCGGGGACCACCCGCGACGAGCGCGAGCTGCTCACCGCCATCCCCGGCTCGATCGGCAAGGCCGGGGCTGAGTCCTGCTACGCGGTCGCGCTGGCGGACGGACGCGCGTTCGCGCTCAAGACCGACGACGGCGCCGCCCGGGTGCGCCCGGTGCTGATGGCCGAGATGCTCCGGCGGGCCGGGGTGCCCGAGGAGGACGGCGTCGACGCCGACGCGGTGCGGCGCACGGGGGTCGTGGAGCTGCTCGGCGGCGGCCGACCCGTGGGCGAGATCCGAGCCAGCTTCTGATGCTGGCGGGGCTGGTGCTCGCGGGACTCGTGGTGCTGGCCGCCGTCGCACCCCAGACGGGGCGGATCGGGGCGATCGCCCTCGGGTTGACCTCGGTGGTGTGGCTGCTCGTCGACCAGTCCGTCGAGGGCGTCGTGGTGCTGACGGTCACCCGCACTCACGGACTGACGTCCTCGGACCTCGCCGGGATCGCCGGACTCGGGGTTGCCGGATGGTTGTTCTTCTGGCCCCGGGACTAGTGGTTACGTTGGTTGCCGTGGCTAGCGGGGCTGGAGTGCCCAGAAGTCCATGTTTCATTGGGATTTTCACTCAGGTGTGAACGGCTTCACCCTCGTTCTGCTTGCATTTGCTAACTCCTGCTAGCAGGGTGGAGGTATGGCAAAGGGAAGGGTCGGCAAGACCGTCGGGAACCTCGGCGACTACCTCAGGGAGCAGCGCGTCGCCGCGCAGCTGTCCCTGCGGCAGCTCGCTGAGCAGGCCGGCGTCTCCAACCCCTACCTGAGCCAGATCGAGCGTGGTCTGCGCCGGCCCTCGGCCGAGGTGCTGCAACAGATCGCCAGGGCGCTGCGCATCTCCGCCGAGCAGCTCTACATCCGCGCAGGGATCCTCAGCCCCGAGGATGGCGTCGGAGGCTCCGTGGAGCTGGCGGTGCTCAACGACACCGGGCTCACCGAGCGGCAGAAGCAGTCGCTGCTCGACGTCTACGCGTCGTTCCTCGCGCTCAATGCCAGGACCGAGAGCGAAACCGACAACCCCTCCAAGGAGTGATCGACATGGCCAAGGCCAAGTTCGACATCAAGACCGAAGCTGCCCGCCCGCTCTACGCCGGCGTGGGCGTCACCGACCTCGCCGTGGAGTACGTCCGCGGCTACGTCGCCGGCGTGCAGAAGAACGTCTCCGGCCTCGACGTGAAGCCGCAGGCGCTGCGTGACCGGGCCCTTACGACGGTGAACGGCCGGGTCGAGGCGCTCTCCAAGGACGCCAAGGCCCGCCGCGACGCGATCGAGTCGCGCGTCGCCGAGCTGCAGTCCGACGCCCGCGAGCTGCCCGGCCGCGTCCAGGCGCTGCTCAACGACAACGTCGCCACCGTGACCAGCGCCTACGAGGACCTCGCCAAGCGCGGCGAGACGCTCGTGGGCCGGATCCGCCGCCAGGAGTCCACCAAGGCCACGACCACCGCGGCGAAGACGACGACCGCGAAGGCCAAGACCACGTCGACCCAGGCGAAGAAGACCGCCAAGAAGACGACGAAGACGGCCGCCTCCGGCGCGAAGTCGACCGCCAAGAAGGCCTCGACCACCGCCAAGAAGTCGTCGGCGAAGCCCAGCGCCAAGGCGACCGCCACCGCCGCGAAGGCCACCGCGTCGAACGCCGCCACCGCGGCGACCCAAGCGGCTGAGAAGGTCGGCGACTGAAGAGCACCCCGCGATGAGCAGCTGAGGCTGTTCTGACGGCGAGACCCCCGGAATCTTGTGGTTCCGGGGGTCTTTCGTGTCAGCGGGTCTCGATACGCTCGCTGGCGCTCGCTACTCGACCAGCGATCAGGTGCTGGCTACTCGACCACCGATCGGCTTCTGGCGCTTGCTGTTCGAGGAACGAGGCACGCCGGGGCGTCGGACGGCGGTTAGGCTGGTCGGGTGCTGAACGTGTTTGCCCTCGAGCTCGGGGTCGTGCTGATCGTGGACCTGGTGCTGCTGGCGGTCAAGGTCTTCGCCTTCGTCAACTCCCTGACCTGGTCGGGGCAGCACTACACGGCGGCGAACAAGCTGACCAAGCCGGCCTGGACGATCATCCTTGGGCTTGGGCTGGTGCTTCAGCTGTTGATGCTGCGGTCCTCGCCGATCAACCTGCTCAGCCTGGCGTTCACGATCGCCGCTTTCGTCTACCTTGCCGACGTTCGTCCCGCGCTTGCTTCGTTGAGTCGCCGCCGCTGACCTGGTCTTGCGCGTAGCTGTAGCCGTAGGAGTACCCGTAACCGTAGCCGTAGCTGCGGCCGGTGCGGCGCGCCGGCGCCAGGTTGATCACCACGCCGACGACCTTGGCATCGACCGCCTCGACCCGCTCGATGGCGTGGCGGAGCTGGTCGCGAGTGGTCTTGCCGTGCCGCACCACGACCAGCGCGCCGTCGGCCTGGGAGGCCAGCAGTGCGGCGTCGGTGACCGGCAGCAGCGGCGGCGCGTCGAGGATCACCACATCGAACTGGTCGCGCAGCTCGCCGAGCATCTTCTCCATGGCCACCGACTGCAGCAGCTCCGACGGGTTCGGCGGGATCGGGCCACAGGTGAGGACCTGCAGGCCGGTGTCGGCATACTCCTGGAGGGCGTCGGCGAGCTGGACCTTTCCGATCAGCACGCTGGTGGTGCCGACCGCGCCGTCGAGGCTCAGCCGGTTGGCGATCAGTGGTCGGCGCAGGTCGCACTCGATGAGCGCCACGCGCTGCTTGGCCATTGCCAGCGTGATCGCCAGGTTGACCGCGGTCGTCGACTTGCCCTCGCCTGGCAGCGAGCTCGAGACGACGAAGATCCGTTGCGGACGATCCACCTCGACGAACTGCATGTTCGTGCGCAGCACCCGGAAGGCTTCCGCCCACGGCGTCACGTCGCGCAGCACGTCGGCGGGGGCGACCTTCACGGCGTTGGGGTCGGTGCCGATGTGGCCGAGGATCGGGGCCTCGGTGACCTCGCCGACGTCCTCGGCGTTGGACACGGAGGTGTCCAGCAGTTCGCGCAACACCGCCACGCCGACGCCGAGCAGCAGGCCGAGCACGATCGCGAGCCCCAGGTTGCGCACGGGCTGGGGGCTGACCGGAGTGGTCGTGCGCTCCGCATTGTCGACGATCGAGGCCTTGATCAGCGGTCGCTTCTTGCCGTCGGGGGTCTCGAGGCCGGCGATGTAGTTGCTGAGTTCCTCGGCGTAGGCCTGGGCGATGTCCCGTGCCGTCGTGGGGTCGGGGTCGGTCGCGGTGATCGTCAGGAGGACGGTGTCGGGGTCGACCGTCGCGGTCACCTCGTCACGCAGCTCATCGGGCGTGTAGGTGCTGCCGAGGTCATCTGCGACTCGCGAAGCGAGCTTCCGGGTGTCGACGATCTTGGCGTAGGAGCTGATCCGCTGCGTGGCGAACAGGCTGCCCTGGTAGGCCTGGCTCGCGTCCGTCGGGCTTGTGGAGACGAAGATCTGTGCCGAGGAGGAGTACTGCGGCGTCGCCGAGAACGTGAACACCGAGGCGGCGGCCACCGTGAGCAGCAGGCAGAGGATGACGACCTTCCACCGTCGACGGAGGGTGCGCCAGTAGTCCTTCAGTTCCACGTCAGTCCCGTCTGGTTGTGCGTCGTGGCGGCGTCACTCTATCGGGGATCTCCGCTCCAGTCGGATCCGGAGGCTACTGACGGGTAATGAAGGGCCTGTGCTGGGGACGGGTGAATCGGGTCCGCGGCTACTCGGCAGCGAGATAGCTACGCAGCGCCGAGCGTGCGTCGGCCGGGTCGAAGCCGGCGGCCTGGAGGCGGGAGAGGTCGAGCACACTGTGTCGCGGCCGGGGCGCGACGGCGGCGTACTGCGCGCTGCTGATCTCGGTGACGTCGCCGGGGTCGCGGCCGCTCAGCGCGAACACCTCGCGCGCGATGTCGGCCCAGGACGTCGGGGCGCCGCCGTTGGTGACGTTGTAGGTGCCGTAGGCGGCGCGGGTCTCCAGCAGGTGCCGGGTGGCGCGGGCCAGCTCGTCGGCGAAGGTCAGCCGCCCGACCTGGTCGCCCACCACGCGCGGGGAGGCGCCGGTGCGAGCGAGCCGCCGCATCGTGCGGACGAAGTTGTGGCCCTGGCCGACCACCCACGAGGAGCGCACGACGTAGTGCCGCGGTGCGGTGGCGGCGGCCAGGTCGCCGGCCGCCTTGCTCTGCCCGTAGACGCCGAGCGGGGAGAGCGGCTCGTCCTCGGAGTGCAGCTCGGCATGGCCGTCGAAGACGTAGTCGGTGGAGTAGTGCACCAGCGTCAGCCGGTGCTCCCGGGCGATCCGGGCCAGCAGCCCCGGGGCGGTGGCGTTGACCGCCCAGGCGCTGGGCCGGCCCTCGGCGGACTCGGCGACGTCGACCGCGGTGTAGGCGGCGGCGTTCAGCACCACGGCGTACTCGTGCCAGGGCCAGGCCGCCAGCGCCGCCGCGTCGGTGATGTCGAGCTCGTGGCGGCCCACGGCGTGCGCCTCGGGGAACGCGGTGGCCAGGGCTCGACCCAGCTGGCCCTGGGCGCCGGTGATCAGGGTCTTCAGCGGCGGCACGGGGATGGCCTCGGCCAGCGGCGGGTTGGCGCGGTCCTTCGGGGAGACTCGGGCGCCGCGGTCCAGCGCGATCGGCCACGGCACGTCGAGCTCCGGGTCGGCCAGGTTCACCGCCGGGTAGCCGACCCCGGGCCGCCAGTGGTCGTTGACGAGGTAGCAGTAGGCGGTGCCGTCCTCCAGCGACTGGTAGGCGTTGGCGACCCCCCGGGGCACGAACACGGCCACGGTGGGGTCGATGCGCACCTGTGCGGTCCGGCCGAAGCTGGGGCCGGGGCGCAGGTCCACCCAGGCGCCGAAGACCGAGCCGTGCGCCACCGTGACCAGCTTGTCCCACGGCTCGGCGTGGAAGCCCCGGGTGGTGCCGCGCTGTGCGTTCCACGACATGTTCTGCTGGACCGGCTCGAAGTCCGGCAGCCCGAGCGCGGTCATCGCCTGGCGCTGCCAGGCCTCCTTGAACCAGCCGCGCAGGTCGTGGTGGACCGGCAGCTGCAGCACCAGCAGTCCCGGCAGCGCCGTCTCCTGGACGCTCAGCGGGGCGGGTGCGAGGTCCAGCGCCAGCTCGGCCGCGGCGTTCATTGGCCCACCGCCGCGTAGGCCGCCTCGCTTGCCGCCTTGTGCCGGCGCCACCAGGGCTCGTGGACGCGGTACCAGTCGACCGTGGTCGCCAGGCCCGCCTCGAAGTCGGCGTACTGGGGCTCCCAGCCCAGCTCGCGGCGGATCTTGGCGGCGTCGATCGCGTAGCGCAGGTCGTGGCCGACCCGGTCCAGGACCGTGTCGTAGTCGTCGGGGTCCCGGTCGAAGAGGCGCAGCAGGGTCCGCACCACCTCCAGGTTGTTGCGCTCCCCGTCCGCCCCGACCAGGTAGGTCTCGCCGATCCGGCCGGACCGGAGGATCGCCAGGATCGCCGCGCAGTGGTCGTCGACGTGGATCCAGTCGCGGACGTGGCACCCCGCGCCGTAGACGCGGGGCCGCCCCCGGTCGATCAGCGTGGTGATCTGTCGGGGGATGAACTTCTCCACGTGCTGCCAGGGGCCGTAGTTGTTGGAGCAGTTGGAGATCGTCGCCCGGACCCCGAAGCTGCGCATCCAGGCGCGGACCAGGTGGTCCGAGCTCGCCTTCGAGGCGGAGTAGGGGCTGCTCGGACGGTAGGGGGTGTCCTCGGTGAACCGGGCCGGGTCGTCGAGCGGCAGGTCGCCGTACACCTCGTCGGTGGAGACGTGGTGGAAGCGGGCGCCGGTGCGCCGGACCGCCTCGAGCAGCGTGAACGTGCCCAGGATGTTGGTGGTCACGAAGGGCGCCGGCTGGGTCAGCGAGTTGTCGTTGTGGGACTCCGCCGCGAAGTGCACGACGGTGTCGTGCATGGCGACCAGCGGCTCCACGACGTCGGCGTGGGCGATGTCCCCGGGCACGAGCCGGACCCGCGACCCGGGCAGGCCGACCAGCGCCTCGGTGCTCGCGGCGTAGGTGAGCTTGTCGAGCACCGTGACCCGGGCATCGGTCTGTGAGACGAGGTGGCGCACGAAGTTCGCACCGATGAAGCCGGCGCCGCCGGTGACGAGGACTCGTTCCACGTCGCGAACCTAGGTCGGCGGCAGGGTGCCGGACCGGGTCCGGGGCTGCGGCTACGCCATGTTGGGGATCGTCACCCGGGACCCCCCGACCGGCGCCGTCCTCTCCTAGCGTCGTGGCATGCGCGGCATCATCCTCGCCGGCGGGACCGGCTCGCGGCTGCACCCGATCACCCGGGCGGTCAGCAAGCAGCTGGTGCCCGTCTACGACAAGCCGATGATCTACTACCCGCTGACCACGCTCATGCTCGCGGGCATCCGGGAGATCCTGGTCATCACCACCCCGCACGAGGCCGAGGCGTTCCGCCGGCTGCTCGGCGACGGGGCGGACTGGGGCCTCTCGATCTCCTACGCCGTGCAGCCCTCGCCCGACGGGCTCGCCCAGGCGTTCCTGATCGGCGAGGACCACATCGGCGGGGAGGAGGTCGGGCTGGTCCTCGGCGACAACATCTTCTACGGCACCGGACTCGGCCACACGCTGCGCCGCTTCCGCGGCCTCGACGGCGCCGCAGTCTTCGGCTACCGGGTGGCAGACCCGACCGCCTACGGCGTCGTGGAGTTCGACGAGCGGGGCCGGGCGTTGTCGCTGGAGGAGAAGCCGGCCAAGCCTCGCAGCAGCTACGCGGTGCCCGGCATGTACTTCTACGACAACGAGGTGGTCGAGCTGGCCCGCACGCTGCGGCCCTCCGCGCGCGGGGAGCTGGAGATCACCGACCTGAACCGCCTGTACCTCGAGCAGGGGCGGCTGCACGTCGAGGTGCTGCCGCGCGGGTCGGCGTGGCTGGACACCGGGACGTTCGAGGCGATGCACGACGCCGGCGACTTCGTGCGGGCGATCGAGGCCCGGCAGGGCACCAAGATCGGCTGCCCCGAGGAGGTCGCGTGGCGGCAGGGCTTCATCACCGACGATCAGCTCGCCGAGTGCGCCTACGCACTGCTCAGCAGCGGCTACGGCGGCTACCTGCTGGACCTGCTCGACCAGCGGGTCGTCTCCTGACTGACCCTTCCCGTCCGCGAGTCGGCGCTGGTTGACGCGCTGCACGTCAACGAGCGCCGACTCGGCCTCGTCGTGCGCGCGCCGGCGCGGCGAGCGTTAGCGCAGCGGCCGCACGTGCAGGCCGACCTCGGGGTCGACCAGGACCTCCTGGGCGGCGGTGAGCCCGTCGACCTCGAGCTGGGCGTCGAGCGGTACGTTGCGCTTGACCATCGCCAGCGCGATCGGGCCCAGCTCGTGGTGGCGGGCCGAGGTGCCCACGAAGCCGACCACCTTCTCGCCCTGGGTGAGCGCGGCGCCGACGGCCGGGAGGCGGTTCTCCGAGCCGTCGAGGTGGAGCAGCGTCAGCCGACGCGGGGGGCGGCCGAGCGTGTGCACCCGGGCCACCGTCTCCTGGCCGCGGTAGCAGCCCTTGTCGAGGTGCACCGCCGGGCCGATCCAGCCGGCCTCGTTGGGGATGGTGCGCTGGTCGGTGTCCAGCCCGAGGCGGGGCTCGCCGCCGGCGATCCGCAGCGCCTCGAACGCCCACAGGCCGCAGGCCGGGCCCGCGGCCTCGGCGTAGGTCGTGAGCTGGTCGCGGGGGACGAGCTCGTAGTTGGCGTAGAAGTCGTGGCCGCCTCGCGCCTCGGCCCCCGGCTTCGGGCGCCAGGTGACCGCGAGGTCGCCGGTCACCTCGGTGACCTCGACGCGCATCATGAAGCGCATCCGGTCCAGGAACGCGACCAGCGCGGCGGCCTGGCCGGGCTCGGTGTGGGCGAGGAAGGCCTCGCCGTCGTCGTAGCCGAAGAAGGCGTGCTCGACGTGGCCCTGGGGGCTGAGGACGAGCGCGCCGATCCACCTCTTCGGGGGCAGCTCCAGGAAGTGCTGGGAGGTCAGGGAGTGCAGCCAGGTCAGCCGGTCCGGGCCCTCGACCCGGATCACCTCGCGGTGCGAGAGGTCGACGAAGCCCTCCCCGGACTCCAGCGTGCGCTGCTCGAGGTTGAACGAGCCGTAGTGCGCGGCCACGCCCGCGTCGATCCCGTCGCCGGAGACAGCGCCGGGCAGCTCGAGCAGCGGACTGCGGTGGTCACTCACAGGTCTCACACCTTCCGAAGACGGTCAGGTGCCCCACGTCGATCGTGAAGCCGTGCTCGCTGCGCAGCCGGTCGCGCAGCGGATCAAGCACCTCTGGGTCAACGGACACGATGCGGTGACAATTCCGGCAGACCAGGTGGAAGTGCTCGTGGTCGCTGACCGAGTGGTAGGTCGGGGCCCGGTCGCTGAGGTGGGCGTGCCGGACCAGGCCGAGCTGCTCGAGCACCTCCAGCGTGCGGTAGACCGTGGAGACGTTGACCGCCGAGGACTGCTCGCGGACCCGGGCCAGCACCTCGTCGGGGGTGGCGTGGCCGAGCTCCTCGACCGCGCGCAGGATCAGCTCCCGCTGCGGGGTCAGGCGGTAGCCGCTGCCCCGCAGCTTCTCGCGCCAGTCGCCGGTCATGGGGCCATTCTCGCGCTCGCGGGCGTGCCCGCAAGCCCGAGCCCGCATCGCCGGGTCACCTCGCCGGTCTGATCACTCGCGCCCGGCGTCCAACCGGGCCAGATCGGCGTCGACCATCCGGGCGACGAGCTCGTCGAAGGCCACCGTGGGCGCCCAGCCCAGCTCCCGGCGCGCGCGGGCGGGGTTCCCGACCAGCTCGGGGGCGTCCTGGGGCCGCAGAAGGTCGCCGTCGACGCTCACCAATGACTCCCACTCCGCGATCCCGACGTGGGCGAACGCCATCGCGACGAAGTCGCGGACCGAGCGTGAGGTGCCGGTGGCGACGACGTAGTCGCCTGGGTGGTCGGCGCGGGCCGCCCGCACCATCGCGTCGACGTGGTCGGGGGCCCACCCCCAGTCGCGCCGGGCGTCGAGGTTGCCGAGCTGCAGCCGGTCGGCGCGGCCGCGGGCGATGGCCGCCACGGTGGCGGTGACCTTGCGGGTGACGAAGTGCCGGGGCCGGCGGGGCGACTCGTGGTTGTAGTGGATCGCGCTCACCGCGTGCAGGCCGCGCCGACGGTAGACGTCCACCATCAGGTGGGCGTGGGCCTTGGCCGCGCCGTACGGGTTCACCGGCCGCAGGGGCGTCTCCTCGTCCTGCGGGCTGGTCACCGGGATCCCGAACATCTCCGCGCTGGAGGCCTGGACGACCCGGACCGGGCGACCGCTCTTCTCCTGGGCCTGCCACGCCGACTCCAGCAGCGCTGCCGCGGCCAGCCCGTTGACGCGCGAGGTCAGGTCCGGCTCCGCCCACGAGCGGGCCACCGAGCTGACGGCCGCGAGGTTGTAGACCTCGCCCGGGGCCAGGTCCACCAGCAGCCGGCGTACCTCCGCGACGTCGGTGAGGTCCCCGCGGTGGATCGCCACGCCCTGCAGGTCGACGTCGGCGGGCCGCTCGCCGGGCTGCAGGAGCGCGTGCACCTCGGTCCCCTCGGCCAGCAACCGCTCCGTCAGATAGCTGCCGTCCTGGCCGGTGGCGCCGGTGATGAACGCGCGGGCCATGCTCACCAGCCCTGTCGGGTGGCTTCGAGGTCGGCCTCGACCATCATCGCGACGAGCTCGCGGAAGGTCACCCTCGGCTTCCAGCCGAGCACCTCGCGGGCCTTGCTCGCGTCACCGACCAGGTGGTCGACCTCGGCCGGGCGCACGAATCGTGGGTCCTGGCGGACGTAGGGCGTCCAGTCGGTCACGCCGACCTGGCCGAAGGCCTCGTCGAGGAAGTCGCGGATCGAGTGGGTCTCGCCGGTGGCGACCACGTAGTCGTCGCCCGCGGGCTGCTGGAGCATCAGCCACATCGCTTCCACGTAGTCGCCGGCGAAGCCCCAGTCGCGCTCGGCGTCGAGGTTGCCCAGCACCAGCTGGTCCTGCAGGCCGAGGTGGATCCGGGCGACCGCCTGGCTGATCTTGCGGGTGACGAACTCCGGTCCGCGTCGCGGCGACTCGTGGTTGAACAGGATCCCGGAGGACGCGTGCAGCCCGTAGGACTCGCGGTAGTTGATCGTCATGTGGTGGCCGAAGACCTTGCTCACGCCGTACGGCGACCGCGGCCAGAGCAGGGTCCGCTCGTGCTGCGGCGACTCCTGCACCTTGCCGAACATCTCCGAGCTCGACGCCTGGTAGAACCGCACCCCGCCGACCTGGTCGGACCCCTCCCGGTAGCCGCAGTGCAGCCGCACCGCCTCGAGCATGTTGAGCACGCCCTTGGCGGTGACGTCGGTGGTGAGGTGCGCGTTCTCCCACGAGTAGGCCACGAACGAGACCGCGCCGAGGTTGTAGACCTCGTCCGGCGCCGCGTCGCGCAGCGCGCGCAGCAGGCTGGACAGGTCGGTCAGGTCGCCGTTGTGGAGCCGGACCTCGGGCAGCAGTTTCTCGACGAGCTGTCGCTTGGGGTTGTTCTGCCCGCGGATCAGCCCGTGGACGTCGTACCCCTTGGCGAGCAGGAGCTCGGCGAGGTAGAGACCGTCCTGGCCGGTGATCCCGGTGATCAGCGCGCTCGGCATGGCCGCGATTCTGCCAGCGGGTCGTCGCCACTCACTACGGCATCGTCCCTCCCCCGCGCGCTACCGGCCGTAGTCGTCCTCAAGGCGCAAGGCCGCATCGACTGGGCAATGCGCCTCAGGCGCGCTGCAATCGCGCCCAGAGATGCGGCTGAAGCGCCTGCCCCATGGCTGCCATGTCGTAGGCGTACAGCAGGTCACCCTCGACGTTGCCGTAGAGCCGCATGCCGCCGACATACTCCTTCGCGGTCTCAGTGCGGGCGACCGCGTCGGTGACCATCTCGAGCTTGCCGCCGTCGGCGTGGCCGTACCAGATCTCGACGAAGCCGGTGTTGTGCGTGAGCACGAACTCGACCTTGCCCCCCGGCTTGGCGCGGAGGAACCCGGTTTCGATGGCGGCATCACGGACCTTTTCGCCGTTCTCGTCCACGATCCAGGCGCGAGCCATGTAGTGGAAGAAGGGCCGGCCGTCGTGGGTGAAGATCAGCTCTTGGCCGAACTGGAACGGCTCGATCGTCGGGTAGTCGCCGTGGCCGTTGCCGCGCCAGGTGCCGAGCATCCAGGCGATGGGACCACAGTCCGGGTGCAGGTTGTCGGGGAGCTCGAACGGCATGACAGGTGAGTCTAGTTAGGCTCGCGCCATGCCCCGAAACCTCGTGATCAAGGTGACCTGCGGTGTCGAGGACAGAGAGCGGTGCAACCAGGCGTTCACGGTGGCCGCGGCGGCCGTCGCGGCCGGTGCCGAGGTGAGCCTGTGGTTGACCGGAGAGGCGGCGTGGTTCGCGGTGCCTGGGCGGGCCGCCGAGTTCGAGCTGCCGCTGGCCGCTCCCCTGGCCTCCCTGCTCGAGGCTGTGATCGCAGGCGGCCAGGTGACGCTGTGCACCCAGTGTGCCCAGCGGCGGTCGATCGCGGCGGACGACGTCGTACCGGGAATCGGGATCGCGGGGGCGGCGGTGTTCGCCGAGGAGGTGCTCCAGGAGGGCGCGCAGGCGCTCGTGTACTAAGCGCTGCGCTGGGTTGGCGGGGTCTCGATACGCTCGCGGGCGCTCGCTACTCGACCACCGACGGACGGCTGGCGCTCGCTACTCGGCCAGCGACGTGTCAGGGGAGGGAGACCGCCCGGGCAGGTGCCTGGTCTGGGCGGTCTCTTGTCGTGCGGTTGACCTACCGAGGTGCTTCTTGCGCGGCTTCGGCCTGCTCGGGGAGTAGCCCGAGCTGCATCATCATCGAGCCGGTGTCGAAGTAGGACCGCTGGCGCTTCACCTTGCCCTCCTGGAACTCGAGCACGTCGCACAGCGACAAGGTGAGCTGGCGGCCCGTTGGCGGGATCGGACCCATCGACGTGGGGAGCGTGCCGGTGTGGGTGCCACGGCCGGTGAACTCCACGACGACGCAGTCGCCCGCGTCGAGGATGTTGTCGACCGTGATCTCACCGTCCGGGAACCCCTCGGCCCAGTTGCTGTCGTAGCGGCGTACGCCGTCCGGGCCGATGAACTTCTCACCCGTGCCGACGACGATGATCTCGCTGTCGGGCTTGACCATCTCTGCGGCACGGTCGAAGTCCCTCTCGTTCCAACTGAGGTAGAGGTCGCGAGCGATCTCTGCATTGCTGGGCATCATGAACCTCCGCTCTGACACCTGCCGCGGCTCAATCTAGGGCTTTGGCCCCTCCCGAACACGGGTCGTTTGTCCTCCCCGACCCGGGGAATCCTCCCGAGCAGGAGGTCCCCTGTGTTCGCGTCCCGATACATGCCCTGCCGGCGCTGCGGCGCCTCACTCGAGCGCTCTGAACGCGCGGGCCACGAGTGCTCCCTCGAGCGCCTGCTCGACTATCAGATGTTCCAACTGCGCGAGGAGGTGGCTGGCTTCGAGCATTGCTTCTGGGGCCATCTCGACAGCGCGTACGGACGGTTCGAGGTCTGGGAGGCCGCGCGACGGGTGCGGGAGTGAGGCGCTGCCTTCGGGTGCGGGGTCTCGATACGCTCTCTGGCGCTCGCTACTCGACCACCGATCACTGCACCGCTGGCGCTCGCTACTCGACCACCGAGGGGTGCAGTGTGGTCAGCAGGCGGAGTGGATCACTGCGTTGTTGTCGCCAGGAACAATGCTGGGCGTCATGCCGAGGTGGATGTCGCCGGTCTCACCGGGGCCCGTGGTCATCGTCCAGTTGATCACCACGTCCTTGGTCGAGGACAGCATGATCGGGACCTGGGTGACGGGGCGGCCGTTGAGGTGGGTGACGTTCAGCGAGTCGGTCAGTGACTTGCCGTTGATGCTCAGCGAGTCGAACGTGCCTCCGTGCGGCGCGTAGATGTCGATCACCACCAACTGCTTGCCGCGCCCTGTGCCGAACGTGCCGGGTCCGGTCACGGACGCCGGCAGCTTCCGAGCGGCCTCGGGGGTGATCTTCTGGTTCAGCGTCATCGACGCCTGGATGCGCTGGGCCTGGTCCTGGCAGCTCGTGGACTCGAGATCGGTGGAGTAGCGGAGGTAGTAACTCATCTTGGTGCCGGTCGCGTCGTTGAGCGCGATGTCGACATGCGGGGTGCGGCCGTCGTCACCTGTGAGCGCGCTTTCGACGCGTGTGCCGGCCAGTTGCGAACTGACCTCGGGGTCGTCCACGGACACAAGGAAGCGGCCCTCGCTGGCGGCGCGGCTCAGGCCGCGGACGAATCCCAGAGGCGACTTGAGGTGCCCCGTGGTGGCGTCGAAGATCGCCTTGGCCGCGTGCGCGAACAGCACGTCCTGCTGCGCAGGCTCCAGCTCGCGGTACGGCCGGCTCAGCAGCTCGTCGACCGCGTTCTCGCTGGTGATGGTCCGGCCGGCAACGGTGACCGGTCCGGTGCCCTTGAGCAGGTAGGACAGGGCCACCGGGTCGAGCGAGAGCACCCCATCGAGGTGGGTGGCCGGGAACTCCTGCTCGAAGCGGGCGGTCCACAGCTGTGCGGCCCGGGGGAAGTCCGGGGTGAAGTTCGCGTCCGCGAAGAAGGTGCCCAGCTGTTCGCCATGGACGGCCAGCTCCGCCTTGGACAGCGGCAGCACCGGCCGGGGTAGTGGCGGGAACTGTTGCAGTGAGCCCTGCTGGGTCACCTTGAGCTTGCCGTCCTCCGCATGGATCACCGACCAGGAGCCCGGCAGGCCACCCGTCGCCCGGATCTCGGCGTTGTTCTGAAAGATCAGCAGGTAGTCGCGCGGGCCGTCGGCGCCGATCATCGTCGGCAGCACCCGGACGGCGGTGTCGGCGGAGGACAGGGCCACCGACGTGTCGTGCACGAGGCGGGCGTAACGGTCGAACTTGGTGCGGAGGACGCCGACGTACCCCGAGCTGTCGAGGCCGGAGAGGTCGCTGTCGGCGCGAGCGAAGGCGCGACTCGCCTCCGAGACCGGCCGCTGGAGCGCCTCGACCTGGTGCACGTCCACGCCGCCGCCGGCGGTGAGCGAGTCCAGGCCGTCGACGCTGTCCGAGAGCGGCTGCACTCCCCCGGCAGCCACGGTGTCCAGCGACCGACTCAGCGCCCGCACGCCGGTGGCGTCGTCGCCCACGAAGGGCAGGTGGGTCAGCGCTCCCCACCAGGCGCCGTCGGTCCGGTTGACCGCATCGTCGGCGTGCCGGCGCAGGTCGGTGACCGCGGTGTCGCGGGCGGAGGCGTCACCGTCGTCGATGGCCTGTTGAAGCCGGCTGGCACTGCCCTGGGCGGCGGACAAGGAGGCCTGGACCCGCCATCCCAGCCAGCCGGTGTAGGCGACGGCGAGGAGGACGACGACCAGAGGCAGCCACAGCAGGCGACGTGCAGACACGCGGGGATCCTGTCAGAAAATGCCCGTCGGCCCCGCAGCGGGCTGCGGGGCCGACGGAATGGAGCGGTGTTCGGACGAGATCAGCCGCGGCGGGTGGCGCGGAACTGGTCGCGGTTGTCCGAGTCCTTCCACTTCGAGCCGGGGCGAGCGTTGTAGGCGGCGCGGATGTCGTAGGCACCGCGCGGGTGGAGCTTCGTCGAGCGGAAGCAGACCCGGTGGCCGTGGTAGGCCTTGGTGCGCACCCACTTGTAGCCCCCGTTGCCGCGGACGATGCGAACCGTCACGTTGCCCTTGGGGTTGGTGTTGCCCGAGGTGACGTTGACGCAGACCCGGATGGTGTGGCGCACCTTCACGTGGTTGGGCGCGTGGATCCTGGTCGAGGTCGGCACGGAGTGCGGGTAACGTGCATTGGCGTTGGCCGCCCCGACGCCGGTGAAGGCGACAAGAGCGCCCGCCACCATCAGCGTCGCGATCAGCCCGGAAATGATCTTCTTCACTGCGGGAAACCCCCATGGGTGAGACATCGGAAAGTCTGGAGAGAGGCCACTCTCTCACGAAAATTGGGTAGGTGCACCCCGAGTTGGCCGCGGTGGACGCGGGGGCGCGGATCGCAACGCGATCGTCACCTGGGGTTCACCCGATCAGGTGAGCCCGAGCAGCGTGCGCGCCTCGGCGGTGGAGGCCGGAGTGCGCTGGGCCACGGCCGCCGCGGAGACCGCCCGCTCGACGAGCTGGGCGTTGCTGTCCACCGGCACCCCCCGGCTGATCGTCAGCACGTCCTCCATGCCCACGCGCAGGTGGCCGCCCTTGGCGAGGCTGGCCAGCATCACCGGCAGCGTGCTGCGGCCGATGCCGGTTGCCGACCAAGAGGTGACGACCTCGGGCAGCCCCTGCACGGCGGCGACGAGCGCGTCGGCTGTGCCGGGCATCCCGCCGGGTACGCCCATGACCAGGTCGCAGTGCACCTTCCCGCCGTACGGCAGGCCGAACTTGTCCAGCAGCCGGTGCAGCGCGTGCACGTGGCCGAGGTCGAACAGCTCGAACTCCGGCACCACCCGGCGCTCCTGGCTCAGCTGGTAGAGCTCGCAGACGAACGGCCACGGGTTGGAGAACACGTCGTCGCCGAAGTTCGTGGTGCCCATGGTCAGGCTGCAGGAGTCCGGGGCCGCGTCGAGCACCTTCAGCCGCTGGTCCAGCGGGTCGTGCACCGAGCCGCCGGTGGAGAGCTGGACGACCAGGTCGGTGCTCTCCCGCAGCGCCGCGACGGTCTCGGTCAGCCGGCCCAGGTCGAGGGTCGGGCGATGCTCGGCGTCGCGGATGTGCACGTGGATCATCGCCGCGCCGGCGGCCTCGCAGGCCTGCGCGGTCGCGACGAGCTCCGCCAGCGTGGTCGGCAGCTGCGGACAGTCGGCCTTGCTGGTCTCGGCGCCGGTGGGCGCCACGGTGATCAGGATGCGGTCGGCGGGAACGTCGGTCACGGGCGTGATCCTGCCACGACGTCTGGGAGGATCTCCCGGTGAGAGCGGTGATCCAGCGAGTTCTCGAGGCATCCGTGGCCGTGGACGGGAGGATCGTCGGCGCGATCGACAAGCCGGGGCTGCTGGTCTACCTCGGGGTGACCCACGACGACGGCCCGGCCGAGGTCGCCTGGACCGCCCGGAAGGTCTGGGACCTGCGGCTGCTGCGTGAGGAGAAGTCGCTCTCCGACCTAAATGCCCCGGTGCTGGTGGTCAGCCAGTTCACGCTCTACGGCGACGCCCGCAAGGGCCGGCGGCCGACCTGGCAGGCGGCGGCGCCCGGCCCGGTCAGCGAGCCGACCTACGACGCGGTCTGCGCCGAGCTCGAGCGGCTCGGCGCTCGGGTGGAGCGCGGGGTGTTCGGCGCGGACATGCGGGTGACGTCGGTCAACGACGGACCGGTCACGCTCGTGCTGGATTCCACGCCAAAGGCGTGAGCCGCCATGGTTCCCCGTAGCCCCGACGCCTTCAGAGCCCCAAATTCATCCACCGACACGCCGTTGAGGCCGAGAACCGCGACGCGTCACGCGGCCAAGCGTATGAGTCAGGCGCACACAGTGCGGAGACCGATTTATCGAGCAGAATGCCCGCTCGGGACTTGCTGTAGCGTTCGCGGGTGCTTGGCATACGGAAGTGGCATGTGGCGATGGCTGTGGCGGGTGCGAAGCCGACCCCGCCGAGGTTGCGGCTGGCGATCCTGCGTCGCCTCGGCCTGCGGATCGAGACTGACCCCTTCCGGCTCCGTCCCGGCCTCACCGCACTCGGCCCCCACCTCCAGATCGGTGAGGGCACCTTCGTCAACTACGGGGTGCTTCTTCGAGAACGAGCACGCGTGGGTGCGGATCGGTCGGAACTGCGACATCGCCATGCGAGTGTTGTTCTGCACCGCGACCCACGAGATCGGCCCCGCCAGCCGCCGCGCAGGCGAGCAGGTCAAGGCCGACATCACGGTCGGCGATGGCGTGTGGATCGGGGCGGGTGCCCAGGTGATGCCCGGGGTCACGATCGGGGACGGCTGCGTCATCGCGGCCGGGACAGTCGTGGTTCGCGACTGCGCGCCGCATGGGATGTACGCGGGCGTCCCGGCCCGGCGGGTCCGAGACCTCGCCGCCTAGATCGAAGCCACCGAGAGGTCGTCCACGGTCAGGGCGAAGTTCCCCGACCCGAGGATTCGTTCTCGCGGCAACGACGATCGGGTCTGAGGCATGCACCTCGACCCGAGGTAGGGTGCCGGGCGTGATGGACGGCAGGCGGCCTGGTGGCGAGCACCCCGACTTGTCCACGTTGCTCGGCAGGAGCTGGCCAATCACGATCCTTGGGGGCGCAAGCGTCGCCTACTGGCTACTGGTGATAGCTGACGTCATCCACTCGTCGACACCGGAGATCGCTATCCCGACGTTCTTGCTTGCCACGTGGGTAGTCCTCGCCAACGACGGGGATCACTAGTGCCCGGCTTCGATGCTTTGGCGGCGTTCGCCTGCGTTCTCTTGGCCCTGCTCTTGTGGACCACGCTCAAGAGGAGACCAGAGCAGTCCCCCCGATGGTTCATCCTGCTGGTGTGGGCAATGCTTCTCGCGCAACTCATGCCTAAGTCCGTCGCGACCGCCGTAGACGGCGCCGCACTGTCAGTCGGGCTGTTGGTGTGGCTCACTCGTCCTGCGAGCCAGCGACGCGGCAAGGCAGTCGTCGGGTGGTCACTAGCCGTGCTGCTGTTCTGGGCCGCCCTGGTGGTGCACCCCAACGTCCCAGATCTAGCCACCGGGGCGCTTGGCTTCCGCCAGTCGGTCTTGGCTGTGGCGGGCCTGATCCTCGGCTGTGCGCTTAAACGGGAGCAAGTGGCGGCTACCGAATTGACTGTGATTCGCGCGCTGATGGCGACTCTCGGCGCGTCGATCTACATCCACCTCTATCAGCCCTCGATCGAGAACGGGATCACCCGGGCCGCTGGCGAATACACCGCCCTGTTCGCTGGGGAGGCACGCCTCCAAGGCATCTTCGCCGGGCCGTTTCACGCCGCCACCGCTGGTGCAGTGCTGTTGGCCTGGGCGCTGGTGCGACTCGGGAAGCCGGGGACGCCTCGTCTTCTTTGGTTCGCTGCGGTGGCCGTCGGCGCCTACGGTTTGATGCTCGCGGAAGTGAGGACGGCCTACGTTGCGGTCGCCCTCGGCGTTATTGCGTGGGTCTTGGTCGGTCGAAGCGTCAGCGGCTTCGCGGGCCGAGCTGCGGTCGTCCTGGTCGGGTTTGGGCTCGTCTACTACGCCTTCGTGACGGGCGACGCCGCCAATACCGTCGTGGGTTCGATCGCGAACTACTCCACGGACTCACGGCTCCTGAACCGACTCCCCGGGTATCAACTCGGACTGGACATGTTCCAGCGGTCTCCATTCATCGGTTGGGGCGCCGGTTCGGCTGGGGACACACTGCGCGAACACTTCCTCGGCCGCGAATACGTGACTCCTCACAACCTCGTGCTCAAGCTCGGCGTGGAAGGCGGCACGATCGGTCTGCTCCTGTGGGGCGGGCTCGCCGTTGCGGCAAAGCGGTCGCTCAACTCGAAATCCCGTCAGGGCCAGCTAGCAGTCGTTCAGGTGGCAGTGCTCGTCGGCTTCGGGATCACCGGGTCGGCCATCAACGCGCTGCCGATCTCCTACCTCATGTTCGTGCTCGTCGGCTTGGCTGTCGGGGTCGGTGACGAGGGCCCGGCCGCCGAGGGTCAGAGGTTTGGAGAGGACCTTGCCGACCGGTGCGACCGCGATGCCCGTCGTCACGAGGTAGTCGATGATGCTCTGGAACTCCGCGACGGCGTACTCGATGCTGGACGACGGGTCGTCTTGAGATGTGGAACGTCAGGATGAGCCAGCCCCGCTTGGCCTTGGCCTGATCGATGGCGGCCTTGATCGAGGCGGGGGCGTCGGTGTTGAGCACCTCCCAGGTCCGCAGCCGGAAGGCATCTCCAGGCGGCATCGTCTCGTGGTAGTTCGGCCGCACGGTGGTGCGCGCCGAGGTGAAGACGCTGGCGACGTCATCCATCAGGCGGCGGTGGACCGCAACCTTCGGGTAGGCGAGGTGCTCCCATGCGTTGAAACCCTCGTCGGCCAGCAGCTTGGTGATGCCACGCATCTCGCGGCGCACATCGGAGGGCGCGCCGTTGCGGAAGTCGGTTGAGTGCCCGGCCAGGGTCGCTGACTGCGAGGCGACCTCGAAGCCGTAGTCGTCCTGGGCGCTGCGAACCTGCGCGGTGGTCATGAAGCCGTTGGGGTCGAGGGTGTCACCGAGGACGAACAGGGTGCCCGTCAAGCCCTTGGAGGCGAGGTAGGGGATGCTGTTCGCCCACTGGTCGGAGGTGTCGTCATCGAACGCGATCGACACCACGCCGTTCGGGTAGAAGGTGGGTGTCTCGTCCTCGACCGCGTCGACGGACTGGAACCACACGGTGATCGGGTTGGTCGCGCCGTTGTCGCCGATGCGGAGGTTGACCTGCGTGATCGCCGTACGGTTGGGGTGCCGGTCGTGGTAAGAGAACGGCAGCGTCATCTCCACCCACTCGCTCCCGGTCGTGTAGTGGTAGCCAGGCGCGCTGCTGTCGCTGCTGTTGTCCATCAGCGTCCACATGTAGTTGTTCGTCAACGCCGAGTCGCCCCCGTAGCAGAGGATCTGCTTGGTGCGGGATGCTCGCTCTCGGTGATGCCGAGCTTGAACTAGATTCGGAGCACCTGACCGGTGAGGTCAACGGTCAGGCCGGTCTTCTCGATGAAGACGCCGCCCCCAGCGCCGTCCGATACCACCCTGTAGGACTGGGTGAATCCTTGCGCGAAGACGGAGGTGTCGTTGGCTGTCGTGCCAGCACCTGCCCCTGCTCATCCGGGTTGAACCCGGCCCCGAGGCCGGGCTGCTCCGATCAGACCGAGGTCATGGCCTTCCAGACCAGGACCATCGTCACCAGCAGCACAAGCACGAGACCGAGGATCTCGAGGTTGCGGACGCGGCGATCGATCTGGACGGAGCGCATCTTCGTGCGACGCCCCGACATGGATCCCTCCCACCTTGTGCGTTGAGCACCGGCAAGTCTGACAGGCCCACGGGGCACGAATCCTCAATACCGTCCAAGAAGTTGCGAAGAGCCGCCGTAGGGGTCGATCGCCGCCTCTCAGCGACGACCGTCCTCGTCCAGGCTTCGGCCACCGGCGGCGTCTCGGGCGCGGCGCTCGACCGTCTCTCGGGTGAGGCCGGCGACGCAGCGGATCATGAAGGGGATCGCCGCCAGCGAGATCACGAGTCGCGCGACGTGCATGCCGGCGACCAGGGGGACGTCCGCATGCAGGGCGGTGGCAGAGGCGACCATCTCCCCCACCCCGCCCGGCACCATCCCGAGCACCGCGCTCACGTGGTCGAGCTTGCCGGTGCCGGCGATCAGCAGCCCCGTGGCCACGCCGATCCCGAGGATGGTGACGACGGCCAGCGCGCCGGGCACGACCACGCTCAGGAACTCACGCAGCACGCCCTTCTGGATGGCGGCGCCCACGGCGGTGCCCACCAGCACCTGGGCGGCGATCCGCCAGCCGCCCGGCACATCGATCGGGTCCGGCCAGAGGAGCGTCAGGACCAGGCCGCCCAGGATCGCCCCGGTGAGCGGCCACATCGGCAGCCGGAGCCGGCGCCCGAGCCAGGCGCCGGCGCCGGCACTGAGCACCAACAGCAGCAACGCGGCGACCCTCACAGCGCCCGCGCCAACGTGATCAGCACCGGCAGCACCAGCAGCACGACGGTCAGGATCCGCACGGTGTGCACCGCGATCACGACCCCCAGCTGGGCGCCCATCTCGTCGGCCACCCCCGAGATCGCCGAGAAGCCACCGGGGGCGCAGGCCAGGACCGCGGTGACCACGTCCACCCGGTAGCGGAGCACCAGCAGGCACGCCAGCACGACGTCCGCCACGAGGAGCAACGCCACGCCGGCGAGCAGCGGCGCCCAGATCCGCAGCAGCCCGTCGACGGTCTCGGCGTCGATCTGGGTGGCGACCGTGCAGCCGAGCAGCGCGAGCCCGCAGATCCGCACCGCTCGGGGCGCCGAACGGGGCCCGCCCTCGACCAGGCGGCTCCTGTTCACCAGGGCACTGCCGAGCACCGAGCCGATGAGCACGCCGGCGGGCACGCGCACCAGACCGAGCACGGCCGCGCCGGCGGCGGCCCCGGCCATCAGCGAGGCAGCGTGGGCAAGCCGTTCGTGCTCCGGTCTCACACCTGGAATCCCGGCAACAGCGGGAGCAGCGTGCCGGCGGGGAGATCGAAGTTCCCGTAGAGGTAGCCGATCACCAGCAGCGCCACCGCCCCCACCGTGTAGACGCCGGTCTTGACCGCGCCGAGGCGGGCGACCGCGAGGAGGAACAGCGGCACGAAGACCAGGGTGCCCACGACGAAGCCCAGGAAGTTCACCAGCACCACGAACAGCACCAGCCAGCCGAAGGCGACCGCGGTCTGGCTCACCTCACGGTTCCACGCCCGTTCCCGGCGCCTGCCCCGCCACACAGCCACGCCCTCGCGGACGACCAGCACCGCGGTCAGGACCATCCCCAGCAGGGTGACGAGCGCCGGCGCGAGCCGCGCGCGCGACGGGTAGTCCTGGGCCACCACGAACGCCGTGACGAACGCCGCCAGGGTCGCGAGGCCGAAGAGCAGCGGCCAGATGCTCTTGGCCAGCGCCCCCTCCCCGGAGGCCGCCTCTCCCGCCGGACCGTCGTGCTCGTCCAGGACAGCAGCCGTGCGATCGGTGGCCGAGAGGAACGCGGTGCGGTCCGAGCCGCCTGCGCCCGACTCACCGCTGATCCGGGCGCCGGCGACCGCCAGCTCGGCGGGGACCAGTTCACCAGCCTCCAGCGGGCCGGACGTGGCGCCCTGGCGCTCCGAGCTCCTCGCCCGCATCCGGCGCACCGGGACGAGGACCAGTGGGATCGCCAGGATCACCATCATCGCGATCACCAGCGGGCGGCTCATCCACTCACCGGTGGTGTAGAGGTTGCTCGTCAGGAAGTAGTACCGCTCCAGGGGGACACTCAGGATGAAGCCGATCAGCAAGGGGGCGCGGGGGAAGTCGGCTGCCCTCATCGCGAACCCGATCGCCCCGAGCACGAGCATCGCGACGATCCCGCCGAACTGGGTGGAGTCCGAGTACGCCGCGGCGAACATGATCAGCAGCAGGCCGGGGGCGAGGTACTGGAACGGCACGTAGCTGAGCCGGGCCAACGGCTTCGCGAGGAAGAAGCACACCACCGAGCCCACCACGCTGGCGATGGCGAAGGACCAGACCACGGTGTACATGACGTCGAGATGATCGGTGATCATCTGGGGCCCGGGCTGGATCCCGTAGGCGAGCAGGGCGCCGAGCAACAGCGCCGCCGGCGCCCCACCCGGGATCCCGAAGAGCAGCGTCGGGATGAGGTCACCGGCCTCCACCGAGTTCGCGGCGCTCTCGGCGGCGACCAGGCCCCGGGTGTTCCCGTGCCCGTAGGACTTGCGCTCCTCCCGGCTGGCCGTGGCCGCGGCCTGGCCGTAGGCGATGTAGGTGCCCGCGGTGGCTCCCAGGCCGGGCAGCACACCCGCCCACATGCCCACGAAGACGCCGCGGAGCATCATCTTCCACTCGCGCAGCGCCTCCCGGGCGCCCTGCAGCCAGCCGTCGCCGACCTCGAGCTTCTCGGCCACGGCGCTCTTGCGGGCCACCATGTGGGCGATCTCCGCGAGGCCGAACAGCCCGAGCGCCAGCGGCACCAGACCCACACCGTCGAGCAGGGAGTCGGCCCCGAAGGAGAACCGGTAGGTGGCCGCAGCCGGGGCCGCGCCGATCATGCCGATGAGGAGACCGAGGGCCGCGCCCACGAGACCCTTGAGCATGTTCCCCTGCGAGAGCAGGGCGGCCAGGCTGATGCCGAGCACGGTGAGCATGAACAGCTCCGGCGAGCCGAACGCCAGCACCAGCGGCTCGGCGATCGGGATGGAGAAGGTCAGGCCCACCGCCCCCAGCACGCCGCCGATCATCGAGGACACGAAGCAGAGGGAGAGCGCTCGCGCGGCCTGCCCCTGCCGCGCGAGCGCGTGACCGTCCGGCATGATCACCGCTGCCGACGCCGACCCGGGGACCCGCAGCAGGATCGCGGTGATGACGTCGGAGTGGTGGACCACCGCCACCGCGCCGATCAGGATCGCCAGGGACTGCTGGGGCGGAAGCGTGATCACGAAGGGCAGCAGGATCCCCACCGCGGCCGTGCCGCCCAGGCCGGGCAGGACGCCCATGGCCAGCCCCGCCAGGACTCCGATGGCCAGCATGAGGAGGGTCCCCGGGTTTGCGAAGCCCGCCAGGGCGGACATGGCAGCGTCGAACATGGGTAGCTTTCCTTCTCGACGAGTAGCCGGAGGCTACTGAACGGTGGTGTCGTACTTGGTCTTGAGCATCTCGACCACGTACTGCTTGACCGAGTCGGAGATGTTGAACGCCTTGGTCAGCGCGGCCTCGACCTGGTCGCCCCGGTAGACCGGGTAGTCGCCGAGGTCGGCCTTGCGGGACTGCTCGAACTTCGCGTTGTTCTCCAGTTCGGGAACCGCGGCGATGAAGGCGTCCCGGACGGCCTTCGGCGTCTCCGCCGTCACCCACAGGCCCTTCTGGTAGGTGCAGCCGGCCGCGAGGAACGCGACGTACGCGTCGTAGGCAGGGCCCGACGGCTTCTGGCCGTACAGCTGCTCGTAGACCTCGGGCACCGTCGGGAGGTCCTTGAAGTTCGGGTCCCGCACGACGTTGCCCTGCTCGTCGAGGACACCGAAGGACATCAGCGGGATCGCGGTGCCCTCCTTGACCATGGGCTCGACCTCGGTGAGGTAGCCGGCGGTGGTCTGGTAGTCGATGTTGGTCTCACCGCGCGCCAGCGCCAGCCGCGCCGGGCCGCGTCCCTCGAAGCCGAACGTGGTCTTCGGGTAGACCTTGAGCAGGTCGAAGGCCAGCAGGGTGCTCAGGTCGAGGCCCGTGGCGCTGATCCCGCCGTACGACAGGGGCTTCGGCGGGTCCTTCAGGTCCTCGACCGAGGTGATGCCGGAGTCCTTCGACACGTAGATCACGCCACCGGTGCCGGCCACCATGATCGGCTTGAGCTTGGTGAAGTCGTACTGGACCTGCGGGACCCCGAGCAGCCACTGGAACGTCGTCGTCGCCGAGGAGACCAGCACCTGGGAGCCGTCGTTCGGGTTCTGGGTCACGAACTGGTTCGTCCCGGTGATGCTCTCACCGCCGTCGCGATTCACGACCTGGATCGAGGGCTGACCCTCGACGTCGTGGGCCAGGGCCGGGGCGAGCACCCGGGCGAACGTGTCGGTGCCGCCCCCGGGGGCGAACGGCACGATGAGCTGGACGCTGCCGGGCACGTCTCCGCCGCTCTTGGCCGAGGAAATGCGTCCGCCGCAGGCGGACAGCGGAAGGCTGGCCGCGAGCAGGACGCCCACGGTCGCTGTGAGTCTCCGACGTCGTGAGTTCAGCATGAAGATGGCACCTCCGTACCAGTAGTGGTTGATGTTGCGGGGTGGGCGACCTCGGCGGGATCGTCGAGGAGCTCATCGGGGACGAGGACGGCGCCCTCGAACAGCCGGCGGGCAGTCCGGAAGGCAGACACGAACGGCACGTGCCAGCCGCCGTCCTGCTGGACCACTTCCGCCGAGAGGGGCAGCACGCCGGCCGGGTGGCCGATCCGTGTCTCGCCGCTCTGCGACTGGGATGCCTCGTGCGGGAGCGTGCCGGGGAGCGCCGCGGCGACCGCGGTGCAGATGCCGCCGGTCAGGGCGTAGGAGCGGTGCAGCCTGCCCATCGACATCATGGCCGCCCGCAGCGTGGTGTCGCCCGCCGACTGCAGCGATCCGTCCGACCTCGCATAGTCGCGGGGCGCTCCCACGAAGGTGAGCTTGGGCACCGACGGGCTCGTCGCGGTGGCCTGCTCCGCGGACGCCGTGATGCCGGCCAGCACGGCCGCCTGCGAGCGGACCCGCTCGATCCGCTCGAGCAGGTCGGGGCGCGAGTCGATCGCATCGGGCGACTCCACCCCGCTCAGCCCCAGGTCCTCCCAGCGCACGAACACGAGCGGATTGGCCGCATCGACGATGCTGACCTCGAGGGAGCCGACCCCGGGCACGTGCAGGACGTCGCGCGGGTTGCCGGTGGGGAGCAGGTGCCCGGTCACCGAGCCTCCCGGATCCAGGTAGTCGAGCCGAATGGCTGCCCCCGCCCCCGGGACCCCGGGCAGCTCGAAGTCGCCGACCGGGTGGAAGCGACCGTTCCGCGTAGGGACGTGCGCCACGATCGTCTTGTTCGTGTTGACGTTGAGGAACCGGACGACCGTCACCGGGTCGGTGGCCGTCACCAGACCCTCGTCCACCGCGAAGGGGCCGACCGCCGACGAGATGTTCCCACAGTTTCCGCGCCGGTCGATCAGGGCCGTGTCGATCGAGACCTGCCCGAAGTGGTAGAGGACGTCGACCCCGAGGTGGCGGCCGTCCGAGATCACCGCGACCTTGCTCGTGCTCGAGGTGGCGCCGCCGACCCCGTCGACCTGCCGCCGGTCGGGGTCCGGGCTGCCGTAGGAGGCCAGGATGAACCGGTCGCGGAGGGCCGGGTCCTCGGGCAGGTCCTGCTCGTGGAAGAACAGCCCCCTGCTCGTGCCGCCCCGCATGAACACTGCTGGCACCCTCACCGAGAAACCCCTTTGCATACAAGTTGAACGCGTGATGCGTGCCACCCTGTCGCAAGTCCCCCCGTGCACACAATGGCGAGGTTTTACAGGCACCGTGAAGCAGCGCTAAACGCTCAGCTCGCGCTCGGCGCACGCCGGCGGGGTTGCGGCCGGGGTGCCGGCGGGGGTACGGGCGGGACTACGGCCGGTCGGACGGCCGCACGGCCGAGGCTCGGGCGACCGCCGCGAGAATCTCCGCCATCGCGGCCTCCGCCGGCGTCGACACGCGTCCGGCGAGGCTGGCGAGGAGGATGCGTCGACGAGGGGCGTCGACGCCGAGGGAGAGCACAGTCACGTCGTCGCGCAGGTTCGCCAGGGCCAGTCGTGGCGCCAGGGCGATCCCCATGCCGACGGCCACCATGGCCTGCGCCTCCTGGTAGTCGTTCGCCTCGAACGACACCGCGGGCTCGAAGCCCGCCGCGTGGGCGGTGCGGGACAGCACCTCGGCCACCGGGTGCCCGCCACCGCGGATGACCCAGCTCTCGTCGGCCAGCTCGGCCATCCGCACGGACCCGCGGGCGGCCAGCGGATGACTGCTCGAGACCACCACCGCGGTGGGATCCTCGGTCAGGTGCCTCAGGTCGAGACCGGGCTGGCTGATCCGGGACCACTCGTAGTCCCACAGCAACGCCATCTCCACGCGCCGGCGCTCGAGGTTCTCCAGGAGCAGCTCGAGCCGGGCGCTGACCACGCTGAGCCGCACCCCGGGATGCCGCTCATGGAGGCGGTTGACCGCCAGCGGCAGCAGGGAGGACGCCACGGTCGGGAAGGTCCCGAGGCGCAGCGATCCCGCCCGGAGTCCCGCGATGTCGTCCAGCTCGACGTTGAGCGCCTCCAGCTGCCGATCGATCGAGCCGATATGAGCCACGATCGCCTTCCCGGCATCGGTCAGGATGACCCCCCGGGCATGCCGTTCGAGCACCGGATGGCCGATCTCCGCCTCCAGCCGGCGAACCTGCTGGGAGATCGCGGACGGGGTGTAGGCCAGGGCCGCCGCCGCGCCGGTCATCGAGCCGTGCCGGGCGATCGCAGCCAGCAGTCTGAGCCGTCCGACGTCGAGCTGCCTCATGACGCCGCTCAGCCGCCCAACAGCACCGCGACGCGGATCTCCCGGGCTCTGCGCATGTGGGCACGGGCGAGCCGCTCGGCCGCTTCACCGTCGCGCGCCTCGATCGCCCGCGTCACGGCCTCGTGCTCACACACCGCCTCGTCGGCGCGCCCCGGATGCGACAGCGTGGAGAACGGCATCCGGCGCACCGCGTGCTCGACCTGGGCCAGGAACCGGTCCAGGTAGGTGTTGGAGGCACCCTCTCTCAGCGCTCGGTGCCACTCGAGATTGAGCCGCGAGAGCGCGGCCACGTCGCCGTCCTCCGCGGCCCGCTTCATCCGCTCCCCGACCTCGTCGAGCTGGGCGACGAGCCCCGGCGGGCAACGGACGGCGGCGAGCCGCGCCGCGACGCCCTCGAGGTCCTCGCGGACGACGTAGAGCGCCAGGATGTCCTCGAGCGACAGCGGGGCCACCACGGTGCCGTGGTTGGTGGTCTTGACCGCAAGGTCCTCGTCGGCGAGGCGCCGCAGCGCCTCCCGGACCGGCGTACGACTGACACGGAAGGCCTTGGCCAGCTCGTCCTCGCGCAGCCAGGTGTTCGGGGGCATCACGCCGTCGAGGATCGCCTCGCGCAGGGCGTCGGTGACGGCCTCGGTCGTGCGGCCCCGGTGGAGGTCGTCGGGGAGGTACTTCGCCAGGGCGTCGTACGGCGGCGCCATCTCGGGAGTCCCTCTCACGACGCCACCCTAGCCGGGTTCACAGTCGCGTCCAACGTGGTTACACTCGGCGAAGTTTTGTATGCAATCTGAATGCGAGGAGTATCGAATGGGCCAGGTCATCGTGGTCGGCGGCGGGAACGCGGCGCTGTGCGCCGCACTCTCCGCTCGGGAGCAGGGCGCGGACGTCGTCGTGCTGGAGCGTGCCGACGAAAAGACCGCAGGCGGCAACACCGCCTTCACCGCCGGAGCCATGCGCGTCGCCTACGACGGCGTGGACGACCTGCGGCGGCTGATGCCGGAGCTGACCGAGGACGAGGTGGCCAACACCGACTTCGGCGCCTACACCACCACCGACTTCCTCGACGACCTGGCGCGGGTCACCGAGTACCGCACCGACCCCGAGCTCGCCGGAACACTGGTCGACAACAGCCTCGAGACGCTGCTGTGGATGAAGGACAAGGGCGTCCGGTTCGTCCCGATCTACGGCCGCCAGGCGTTCAAGGTCGACGGCCGCTTCAAGTTCTGGGGCGGCCTGACCGTGGAGGTCTCCGGCGGCGGCCCCGGCCTGGTGGACTTCCTGACCCGCGCCGCGCTCGCCGAGGGCATCCGGATCGAGTACGGCGCCCGGGCGCTGTCGCTGCTGCACGACGACAGCGGGGTCAAGGGCGTGGTCGTGCGCCAGGACGGAGTCACCCGGGAGATGCCGGCGGACGCCGTGGTCCTCGCCTGCGGCGGCTTCCAGGCCAACACCGAGATGCGGACGCGCTACCTGGGCCCGTCCTGGGACCTGGCCAAGGTGCGCGGGACCAGGAACAACACCGGCGACGGGATCCAGATGGCCCTCGCCATCGGCGCCAGCCCGGTGGGCAACTGGTCCGGGGCGCACGCCGTCGGGTGGGAGCTCAACGCACCGGAGTTCGGCGACCTCGCGGTCGGCGACCACTTCCAGAAGCACAGCTACCCGTGGGGGGTCATGGTCAACGCCCGCGGCCAGCGCTTCCTGGACGAGGGAGCGGACTTCCGCAACTACACCTACGCGAAGTACGGCCGGGAGATCCTGGCGCAGTCCGGGCACTTCGCCTGGCAGGTCTTCGACCAGAAGGTAAGCCACCTGCTCCGCGACGAGTACCGCATCAAGCAGGTGACCAAGGTGACGGCGTCCAGCCTCCGCGAGCTCGCGGGCAAGCTCGACGGCGTCGACCCCGAGGGCTTCCTGCGCGAGATGGAGGAGTACAACGCCGCGGTCGACACGTCCGCGGGGTTCAACCCGAACGTCAAGGACGGGCGGCGCACGCAAGGGTTGCGCATCGACAAGACCAACTGGGCGAACCGGCTCGACGAGGGTCCGTTCGAGGCCTACGCCGTCACCTGCGGGGTCACCTTCACCTTCGGCGGCCTGCGCATCGACACCTCGGCGCACGTGCTCGACACCGACATGAACCCGATCCCCGGCCTCTACGCCGCCGGCGAGCTGGTCGGTGGCATCTTCTACTTCAACTACCCCGGCGGCAGCGGGCTGACCAACGGCTCGGTGTTCGGGAAGATCGCGGGGGCCGCGGCGGCCACGGCCTCGGCATGAGGCTCGCCGTCATCTCCGGGGACGGGATCGGGCCGGAGCTCGTCGACAGTGCCCTGGAGGTGCTGACGGCGGTCTCCTCACTCGAGGGCTTCGCCCTCGAGGTGGTCCACCAACCGGGTGGCGCGGAGCACTTCCTCCGCACGGGCGAGCCGCTGAGCGCCGACGAGCTGGACCGGTTGCGCGGGGCCGACGCCATCCTCAAGGGTCCCGTCGGCCTGCCGCACGTGCGGCGGGCCGACGGGACCGAGGGCGGCCTGCTCGGCGGCGTACTCCGACGCGGGCTCGACACGTTCGCCAACGTCCGTCCGGTGCGCCTGCTGCCCGGGGTGCAGGGGCCCACGCGGCACGCGCCGGAGGACATCGACTACGTGATCGTCCGCGAGAACACCGAGGGGCTCTACCTCTCGCGTGGCGCCGGCGTGGCCACCCCCGCCGCCGCCTCGGACCAGCTCATGATCACCCGGGACGGGACCCGCCGCGTGGTGGTCTTCGCGTTCGAGCTCGCGCGCCAGCGGGCCCGGGCTCGAGCTGTGCCGGCCCGCCTGACCTGTGTCGACAAGAGCAACGTGCTGCGCAGCTATGCGCTGTTCCGGGCCGTCTTCGAGGAGATCGCCGCGGACTACCCGGATGTCGAGACCGATTGCCTGTACGCCGACGCTGCCGCGCACGAGCTGGTAGCCCGGCCACGGCGCTTCGACGTGCTCGTCATGGAGAACTTCCTCGGCGACGTGCTGAGCGACCTCGGTGCGGCGACCGCAGGCGGCCTGGGCATGTGCGGGTCGGCCAACATCGGCGCGGAGCACGCGTACTTCGAGCCGATCCACGGCAGCGCCCCCGCCATCGCAGGACAGGACCGCGCGAACCCGGTCTCGCAGATCCTCAGCGCCGCCATGATGCTCGCGCACCTGGGCATGGAGGAGGCCGCGGCGCGCGTGCAGCGCGCCGTGGAGTCCGCCTTCAGCGACGGTGCGGTGGTCCTCGACGAGGCGGGCTCGCCGACCGCGGGCACGCGCGCCACGACGAGCGCGATCGTCGAGCGGCTGGTGTCCGGCTAGACAGCCTGCGGACATGTCACAGGGCGGCAACCCGATCGGGTTGCCGCCCTGTGTCTTGTTGCGGGGTCTCGTTAGGGGTCTCGATACGCTCGCTGGCGCTCGCTACTCGACCAACGAACCGCGCCGCCACTCGACCACCGAGGGTGGTTACGGGGTCTCGATACGCTCGCTGGCGCTCGCTACTCGACCAACGAACCAGACGTCGCTACTCGACCACCGAAGCGCGCTCGCTACTCGAGCAACGAGTCAGATGGCGACGGCGACCTCGGCGACGTTGCCGACCGCGGCGTGCACCTTGCGGTCCACCGGGTCGGCCTTGGGAGCCAGGGTGCGCAGCGTCCACTCCCCCGGCCCGGCGAAGAACCGGAAGTGGCCGGTGGCCGAGGTCGGAACCTCGGCGGTGAACTCACCGGTGCGGTCGAGCAGCCGCACGTAGGCGTTGCCGACCGGCGCGCCGTCGCGGGTCACCTGACCCTGCACGACCGCCTCCTTGGCGACGTTGACGCCGTCCAGCGACAGCCCGCCGGCAGTTGCTCCGCACATCTCAGGCCTCACCCTTCTCGTCGCCCAGGACGACCGGCACGCCGACGAGCGAGCCGTACTCGGTCCACGAGCCGTCGTAGTTCTTCACGTTCTCCTGGCCGAGCAGCTCCTTGAGCACGAACCAGGTGTGCGAGGAGCGCTCGCCGATGCGGCAGTAGGCGATGGTGTCCTTGCTCCAGTCGACACCGGCCTCGCTGTAGATCTTCTTCAGGTCGTCGTCCGACTTGAAGGTGCCGTCGTCGTTGGCCGCCTTGCTCCACGGGACGTTGGCCGCGGTCGGGATGTGGCCGGCACGCTGGGCCTGCTCCTGCGGGAGGTGGGCCGGGGCCATCAGCCGCCCGGCGTACTCGTCGGGGCTGCGCACGTCGACCAGGTTCTGCGTGCCGATCGCCTCCACGACCTCGTCGCGGAAGGCGCGGATCGAGGAGTCCTGCTCCTGCGCGACGTAGGAGGTCTTCTCGCGGGTCGGCAGCTCGTCGACCAGCTCGCGGGAGTCCAGCTCCCACTTCTTGCGGCCGCCATCGAGCAGCTTGACGTCCTGGTGGCCGTAGAGCTTGAAGTACCAGTAGGCGTAGGCGGCGAACCAGTTGTTGTTGCCGCCGTAGAGCACCACGGTGTCGTCGTTGGCGACGCCGCGGTCGGAGAGCAGCGCCTCGAACTGGGCCTTGTTGACGAAGTCGCGGCGGACCTGGTCCTGCAGGTCGGTGGTCCAGTCGAGCTTGATGGCGCCCTTGATGTGGCCCTTGTCGTAGGCGGTGGTGTCCTCGTCCACCTCGACCAGCACGACCTTCGGGTCGTTCAGGTGGTCCTCCACCCACTGGGCGATGACGAGCGTGTTCTCGCGGCTCATGTCTTCATTCCTTCCATGTGCACCTAGGGGTGCGGGTCGTTTGTGGGTCAGGCGCGCGCGACGCGCTTGGTGAGCAGGTAGAGCTCGCAGCCCAGGCAGAAGCCGAAGACCGCGTTGAGCAGGGCGGCGACCAGGGCCAGCCCGGTGGCGACGAGGCCGACCGCGGTCAGGCCGGTCAGGAAGCCGGCGAGGCCGACGACGCTGAACGCCAGCCCGACGGTCTGGGCGAACCGCGGCGGCGCCGCGTCCTCGAGCTCCTTCGGCGCCCCGAGGCGCGGGCGGATCAGGCTCCGGAACACCAGCGCGTGCGGCGTATGCCGGACGCCGAGGCCGGCACCGATCGCGAACAGCAGCGCCTGTACGCCGAGCAGCGTGACCGCCACCGGGCTCGGCGCCGAGAGCAGCACGACCGCGAGCACGACCGAGGTGACCGCGGCGGCGAACTGCTGGCCGCGGGGGTCGACCCGGCCGGCGGCCTGGCCGACCGGCTGCGGGCGGGTGGGACTGAGGGTGGACATGACGCTCCTGCGGGGTCCTGGACGGGAGGGGGCCTGGGATGGCACGGGCGCGCGTTCGTCGGCGTACGACGAAGAGGACGTGACCGCGGGCAGCAGCGCTGCGCGATCGGGATCAGTCCGGGACGCGACCCGTCAGGACATTCGACACAGCGACGAGCGCACGCGGCAGTGATCCACTGCGCGGCGCTTGGTCAGCATGGTCGAGGACATGGACATCACTGTAGGGAACGACCAGGGGTCGCGATTCATTCCGTCTCAGGATGTGGTCAGCATGTCCACTTGATGGACACCTCTCTCGCGCGGAGTCGCACGGAGGCCGGTCGTCCGGACCGGATTGGTGCTGCGGCCTGGGACGCCGAGAGCTCTCCCATGACGTCCCGGCCGGCAGCAATGACCGACGCTAGGCGGCCTGACGAAACGGGCACCACATCTCCGCGCGACGACACCCAATCTTCGGTAGGACCTGGAGACGCGGCCGGTCGGCTGCTCAAGCAGTGACGTCGGCCAGCGTCGAGAGCACCTGCTCCTTGCGCGGCGCACCGGCGGCCCGGGCGACCTCGGCGCCGCGGGCGTCCAGGACCAGCGTGGTCGGGGTGCGGAGCACGCCGAGGGCGCGGACCGCCTCGAGGTGGTGCTCGGCGTCGACCTCGACATGGGTCACCCCGGGGACGACGGCGGCGACGTCGGCGAGGATCCGGCGGGTGGCGCGGCAGGGCGCGCAGAAGGCGGAGGAGAACTGCAGGAGGGTGGCGCGCTCCCCCAACCCGAGGTCGAGACCGGTGGTGGCGAGCAGGTCCTTGACCGACGGACCGGCCGACTGCGCCGGCCCCGCCGCTCCCGGGCTGTCGGTGGGCTCGGCGATGCTGGGCTCCGGCGTCGCGGCACCCACCCGGTGGGTGCCGCGGAACCGACCGTCGGTGGCGGCGCGGTAGAGGCCGAAGGCCAGTGCGGCGACGACGGCGACGATCAGCACCCAGGCTCCTGCGCTCATGCCGCGGTCAACGCCGGCATGGCTCGACGGCATTCCGGCTGCAGTGCCGGTCTAGCACATCACCGATGAAACGCCGCCGCTAATCCACAGCGAAATCCACAGTCTGTGTATTATTCGAATCTCTTGACGAGCCCGCGCCGGAGGCCTAGCGTGGGTTCATGGCCAACCCCTCGGCTCCGATCGCACACCCGCTGCTGGCGTGTGCCGAGCGACTGGTGGCCGACATCGACGAGGTCCGCGGGATCAGCCCGGCCCTGATGTCTCCCTCCGACAAGGAGGCGACCCTGGTCCGGCTGAACCAGGCCCTGGCGGAGCTGCGGGCGCTGCTCCTCCAGGTGCTCGCGGCCTCCGACGACGTCGCCGAGCAGACCGGCGACCGCGACCCCGCCGCGTGGCTCACCCAGCATTGCCGCGGACGCCGAGGAGCAGACCGGCACGCGTTGAAGCTCGCCCGCCTCCTCGACCAGCGCTGGCACCGGGTGGCCGAGGCATTCGCCGGTGGCGCGGTCAACGAGGCCCAGGCGGACACGATCGTGGCCGCGCTGGAGGCCTTGCCGAGCAGCGTCGGCTCCGAGATCCACGAGAAGGCCGAGCTCCACCTGATCGAGCTCGCCGCCCACCACGGCCCGGAGGACCTGGAGCGGCTCGGGCGCCGGATCCTCGACCTGGTCGCGCCGGAGATCGCCGACGAGGAGGACAAGCGCCGGCTCGAGGCCGAGGAGCGCAACGCGCGGCGGCGTACCTTCCTCGAGCTGCGCAACCGGCCCGACGGCACCACCGACCTCCGCGGCCGGGTGCCGCGAGCCATCGGTGACCGCCTGCGGGGCGACCTGGAGTCGTTCACCTCGCCGCGCCACCGGGAGTCGGCGCCCCTTACCGAGACCACGCCCGAGGGTGAGGTCGAGAAGCTGCCGTACGACCGGCGGCTCGGCGAAGCCTTCTGCGCGATGATCGAGCGGCTGCCCGCCGAGGTGCTCCCCCAGCACGGCGGCACCGCCACCAGCATGGTGATCACCGTGGACAAGGACGACCTGATCTCCGGCCTCGGCCACGCGACGCTCGCCACCGGCGCCGAGATCAGCATCGGCGAGGCACGACGGCAGGCCTGCACCGCGGGGATCCTGCCCGCGGTGCTCGGCGGGGACTCCGTCCTCCTCGACCTGGGCCGGACCAAGCGGCTCTTCGACAAGAGCCAGCGGATCGCGATGACCCTGCGCGACCGGGAGTGCAGGGCCGAGGGCTGTCACGTGCCTGCCGCCTGGACCGAGGCGCACCACAAGCGGCGATGGTTCGACGGCGGAGACACCAACCTGGCGGACGGCGTGCTGCTCTGCTCGTGGCACCACCATCGGGCCCACGACGACCGCTACCTCGTGAAGTACCTGCCCAACGGTGACGCCAGGTTCCGACGGCGGACGTAGGCCGAACGCCCGCTCCTCGGCCTACCGCCCGTAGTCGTCCTCGAGACGCTCGATGTCGTCCTCGCCGGTGTACGCGCCGTGCTGGACCTCGACGATGACCAGCTCCTGCTCGCCCTCGTTGGCCAGCCGGTGCTTCGCGCCCAGCGGCACGTCGACCGAGTGCCCGGGCCCGGCGACGATCACCTCGTCGTCGATCGTGCAGGTGGCCACCCCGAAGACCACCACCCAGTGCTCGGAGCGGTGGGCATGGGTCTGGTAGGACAGCCGGCAGCCGGGGTTCACGTGGATGCGCTTGATCTTGTAGCCGTGGTTGACGTCGATGACGTGCCACGAGCCCCACGGCCGCTCCTCGGACTCCAACGGGACCATGGCTCTCGCCTCCTCGGGCTCATCGATGACGGACCGTGCTTCCACGAAGCGGCTGCAGTGTTACACGGCGGAGCGCGCGCCGACCGGCGAACCCGGATCAGCTACCCAACGGCACCGCCTCCGCGCCCCACGCGTCCCACCCGGGTGAACCGACGACTCCTCGTCCCGGTCGCCGCCGCACTACTGAGCCCTGCTCAGCGGAGCTCGAGCAGCTGCAGCAGGTTCGCGCCGTAGCCGCTCTTCAGGAGCGCCTCTGCGCGCTCCCGAAGCTGGTCGTCGCTGAGCCAGCCCATCCGCCAGGCGATCTCCTCGGGCGCGCCGATCTTGGTGCCCTGGCGGTTCTCGATAGCGCGGACGAAGTTGCTGGCGTCGTTCATGTCGTCGACGGTCCCGGTGTCCAGCCACGCCACGCCGCGGGGCATCACCTCGACCTGGAGCAGGCCCTCCTGCAGGTAGAGCCGGTTCAGGTCGGTGATCTCCAGCTCGCCACGGGCCGAGGGCTTGAGCTGCTCGGCGCGCTTCACGACCGTGTTGTCGTAGAAGTAGAGCCCGGGCACCGCGTAATGGCTGCGGGGCTGCTCCGGCTTCTCCTCCAGTGACAGCGCCTTGCCGTCGGCGTCGAACTCGACGACGCCGTACGCCCGAGGGTCGGACACGTGGTAGCCGAAGACCGCGGCACCGACGATGTCGCGGAACCGGCGCAGGTGCAGGCCGAGGCCCGCGCCGTAGAAGATGTTGTCGCCCAGCACCAGCGCGACGCTGTCGTCGCCGATGTGGTCCTCTCCGATCGTGAACGCCTGGGCGAGACCGTCGGGGCTCGGCTGGACCGCGTAGTCGATCTCGATGCCGAACTGCGAGCCGTCCCCCAGCAACCGCTGGAACGCCTCGGACTCGTGCGGCGTGGTGATGACCAGCACCTCACGGATGCCCGCCAGCATCAGCGTCGACAGCGGGTAGTAGATCATCGGCTTGTCGTAGATCGGGACGAGCTGCTTGCTGATGCCCTGCGTGATCGGGTGCAGTCGTGAACCCGTGCCGCCGGCCAGGATGATCCCTCGCATGAGGGCAAGACACCGGAAGACACCCCCGATGTCAAGTCGCCGAGTGCACCTAGACTGCGGCGGGTGCAACGAATTCTGGTTACCGGGGGCGCCGGGTTCATCGGCTCGAACTTCGTCCACCACCTCGTGGAGAAGACCGAAGCGACCGTCACCGTCCTGGACAAGCTGACCTACGCCGCGAGCCGCGAGTCGCTCGCAGGCTTGCCCGACGACCGAGTCCGTCTCGTGGTCGGCGACGTCGCCGACGCCGCTACGGTCGAGCCGTTGGTGGCCGAGCACGACGCGGTCGTGCACTATGCGGCCGAGTCGCACAACGACAACTCGCTGCGCGACCCCTCGCCGTTCGTGCAGACCAACCTGGTCGGCACGTTCACGCTGCTGGAGGCGGTCCGCAAGGCGGGGGTGCGCTACCACCACATCTCCACCGACGAGGTGTACGGCGACCTCGAGCTGGACGACCCGGGGCGGTTCACCGAGGCCACGCCGTACAACCCCTCCTCCCCCTACTCCTCCACCAAGGCCGGCTCCGACCTGCTGGTGCGGGCCTGGGTGCGCAGCTTCGGGGTGCGCGCGACGATCTCGAACTGCTCCAACAACTACGGGCCCTGGCAGCACGTCGAGAAGTTCATCCCCCGCCAGATCACCAACGTCATCGACGGCGGCCGACCCAAGCTCTACGGCGCCGGGCAGAACGTGCGCGACTGGATCCACGCCGACGACCACTCCTCGGCGGTGTGGACGATCCTCACCGACGGGCGGATCGGCGAGACCTACCTGATCGGCGCCGACGGCGAGCTGAACAACCTCGACGTGGTGCGGATGATCCTCAAGCACTTCGGCCGCCCCGAGGACGACTTCGACCACGTCAACGACCGCGCCGGCCACGACCTGCGCTACGCGATCGACTCGACCAAGCTGCGCACCGAGCTGGGCTGGCAGCCGCGCTTCGGCGACTTCGCGGCCGGGCTGGCGCGGACCATCGAGTGGTACGAGCAGCACCGCGACTGGTGGGCGCCGCAGAAGTCCGCGGTCGAGGCGGCGTACGCGGCGAAGGGGCAGTGATGTCGGCCGAGCTGACCTTGGACCAGTCACCGATCCCGGGGCTGGTCGTCCTCCGCCTGCCGCTGCACGGCGACTCCCGCGGCTGGTTCAAGGAGAACTGGCAGCGGGAGAAGATGCAGGCCCTCGGCCTTCCCGACTTCGGCCCGGTCCAGAACAATGTGTCGTTCAACGGCTCCCGGGGGACTACTCGTGGCATCCACGCGGAGCCGTGGGACAAGTTCGTGTCGATCACCACCGGGCGGGTCTTCGCCGCCTGGGTCGACCTGCGCGAGGGCGACTCGTTCGGCACCGTCTTCCACATGGAGATCGACCCGTCCGTGGCTGTGTTCGTGCCTCGCGGCGTCGGCAACTCCTATCAGGCGCTCGAGGACGCGACCGCCTACACCTATCTGGTCAACGAGCACTGGCGGCCCGGCATCACCTACCCCGCCCTCGACCTGGCGGACCCGACCTGCGCCGTGCCCTGGCCGATCCCGCTCGCGGAGGCCGAGGTCTCCGAGAAGGACCGCAGCAATCCGCGCCTGGACGCCGTCAAGCCGATGCCACCCAAGCGCGCCCTCGTGGTCGGCGCCCGCGGCCAGCTCGGCCGGGCGCTGCTGGCGGAGCTCCCGGACGCGGACGCGGTCGACCTCGACGAGCTCGACGTCGGGGACGCGGAGGCGGTGGCGGCGTGGCCGTGGCACGAGTACGAGCTGGTGCTCAACGCGGCGGCGTACACCGCCGTCGACCCCGCCGAGACCCCCGAGGGCCGGGTGGCGGCCTGGCGGGCCAACGCCACCGCGGTCGCCCACCTCGCCCGGGCGGCGCGCGAGCACCGGCTGACGCTGGTGCACGTCTCGACCGACTACGTCTTCGACGGCACCGCCGAGGTGCACACCGAGGACGAGCCGCTCTCGCCGCTCGGTGTCTACGGCCAGACCAAGGCGGCGGGCGACCTGGTCGCGGCCACCGCGCCGCGGCACTACCTGCTGCGCACCTCGTGGGTGGTCGGCGACGGCGGCAACTTCGTGCGGACGATGGCCGGTCTCGCCGACCGCGGCGTCTCCCCCGGCGTGGTCGACGACCAGGTCGGCCGGCTCACCTTCACCACCGAGCTGGTGCGCGCGATCCGGCACCTGCTCGACGTCGGCGCGCCCTATGGCACCTACAACGTCACCAACGGCGGCCCGGCCACCTCGTGGGCCGACGTGGCGCGGGAGGTGTTCCGGCTGCGCGGGCGGTCCGCCGACGACGTCGCCGCGGTGAGCACCGAGGAGTACGGCCGCGGCAAGGGGCTGGCACCGCGGCCGCGGTGCAGCACGCTCGCGCTGGACAAGCTGCAGGCGACCGGCTTCGAACCCGAGGACGCCTTCGTCGCGCTGCGGAGGTACGTCGCCTCGCTGGGCTGACGCGGCCCGCAACCGGATCTACGCTGGAAGCGTCCCACGTGCATCGGCACGTCGCCGAGCACGCAGCGATCCGTGACCGGGACCAAGGGGCACACCATGCCGACGACACGCACCCGCCAGACCCGCCGCACCTGCCGCGCCGACGGGGGCCCCGGCGGGCTCGCCCTCGCGGCGATCGCTGCCCTGATCACCGGGCTGATCGCCGGAGTGCTCGTCGGCGGCTCCGGCCCGGCGTCCGGGGCCGCCCCGGACCGGCCGGCCGGCGCGACCCGCGTCGTACGCCTCAGCCCGGTGACCGGCGACGGCGCACTCAAGCCCGGTTGGCGGGTAGCCACCCGACGCAGCGGCGGCACCTGCAGCCGGGGCTCGGAGGCGCTCGGCGCCGGGGCGTACCGCTGCTTCGCCGGCAACACCGTCTTCGATCCGTGCTGGGCGCAGCACGACGGCCACCACGTGGTCTGCGCCGCCTCGCCGTGGCGGCGTGTTCTGGCGCGGGTGCGGGCCCGCCACCTGCACCCCGCGCCGGGCCCCACCCCCAACGTGTGGGGCATCCGGCTGGCCTCGGGCCGCGAGTGCACGTTCCTGCAGGGCGCCAGCAGCGTCCACCACGGCGAGCGGATCAGCTACGCCTGCGGTGGGCGGCTCTACCTGTACGGCGAGCCGGACCGCTCGACCGCCCGGTGGACGATCGGCGCGGTGACCTACCGGCACGGGCACTGGCGCCACGACCACCCGGTGCGGATCGCCCGGGCCGTGCTCGGGCGTCCGTCGCCGGCGCCCTGAGGGGGCGCCTGAAGCCGCGCCCTTAAAGCGCGCACCGGGGCCGCGCCCGTCGGACCGGGTCCGGACATGATCGGAGCCGCTGCGGGAGGGCCCCTGTTCCACTGCCCGCGCGGCTCCGAAACCTCACCTCCGCCCGGTCACGGGACTCATGAGCGGCCAAGCGAGGTGGTTGACTCCCACGCTAGGTACCCCACCCGGCTCCGGTCATACCCCATCTGCGTGAGAAGGCCGCTCGCGGGCGAAGAGGGGACCTTGGTCCCGCCGGATGGGCCGGACCTTGGTCCCGCCGGGTGGGCCGATTGGGGGGGCGAAGGCATGGCCGATCAGGGGCGGGGCCGATCAGGGGCGGGGCCGATCCGGTGCGGCGACCGGTGGACGCCCGACGCGCGGGCGCCCACCGGCCTCGCGGATCGCTCGGGCCGACAGGGGATCAGCTCGGGCTCTCCGGAATCTCGCGGCGGGTGATCAATCCGCCCGCGAGCGCGGAGCCTCGCCGAGGACCAGGACGCACAGGGCACCCAAGCTGCCCGACCGCGCCCTTCGACACGCCGGACCACCCGGTCTGGGGACTCAAGAGCGGCCCGGGTGAGGCTCCGGCGACCATGGTAGTCGCGAGTCCTGCTCGCCGCCGCATGCAGACCTGGTGGCGGCCCCGGCGGCGGCCCCGCCGGGCTCAGCCGCGGCCCGGCATACCTGCGGAGGCGCGCAGCCGGGCGTTCTGATGCCGCAGCCGGGCCACCTCGGCCTCGAGCTCGAGCACCCGGGCGATGCCGGCGAGGTTGAGGCCGTCGGCCAGCAGGTCGCGGATCCGGTGCAGGGTCTCGATGTCGGCCCGGCTGTAGAGGCGGGTGCCGCCGGTGGTGCGGTCCGGCTCGAGGAGGCCGCGGCGCTCGTAGACGCGCAGGTTCTGCACCTGCATCGAGACCATCTCGGCGGCCACCGAGATCGCGAAGACCCCGCGGCTGTGGTCCTCGGGCATCTTGGCTCCTCTCGGGTTCGAGGGCTTGATTCTGCCTGATGATTGGAATATAAGAAACCTGTAACCGTCAATACAGGTACGACGCCGCACCGGCGGCGCCCGACGACCAGAACCAGGAGGACCACGCGATGTTGCTGCGCACCACCGACCCGTTCCGCGACTTCGACCGCCTGACCCAGCAGCTCCTCGGCACCACCAACCGTCCCGCGGTGATGCCGATGGACGCCTGGCGCGAGGGCGACTCGTTCGTCATCGAGTTCGACCTGCCCGGCGTGGCGAAGGAGAGCATCGACCTCGACGTCGAGCGCAACGTGCTGACCGTGCGCGCCGAGCGGGTCGCGCGCAACGGCGACTGGGAGATGCTCGCCAGTGAGCGCCCGCGCGGCGTCTTCAGCCGCCAGCTGGTGCTCGGCGACAACCTCGACCTCGACCGGATCGAGGCGGCCTACGAGGGCGGCGTGCTGCGCCTGGTCGTGCCGGTCGCCGAGCGGGCCAAGCCGCGCAAGATCGAGATCGGCACCGGTGCCGACCCCGGCCGGACCGCGATCGAGGCCTGACCCCCGGCCGCACTGACCCGCACGCGACGAGGGACCGCTCTCCCCCGGAGAGCGGGCCCTCGTCGTCTGCCGGGTCGTCGACAGGCGTACGGCGCCGGTCGGGCGTGCCGGTCGAGAGTCCCCCGCGGACCCGGTGCCCCCGCACCGCGTCCGCCCCCGCACACCGGCACGGACGACCGGGCGCCTGTCGGACCCCTGGACCGTTCACCCCGCCGGTCCGCTCCGACATCCGCCCGTCGACTTCCGGGGTCCACCTTGGCGCGTGCAGCGCCGCGGCGCGTGGAGACCGGGGCAGGTCACCACAATTGGGTACGCCGCCGGGTCAGCTGCGGGGTCGGCCGCGGGCCAGCCGCCGGGTTTGCCGCGGGTCAGCCGCCGGCGAAGGGCGGCAGGAACTCCACGGTCTGCCCGGGCTCGACCGTGACCTCCGCAGGGTCGCTCGCGCCGACCGGCCGGTCCCCGACCAGCGCCGAGCAGATGGCCAGCACCTGCGGCAGCTTCGAGCCGGAGTGGAGCGCCAGGACCCGGCGTACGACCTCGGCCAGCGTGAGCGGGCCGTCGACCTGCAACTCGTCGCCGGCGACCCCGGCCGCGGCCTTCGCCGCCGCCCAGTAGTGCACGTGGACGGTGCCCGTCGCGGCGGGGCCGGTCGTCTCAGGAACCTCGGCGGTCGGCGTGGGGCGCTCCATGGTCCGGTATTCTCCCCGATCAACGAAACGACCGGGGCCCAGCGTCGCGTCCCGGTCACCGCCCGGCCACCGGGAGGCTCCCATGAGCGCCCTCTTGCTGCTCACCAGCGCGCTGCAACCCTCCGTCGAGGTGCTGCCCGGCCTCGCCCTGCTCGGGCACCAGGTCAGGATCCTGCCCGCCGAGGGCAGCGCCCTGCTCGAGGCGCCCGGCGCCGACCTGCTGCTCGTCGACGGCCGCCAGGACCTCGCCCATGCCCGCGACCTGTGCCGGCTGATCCGTACGACGGGCTCCGACGCGCCGGTGCTGCTCGTGGTCACCGAGGGCGGGCTGTCCGTGGTCGCCCACGACTGGGGCATGGACGACGTCGTCCTGCACACCTGCGGCCCGGCCGAGCTCGAGGCCCGGATCCGGCTGGCGATCGGCCGGCTGGCCGCGGCCCGGTCCGCCGGCGACCCGGAGTCGCACGTCATCCGCTCGGGTGAGGTGGTGGTCGACGACGCGACGTACACCGCGAAGGTGAGCGGCCGGCCGCTGGACCTGACCTTCAAGGAGTTCGAGCTGCTGAAGTTCCTCGCCCAGCACCCGGGGCGGGTCTTCTCGCGGCAGCAGCTGCTGCAGGAGGTGTGGGGCTACGACTACTTCGGCGGCACCCGCACCGTCGACGTGCACGTGCGCCGGCTGCGCGCCAAGCTCGGGCCGGAGAACGAGCACCTGATCGGGACGGTGCGCAACGTGGGCTACCGGTTCGTGCTGCCGGCCAAGGAGAAGGAGGCGTCCCGGGACGCCGCTGGTGCTGCGGCGCGGGAGACGCAGAAGGCCTGAGGGGCGGCCAGGCAAGGGGCCACATCAGGTCGGAAGATCTGTCGCAGCTGGTGCCGCAGATCTTCCGAGCTGCCCACCCGTTGGTCGCGCCTCCTGGTCCCCGCCGTTCCCCGGACACGTGCCGGCTCATCCACAGGCCGCCAGATCGGGGTTGGCGATGCTCGGGCGGCGGACGACGCTGCTGCCGTGGACTCCGCCATGCTCGAGCAATTGCTCGCCGACCAGGCTGGGCTGATCAGTCGGGCCCAGCTGCTCAGCGTGGGCGGGCGGCACGACCTAGACCGGCTGGTACGCCGCCGCGAGCTGACCCGCGTGCATCCGCGGGTCTTCGTCAACCACACCGGGCCGCTGAGCGACGAGCAGCGAGCGTGGGCGGCGGTCCTGTACGCGGGCGGACCGGGCCAGGCGGCTCTCTACCTCGGGTCGGCGCTGCCCGACCCGGACGGAGATGCGCCCGTCCACGTCGCGATCGACGAGTCTCGGCGGGTCCCGTCCCTGCCGGCTGTCAGGGTGCACAGGGTGCTCCGGCTAGCTCCGCTAGTGCGCTGGAACGTCTCGCCCCCACGCGTACGCGTCGAGCCCAACACGCTCGAACTCGTCCACCGCGCCGCGACCGAGATGGACGTGGTCCGCTTGCTCACCGATGCCTGCAACGGCCGCCACACCCACCCGCAGCGGCTCCGCCCGGCGCTGGCCGAGCGCAAGCGGATGCGCCGCCGCCCCTTCGTCGCCGCCCTGCTCGACGACATCGAGGCGGGAGCGTGCTCGGTCCTCGAGGAGGCTTACCTGACCCGCGTCGAGCGGGCCCACCGTCTCCCGGAGGGCCGGCGCCAGGTCCGCCGGGAGGGCGAGCGGGGCACGGAGTACCGCGACGTGGAGTACGCCGAGTTCGGGGTCGAGGTCGAGCTCGACGGGCGCACCGGCCACCTCGGCTGGGACAAGGAGGGCCGGGACGCCGATCGGGACCTCGACGACCTCACCGCCGGCCGGGTGACGGCGCGGGTGCGGTGGGCGCAGGTGTTCCAGCGCGAGTGTCAGACCGCCGAACGCATCGGTCGACTGCTTGCCCGGCGGGGTTGGACCGGACGACCCCAGCCATGTGGGCCGACGTGCACACTCCGGGTGGCGGCTTGAGCTGTCCCTAGGCTGGCGACGTGGACATCCAGACCGGCGACATCGAGACGGGCGACATCGAGCAGATCGCGGCCGCGGCCGAGGCGGCCGACGGCGCCGCGCCCCTGGACGAGGCGACCTGGCTGGCGCTGCGGCACCACCCGGAGCGGGTGCGGCGGTGGGCGTCGGAGCACGGGTTCGCCCTGCTCATCGGAGACGAGCTGACGCTGGTCGTGCACCCCGACGCCCGGGCGCGGGGCGAGGGGGCGTCGCTGCTGGACGGCGTACTCGCCAAGGCCTCCGGCCCGCTGTCCGCCTGGTCGCACGGCGACCACCCCGCGGCCGCGGCGCTGGCGAAGCGGCACGGCTTCGACCGGGTGCGGGAGCTGTGGGTGATGCGCCGGCCGTCCTCGGTGCCGCTGCCTCCGCTGCGGGAGCCGGAGGGGGTGGCCGTGCGCGGCTACCGGCCCGAGGACGCCGAGGAGCTGGTTCGGGTCAACGCGGCGGCGTTCGCGAGCCACCCCGAGCAGGGCGCGATGGACGAGGCGAACCTCGCCGAGCGGATGGCCGAGCCGTGGTTCGACCCCGCGGGGCTGCTCGTGGCGATGGACGGCGAGCAATTGCTCGGCTTCCACTGGACGAAGCGGCACTCCCCCGAGCTCGGCGAGGTGTACGTCGTCGGCATCGACCCGGCCGCCCAGGGCCGCGGCCTCGGGAAGGCGCTCACGCTCGCCGGCCTGCACCACCTCGTCGACGGCGGGGCGCGGGAGATCCTGCTCTACGTCGAGTCCGACAACGCGCCCGCGGTCGCGGTCTACTCCGGGCTCGGCTTCGAGCACGCCTCCGCCGACACGCACGTGATGTATCGGTGGGGGTAGGTCAGAAGCTGCCGTTGCCGGGCTTGGGCGTCTGGTCGCAGGGCACGCCGAACATGTCGGTCACCGCCGGGGGCGTCCAAGTGATGGTGGGCGTGTCCTTGCTGCCCTCGCCGTTGGACGACGGCACGCCGAGGGTCAGGGTGATCACGGTCACCGGGTAGCCGTTCACCGTCCCCTTGGTCGCCGAGAGCGTCGACCCACTGAACGTCAGCACGGTGCTGCCCGAGATGTACGGCGGGGAGGCATCCACGAGCAGGTCGCCGACGTTGGCGTTGACGTGCATGCTCACCCCGTTGCCGCTGCGGTCCATGGTGACGGTGACGCCGAGGGGTCCACCGTTGTAGGTCAGTCCGGACATGATCGACGACGGGTCGACAAGCCCGCTGTAGGTGAAGGCGATCTTGTCTCCGTTGTTGATGATCTTGTCCGCGCCGCCGGGCCCGTTGGTGATGGTGACGGCCCCACCGGCCAACGTCCGGTTGTCGACCGCCGTGGACTTGGGGGCGGAGCTGACCACCCTCGCGCCGACGTTCGTGGTCATCACGGCCTGGACGTCGTAGGCGCCGTAGGTGATGCCGGAGATGTTCCACGGGCAGGACCAGATCCCACCCGACAGGGTGGCGGTGCACAGCGTCGTGGTCGTCCCGTTGGAGGTCCCCTGGAACCGGACCCCGCTGATGCCGGCGTTGGAGGTGGCGGTCGCCGTCAGGGTCTGGCTGGTCCCCTTGATGTTGGCAGGCAGGTCGCCCAGGACCACGCTGGCCACGATGTTATCGACCAGGACGGTCACGGAGTTCGACGTCTTGGTGCCGTTGACGTCGGTCATCGTCGCGGTCAGCTGGTAGGTGCCGTAGACGATGTTGCTGCCGCCGGGCACCGAGCCCGTGGCCCAGGTGCAGGAGAAGTTGCCGCCGTTGGTCGGGTTGGTGGCCGTGCAGGCGGTCAGCGCGGTGCCGCCGGTGGTTCCGGTCGGGGTCGCGGTGACGACGACCTTGCTGATCGTGCCCGACGAGCTCACCGGGCCGGTGATGGCGACCGGGCCCGTCACCGTGCCGCCGGTCGGACTGGAGATGGCCACGTTGGAGAAGGGGTGCAGGACCTTGACCGCGACGGTGCTGGTGACGGCCGCGCCGTACGTCGGGGTGACCGTGGCGCGCAGGTTGTAGCTGCCGTTGGCGAGCGAAGTGGTGTTCCAGGCACAGGCGAACGGGGAGGCGGTCGGCGCGCAGACGGTCTGCCAGGCGCCGCCGGGCGCGGCCTGGTACTCCAGCTTCGCGCTCTGGACGCCGTTCGGCGAGCTGTAGGTGCCGGTCACGTTCACCGTGCCGTCGAGGCTGGCGTTCGCCGCGGGGCTGGTGATCGAGACCGTTGCCGTGCCGTTGACGACGGTGCGGCTGACCGGGCCCTGGACGGTGGTGTTGCCGGCGGCGTCGGTGACGACCGCCCGGAAGTCGTGGGGCCCGTCGGAGAGCTTGGTGGTGTCGAGGCTGCAGGAGGCCGACGCCGTGCCGGTGCCGCAGTCGACCCAGCTGCCGTCGGAGGCCTGGTACTGGATCTTCACGGAGGTGACGCCGGAGCCGGCGTCGCTGCCGTTCGCCGACAGGGTCACGGTTCCTGACAGTGGGCCGGTCGGGACGGTGAGGCTGCCGGTCGGCGCTTTGTTGTCGACGACGATGCCGGTCTGGGTGTCGGTCTGGCCGGTGCCGGCGACCACGCGGACGTCGTACGTGCCGTCAGCGATGCCGGGCCCGGTGGTGTTCCAGGTGCACGAGATCGGGCTGGTGGCCGAGGTGCAGAGCGGCGTCCAGGCACCGCTGCCCGAGCGGTACTGCAAGGTCAGGGAGGTCGGCGCGACGGGGTTGACCAGGGCGCCGGTGACCGTGACCGAGCCGCGGACCGCGCTCGGGAGGCGGGTCAGCGCGACCCCGACCTTGTTGGCGACCGAGGTGGTGACCGGCGCCGAGGTCGCGGCGTTGCCGGCGGAGTCGGTCGCGATCGCCTGCAGCTGGTAGGTACCGTCCCCCACGCCCGTCGTGTCCCACGGACAGCTGACGGTGGTGGGGTGGCTGCCGGTGGTGGTGCAGCCGCTGAGGGTCTGCCAGATCATGCTGCCGTCGAGGGCGTACTGCACGACGACGCTCGCGACGGCCGATCGGCTGTCGTCGGCCGTCGCGGTGATCGTCACCGAGCCGGTGAGGACCGCCCCGGGGGCGGCCACCGAGACGGTCGGCGGCGTCCAGTCCCTCGCCGCGGCGACGTCCGCGTGGTAGACGCTGGTGTCGGTCCAGGTCGCCCCCGAGAACTGCACGCCCAGCAGCGCGCTGCCCAGGCAGAGCAGCGCGCTGAGGGCGAGGAGCAGACGACGAGCCATGACCTATCCGTGGAGGGGGACTGACGGATTCTGAGGACGCGGTGCGGTGTCCGCAGGCTTCGCCTCGTCCTGGGGCTTCTTCCTGAGCGCACCGACCAGCTGAGCGGCGGCGAACAGGCCGATGACCGCGGCCGGCAGGCCGATCACGAGCATCCGGGTGTGGCGGTCAGACAACCAGATCAGCGGGTAGCCCATGTAGGGAACCGCGAAGACGACCCGCGCCTGCTGGTTGCTGTCGAGCTTGAACTTCCAGGGGTCCCGGTTCGGGACGGCGTCTCCCCTGGTGCGGAAGACGTCCCCGTGGATGGCCACGATCCGGTGGGTCACCGGGTGGTCGATGCCCGAGTCCGGCGGCGGCTGGTAGGTGATGATGTCACCGACCCGCAGGTCCCCGACCGGCACGACCCGCTCGTAGGTCACCGACCCGTAGTCGATCGTGCCGGTCATCGACGTACCCGCGATGACGTAGCGCTGCAGCCCGAAGACGGCCGGCACCAGGAATGCCAGCGCCAGCAGGGTGACGACCACACAGGCGACCGTGATCGCCTTGTCTCCGAGACTGCGCCGACCACGGCGCCGCACTTCGATCTCCACCTGTCATCCCCCCAGTACTACGCAGTCGGAACCGGTCAGCTCCAGCTCGCTGTCGTCTCCTGGTCGGTGGCACCGTCCGTGGCCGTCACCACGAAGTGGATGGAGGCAGAGCCGGTCGCGCCCTGGTTGTCGTTGTCGGCGGCCTTGGGCATGCTCACGGTGATCTTGATGTCCCGGTAGCCCCAGTTGTCCGGCAGACTGCCCAGATCGATGGTGGCCTTGTGGTCAACGCTCTGCTCCACCGTCTCGAGGTCGGCCGTGCCCGAGGTGCTGTTGCCGTCCACGGTGATCGTCACCGCGTCGGCGTCGAAGCCGCTGGTCACGTTGTCGATGACGACGCTGAGATCGCCACTGAGGTTGCTGCCGGTGCCACGGGTGAGCTGGACCGTGCCCGAGGCCGCGTCACCCGGCTTGAGCTCGGTGATCGTCAGCGTTCCGGTGTCCTTGTTGTTGTCGGCGACGATCTTGCCGGCGGTGATGTCCGCCGTGATCTGGCTCGTCGAGGTGAAGTCCGCGCCCGACCCCACCGCCACGGCGGAGGCGATGGCCAGCGTCGCCAGCGGCACCAGGATCTTGCGGGACTTGCGCTCGTCGCGCTGCTCGTTCTTCATGTCGTACCCCCCACTCAGGGCCCCCTCCCCAGGGGGCGTGTTTCGTTGTGACCCCAAAACTAGGGAGACGTCCTCAACCCAGGGGGCACGCGAGATCCACGCAGGATCCACAGTTGAGTAACAAGATCTCCGGGGCTTGTTACTCCTGGGTACGCCGTCCCGACGCGCCCTGGCGGGGGCGTGACGCACTACGCTCGCGCGCGATGAGTACGGCGACCCCCCGCACCCCAGACGACCCCGCCGGCACCGGGTCACCGCGCGATCGCGGGCGCCCGAACGACGGCGGCCGCCTGTGGCGGCGTCGCGCCGATGCCGCACCGACCTCCCCCGAGGAGCTGCAGCGGGCGGTGGACCGCGCCGCCGAGCAGGTCGCGGCCGGCGAGCGGGTGGCCGGGCTGCGGCGCGCCGCCGAGCTCGCCGCGTCCGAGCAGGCCGCCGAGCGGATGGTCGCCGAGGAGGCGGCCCGGGAGGCGCTGGCCGGGCGCGCGGAGGCGGACCGTACGGCGGCCGCGCACGCCGCCGCGGCCGCGGACGCGCTGCGGGCCCGCGAGGAGGCCGAGGCCGCCCTGGCCACCCACGTCGGGGAGCGCGCCGCCGCCGAGCAGGCCGCCAACGACGCCCGGCTGGCCCGGCGGCTCGCCGAGCAGAAGGCCCAGCAGCAGGCCGAGGCCCGCGCGGCCGCCGAGGCGCTCGCCGCCGAGCACCTCGCCGCTCGCGCCACCGCCGAGGACCAGGCGCGCGAGCAGGCGGAGGCCGCCGCGCGCGCCCACGCCGAGCACCGCGCCGCCGAGGAGTCCGCCCGCGACCAGGCGCGGGCCGCCCAGAGGGCCGAGTCCCAGCGGGAGGTCGCCGAGCGCGCCGCCGCGGAGCAGGCCGACTCGGCCCGGACGGCCCACGAGGCCCGGCTCGCCGCCGAGCAGCGCGCCACCGAGCTCGCCGAGGCGGCGGCCACCGCCGCGACCACCCACGAGGAGGCCAGCCGCACCGCCCACCAGGCCCGGCAGGCGGCCGAGGCCGCCGCCGCGGAGCAGGCCGAGGCCAGAGCCACTGCCGAGCGGCTCGCCGACGACCACGCGCGCGCCCGCGCGGAGGCAGAGGAGTCCGCCCGAGCCCGGGCCGAGGAGGCGGAGGCTGCACACGCCGCCCGCGCGCGGGCCGAGGCCGCCGCCGCCGACGCCACCCGCCTCGCCGACGCCGCCCAGACCGCGCGCGAGCAGGCCGAGCGGGTCGCCGACGACCAGGCCCTGGCCGCCGGCCGCGCCGCCGCCGCCGAGCAGGCCGCCCACGAGGCCACCCGGCTCGCCCACGAGGAGCAGGCACGGGCCGCCGACGAGCAGGCCCGGGCGGTGCAGGTGGCGCACGAGGCCCGCCTCGCCGCCGACGAGTTCGCCCGCACTCACGCCGAGTCCGCCGCCCGCGCCGAACAATTGCGCGAGGACGCCGAACGAACCGCCGCCGAGGCCCTGGCCGCCCGCGAGGCCGCCGAGCGCACCGCCGAGGAGCGCAGCCAGCAGGCCGGCGCCGCCGCCCACGAGCGGCTCGAGGTCGAACGCCGGGCGCGGGAGGTGCTCGAGGCCGCCGCGGCCGAGGCGGCCACCCAGGCCGAACAGCTGGCGGCGGCGGTCCGCGGACGCACCGAGGCCGAGTCCGCCGCGGCCGAGCAGGCCCAGGGCCGGGCGGCGGCCGAGGCGGTCGCCGAGGAGCGCGCCCAGGACCGGGCGGCGGTCGAGGCCGCCGTACGCCACCAGGCCGAGCTGGCCGAGGAGGCCCTGCGCGAGCGCCGCGACGCCGAGCAGCGCGCCCGTGAGCTCGCCGTCGCGCTGGCCGAGACCCGGGCGCTGCTGGTGCAGGAGCTCGCCGCCCGACGCCGCTGGTGGCAGCGTCCCGACCCGGTGGTGCTGGCGGCGGTGCCGACCACCGCGGCGGAGGACGTGCTGCAGGCCTCACCCGCGACCCCGCCGGCCGGCCGCAACCGGGCGGCCGGGCTGGGGCTCATCGTGCTCATCGTGCTCGCGGTGCTGGCCGCCGCGGTCGCCGCGCTCGCGCTGACCGGGCTGCTGTTCGCCGGGAGCACCGGCTCGGTCGTCGGCGTCGCCGCTGCGGTGGTCGCGGTGGTGCTGGTCGTCGCCGCGTGGCGGGTCGGCGCGACCGGCCGGACTGCCAGTCGCGGCGCTGCTGGTCGCGGCGCTGCTGGTGGCGGCGCTGCTGGTGGCGGGGCCGAGGAGTCCTGATCCGCTGCCTCAGGCCGCCTCAGGCGAGCCCGGCGCGCAGCGCCTGCGCGATCTCCTCGTCGGCCCGCCGGCTGGAGCGGGCGAGCAGCACGTTGAGGAACCCGTGGATCTGGTCCTCGAACCGCCGCAGCTCCACCTTCACCCCGGCCTCGGCCAGCCTGGCCGCGTAGGCCTCGCCCTCGTCGCGCAGCGGGTCGAAGCCGGCGGTGGCGACGTACGCCGGGGCGAGCTCGGCGGGCAGGTCGGCGTAGAGCGGCGAGAGCCGGGGGTCGCGGGGGTCGGCGTCCGCGGGCACGTAGCTGCCGGTGGCCAGGTCCATGAAGTCCTTGGTGAGGTAGAACCCCTCGCTGAACGTGGCCCGGCTGCCGGCGGTCGCGGTGTGGTCGGTGCCGGGATAGACCAGCAGCTGGAAGGCCAGCGGCAGCCCCTCCCGGGCGGCCTCGATCGCGGTGGTCGCGGCCAGGCAGCCGCCGGCGGAGTCGCCTCCGACCGCGAGCCGGTCGCGGTCGGCGCCGACCGCCCTGGCGTTGTCGACCAGCCAGCGGTACGCCGCGCGGGCGTCGTCGTACGCCGCCGGGAACGGGTCCTCCGGGGCGAGCCGGTAGTCGACCGCCAGCACCCGCACCCCGCTGCGCTCGGCGAGGAACCGGCAGGTGCCGTCGTGGGAGGCCAGGCCGCCGTAGACCCAGCCGCCGCCGTGCAGGAAGAGCAGCGTCGGGCCGGTCGTGGCGGCGCCGGTGGGCAGGTAGAGACGGGCCGGCCGACCCGCGACGTTCAGGCTGCGGACCGCGCCGATCGGCTGTCGGCCGGCGCTCATCGCGGTCTGCCGGTCCAGGGCGCGGCGGCCGGCGGGGATCGGCAGCGTCTCCACGCCGGGCTCGCGGGCCAACCGGAGCAGGCGCAGCATCAGCTGGGTGTCGGTGGCCAGCGTCTGCCCGTCGCGGACCACCGGCGGCCCGGCCAGGCGGCGCTGCGCCTGCTCCGGCAGCGTCAGCAGGCCGCGCAGGGTGGCGGCCTGGAGACGGTCGTTGAGCTTGGTCAGGGTCGGGTGGGGACTCACGCGCTCACCCTACTGGCGGGTAATGGCCGATCTCACGCCCGGCGCCGACGCCACCGCGGGCGTCAGCCCGACACGGGGTGGCCCTCTCTCCCCCCAGAGAGGGCCACCCGGTGCCGCGCTGACGGCGCCGCGGGCTAGCGCGTCGCCGGCTCGGCGCAGCTGCGGGCCAACGCCTCGAGGGTCTGCGCCATGGCCGGGCGCATGTCGCGGTGGTGCGGGAGCAGCACCCCGTAGACCCGCTTGAAGAACGGGCGCGGCTCCTGGGTGATCTCGTAGGAGTGCCGGACGCGGGTGCCCCCGTCGACGGGCGCCAGGTCGTAGCGCCAGATGGTCGAGTCCTGCCGCGAGGGATCGCGCCGTTCGGGGATCGTGCGGAAGGCGAACGCCTCGCCGGGGGTCGCCTCGACCACCTCGCAGACCCGGCTCCAGCGGGCGAGGCCGGACCGGTTGTGGCCCCGGAACCGGGCGCCGACCACCGGCTCGGCGGGGCTGTCCGGCAGCCAGGCCGCGCGCCGGCACTCCGCGCTGCGCTCACCGGTCGACGTCACGTCGCCCAGCAGGCGGTAGACCTCCTCCGGCGCCGCCGCCACGGTCCGCTCCACACTGCCCTCGCGCAGCCAGGGACGCGCCATCACATGCTCCGTTCGTCTCGAGCCGGCGCCTCGCCGACCGCGTGCAGGATCTCTGCGGTGAGCCATCGCTCGTAGCCGGCCACACTCCAGCCCGACGAGGTCACCAGCAGGTCGTAGACCTCGGCCGAGGTGAGCGCCCACACCGCGTCGCGCGCCTCGTCCGTCGCCGGGGCGCCGAGCAGCCGTCCGAGGCCGGTGGCGACGTCGGAACGCCGCCGCTCCTCCAGCTCCCGGAGCCGCTCCGCGGCCGCAGCGTCGACCGCCGCCGCCTGGCGCAGCGCCCGGGACAGCCCGGCCATCCGGCCGTTGATGCTGCTGCTGACCCGAGCGGCCGCCCCGGCCCGGTCCCGGCGGGTGCCCACCCCGAGCGCGGCCACCGCGGGCCGCTCGGCCAGGGCCTGGGGCTCGGTGTCGTCGACGACCCCCACGTCCACCGCCGCCAGCAGCAGCCCGAGCTTGGACCCGTGCCGGCCGTAGACGGTCTCCACCGACACCCCGGCACGCCTGGCGACGTCGCGGATGCCGGTGGCCGCCCAGCCGTCCGCCGAGAACAGCTCGACCGCCGCCCGGAGCACCGCCTCCCGGGTCTGCGCCGCCTGCTGGGCGCGCAGCGGCGACCGGTAGGCCCGCTTCGGCGCCGTCGATCCCGCGCCGCCGCCGTCCTCGACAGGGAGGCTGGTCGCGGCACCGGGGGTCACGCTGTGGACTCTAGACCCGATCCGGATTCAATACAGGCGAGTTCGCCGAATTCGTCCCCGATCGGCGACGCGGGCCCCGCCCGCCCGTCACGGTCGCAGCTCGGCGACGAACAGCCGCCGGCCGCCGGGCAGGCGGCGGGCCTCGACGAGCAGCTCGACGATGACCTCCGAGCCGTCCCGGCGCAGGGCCGGCACCCGGACCGGATGGCCCAGCAGCGGGGCCCGGCCGTTGGCGAGGTGCATGGTGAAGCCGGCCAGGTGGGCCTGCCGGTAGCGGGACGGGATCATCGCGAGCAGCCGCCGGCCGACCAGCTCCGCGGCCGTGTCGTAGCCGAGCAGCGCGAGCGCGGTGGGGCTGAGCGCCACGATACCGTCGGCGTCGTCGGCCGCGACCAGCGCCGCGGTCGCGCCGGCGATCTCCTCGAGCACCTCGCTCGGCAGGGGGTCGGTGGCCGGCGGCGCGGCGTCGCTCTGGTCCGTCCACGGCGTGGGCCGGCCGCCCTCGCCCTGGCGCAGCACCTCGTGGCAGATCCACCGCCGGAACGTGCGGATCTCCGGCTGGGTCGGCGGGTTCAACAGCACCCCGGCCTCGGCGAGCGCCAGCGCCGCGTCGAGGAGCTCGTCGAGCATCCGGAACCCGCGCAGCGACCCCCGCGGCACCGCGACCACCAGCCGCGGCCGCGAGACCACCGGCTCCACCGCGCTCGACATCAGCTGGTCGGGGTCCTCGGCCAGCGACGGGTCGGGCAGCTGCTCCAGCAGCAGCCCGAGCGCCTTGCTCGCCGCCGCGTGCGCCTGCAGCGCCGCCGGGCCGTCGTCCTCGCCGATCGTGGTGAGGAGGTGCTCGCGCAGCAGCGCCTCGGCGTGCTGGGCCCAGGCCTGGTGCAGCAGCAGCGGCACGTTGAGCAGCTCGATCAGTACGGCGTCGGGCGGGTCCTCGCGCAGCGCCAGCTGCTCGACCCCGGTGAGGGTCGCGGCCAGCCACTCGTCGGCGTGCTCGCCGGAGGTCAGCTCGAACCAGACACACTTGCCCCCGCTGCGCGGCTCCGCGCCCCACCGGTCCGCCATGTGCTGGAGCAGCCGCAGCCCCCGCCCGGTCCCGGCCAGGTCGGCGTGGTGGCGCACCAGCGGCAGCTGCGGGCTGGCGTCGTGGACCTCGACGTACAAGCCGTCGACTCCGACGGAGGCGCACACCTCCATGGGCGTGCCGCTGTGCACGAGCGCGTTGGTCACCAGCTCGGTGACCAGCAGCTCGGCGGCGTCGCGCAGGTCCTCACGACCGGCGCGCGCCAGCTCCTCGCGCACCAGCCGCCGGGCGCCGGCGGCGCTCGACGGGCGCGCGTCGAAGCCGCGGTGCACCCCCCTGGCGCAACCTTCCATGCACAGAGTTGTACCCCATGCCGCGCCAGGTACGCCTCGGGTGCGCCTCCGGTACGCCTCGCGTCTTTCGCGCCCGTGAGCGTCACCTGCCGTTCACCTGCCGGGGCCACACTGGGCCGATGAGTCCCGAGACGGTCCCGAGCGTCGCCCAGCCGGTCGAGGAGCGCGGCGGCCACGAGACCTTCGACGTGGAGCCGCCGTACTTCCCCGACGACGCCGAGCTGGCCGCGGTCGAGAAGTATGACGACCGGTTCCTGGACCGGGAGCTGTCCTGGCTGCACTTCAACCAGCGGGTCCTCGAGCTGGCCGAGGACCCGGAGCTGCCGCTGCTGGAGCGGGTCCGGTTCCTGGCGATCTTCACCAGCAACCTCGACGAGTTCTTCATGGTCCGGGTGGCCGGCCTGAAGCGCCGGATCGCCGCCGGCGTCGCCGTCCGCGCCGCCTCGGGGCTGCTGCCGCGCGAGGTGCTGGAGCAGATCTGGACGGTCTCTCGGGAGCTGATGAAGCGGCACGCCCACTGCTTCCGCGAGGAGATCGTCCCGGCGCTGCGGGACGCGGGCATCTCGCTGGTGCGCTGGGAGGAGCTGGACCGCGACGAGCAGAAGTACTGCAAGCGGCTGTTCCGCGACCGGGTCTTCCCCGTGCTGACCCCGCTGGCGGTCGACCCTGCGCACCCTTTCCCCTACATCTCGGGGCTCTCGCTGAACCTCGCGGTGCTCGTGCGCAACCCCAAGACCGGCAAGGAGCACTTCGCCCGGGTCAAGGTGCCGCCGATCTTCGCCCGCTTCGTGCCGCTGGGCAACCAGCGGTTCGTGCCGCTGGAGGACGTGATCCGCGAGCATCTGCGGCGGCTTTTCCCGGGCATGGAGGTGCTCGAGGTGCACAGCTTCCGGGTGACCCGCAACGAGGACCTCGAGGTCGAGGAGGACGACGCCGAGAACCTGCTCGCGGCGCTGGAGAAGGAGCTGCTGCGCCGCCGGTTCGGCCCACCGGTGCGGCTGGAGGTGGAGGAGTCGATCTCCCCCGCGGTGCTGGAGCTGCTGGCCTCCGAGCTCGGCATCTCCACCGACGAGGTCTTCCACCTGGCCGGCCCGCTGGACCTGCGCGGGCTGCACGACATCGCCGACCTGCCGCGCGAGGAGCTGAAATTCCCAGCGTTCGTGCCCACCACGCACCCGCGGCTCGCCGAGGTCGAGTCGGCCGCCCCGGTCGACGTGTTCAAGGCGGCCCGGCGCCACGACGTGCTGCTGCACCACCCCTACGACTCCTTCGCCACCTCGGTGCAGCGGTTCATCGAGCAGGCCGCCGCCGACCCGCACGTGCTGGCGATCAAGCAGACGCTCTACCGCACCTCCGGCGACTCCCCGATCATCGACGCCCTGATCGACGCCGCCGAGTCCGGCAAGCAGGTGCTGGTGATCGTCGAGATCAAGGCCCGCTTCGACGAGCAGGCCAACATCGGCTGGGCGCGCAAGCTGGAGCAGGCCGGCTGCCACGTCGTCTACGGCCTGGTCGGCCTCAAGACCCACTGCAAGCTGTGCCTGGTGGTGCGCGACGAGCCCGACGGGATCCGCCGCTACGCCCACATCGGCACCGGCAACTACAACGGCAAGACCGCCCGGATGTACGAGGACCTCGGGCTGATCACCACCGACGCCCGGATCACCGAGGACGTCGCCCACCTGTTCAACAACCTCTCCGGGTGGTCGCGCAACGCGATCTACAGCGGGCTGCTGGTCGCGCCGGACTCGGTGCGCACCGGGCTGGTCGAGCAGATCCACCGGGAGATCCACCACCACCAGGCCGGGCGGCCGGCCCGGATCCGGTTCAAGGCCAACTCGATCGTCGACGAAGCGGTGATCGACGCGCTCTACCTCGCCTCCCAGGCCGGGGTGCCCATCCAGCTGCTGGTGCGGGGCATCTGCGCGTTGCGGCCCGGCGTACCCGGGCTGTCGGAGTCGATCGAGGTGCGCTCGGTGCTCGGCCGGTTCCTCGAGCACAGCCGGGTCTACTGGTTCGAGAACGGCGGGGAGCCGACCGCGCTGATCGGCTCGGCGGACATGATGCACCGCAACCTCGACCGGCGGGTGGAGGTGCTGGTGGAGCTGCCGGGCGAGGAGGAGCGCGACGCCGTGGCGGGCATGCTGGCACTGGCGTTCGACCCCGAGACCGACGCCTGGCAGCTCGGCAGCGATGGCAGCTGGGCCCGCAGCCGGGGTCCGGTGCATCTGCAGGAGGCCCTGATCGAGCGGCAGCGGCGGCGGCGTACCGGCGCTTGACACGGCCCTGACTTGTGGATCTGCGCGACCGACCCCCTAGCATGAGTGCCGTTCTTCTCCTCCTCACCAGGAGTACTCCGTGGGTTTGCGATTCCGCCCTGTCGACAGCACCTTCTACGACCTGTTCACCGAGTCGGCCCAGCACCTCGTGACCGGGGCCGGACTGCTCGCCGAGATGCTCAGCGACACCTCGGACCGTGAGGACGTCGCCCGCCGGATGCGGGAGGCGGAGCACGCCGCGGACGAGACCACGCACGCGATCGTGCGCCGGGTCAACAGCACCTTCGTCACGCCGTTCGACCGCGAGGACATCTACTCGCTCGCCTCGGGGCTCGACGACGTCATGGACATGATGGACGAGGTCGTCGACCAGATCCTGCTCTACGAGGTCAAGGACCTGCCCACGGACCTGTCCGCGCAGGTCGAGGTGATCCAGCGGTGCGCCGAGGTGACCGCCGCGGCGATGCCGCAGCTGCAGTCGATGCAGAGCCTCGAGGAGTACTGGATCGAGATCAACCGGCTCGAGAACGCCGGCGACAAGAACCACCGTCGTACGCTCGCCAACCTGTTCTCCGGCGAGTACAAGGCGATGGAGGTGCTCAAGCTCAAGGACATCGTCGAGTCGCTCGAAGGTGCGATCGACGCCTTCGAGAAGGTCGCCAACACGGTGGAGCAGATCGCGGTCAAGGAGTCCTGAGCGCATGACACTCGCGATCATCATCGCGGTGGTCGTCGTCGCCCTCGTCTTCGACTACACCAACGGCTTCCACGACGCCGCCAACGCCATCGCGACCTCGGTCTCGACGCGCGCGCTGACCCCCCGCATCGCGCTGCTGCTCGCCGCGGTCATGAACTTCGTCGGCGCGTTCCTCGGCCAGGAGGTGGCCAACACCGTCGGCAGCGTGATCAGCCCACCCCCCGGCACCCACGGCCTGATCGTGGTCATGGGCGGCCTGTTCGGCGCCATCGTCTGGAACCTGATCACCTGGTACTTCGGGCTGCCCTCGTCCTCCTCGCACGCCCTGATCGGGGGCCTGATCGGCGCCGCGCTGGTCTCGGGCACCACCGTGAAGTGGTCGGTGATCACCGACAAGGTGATCATCCCGATGGTGGTCTCGCCGATCGTCGGCTTCCTGCTCGCGTTCCTGCTGATGCTGGGCATCTTGTGGGTGTTCCGGAAGCGGAACCCGCACCGCATCGGCCGCGGCTTCCGCGCCGCGCAGACCGTCTCGGCGGCCGGCATGGCGCTCGGCCACGGCCTGCAGGACGCGCAGAAGACGATGGGCGTGATCTTCCTGGCCCTGGTCACCGGCGGCTACGTCTCGGCCGACGACGGCCTGCCCGTCTGGGTCATCTGCTCCGCGGCCGCGGCGATCTCGCTGGGGACCTGGTCGGGCGGCTGGCGGGTGATGCGGACCCTGGGTCGCCGGATCATCCACCTGGACCCCGCGCGCGGCTTCTCCGCCGAGGCGGTCGCCTCCGCGGTGCTCTACACCACCGCCTTCGCCTACCAGGCCCCGATCTCCACCACCCACGTGATCACCTCCTCGGTGATGGGCGCCGGCGCCACCAAGCGCTTCTCCGCGGTCCGGTGGGGCGTCGCCAAGTCGATCGTCATCGCCTGGGTGCTCACCGTCCCGGCGGCCGGCATCGCCGCCGCGATCGTCTACGGCGTGCTGCACCTGCTGATCCCGGCCTGAGTCGCCGGGCTTTCGGGTCGTCCGGGTCGTCCGGGTAGTCCGTGACGTTTTGGCCCTCCTACCGGCCGGTAGGGGGCCCGAGCGTCACGGACTACCCCCTGACCCACCAGCTCAAGCCGCTCGATACCGCAGCAACCGCGCACGCTCCCACTCCGGCAGCGTCCGGCGGGAGTGCACGGTCGAGGTGTCGGTCCACCAGGGCGGGGGCTGCATCCGCCATCGCCGGTCCTCCGGAGGGATCCACTGCGAGCGGGCGTACGCCTCCTGGAGCCGGCGGATGAAGTCGGAGGGGCTGGCGCAATCGCCGGCCAGCATGGTGACGTACTCCAGGCCCAGCCCGCGGAACAGCCCCTCCCGGCGCACGTCACGCGAGCGCTGGGCACCCTCGAGGTGCAGCTTGCCCTCGTACTCCCCGACCACCCCTGCGACCGGATCGATCAGGTCGGGGGTGCCGATGTGTCGCCCGTTCTCGTCGAAGACCGGGCGGTTGCACAGCGGCCGGGGCATGCCGGCGTCGACCGTCCACACGCGCCGCATGAACACCTCCTGGGGCGACCATGCGTTCTCGTCGGCCAACGGGATCGCCTCGCGAAAGCGTGGGATGCCGGTCCAGCCGTTGAGCTTCGCCGCATACTGCGCGCACTCCTCGAGCGAGACGAGATCCGAGTAGGCGGCCATGTCGATGCACTCCACCGCGGCCCCCAACGAGCGCGCGTAGCGGGCCTCGAACGCCACGGCACGGGCAGGGATGGTCACCCGAAGTCCCTGGACCACGACGATCTCGCGCGGGTCCAGGCGCTCGGCCGAGATGGTGATACCCGCCTGGCTGCGCACGTCCTGGCAGCTGGTCACGAGAGTGACAGGTCGGCGGCTCGCGCCACCGGGGTGCAGCCCGTCGAACCACCGCCCTCCGCACCAGGCGAGCGCCGCCCAGCCGGCGACCCCGCCGTACGACGGCAGGACGGCCGCCGCCTCCACGATCCGCTGGCGCAGGTCACTTCCATCGACCTCGGCCGGCACGTAGAGCCCCCGGCTCGTCCTGCGCCAGCCCGGGCCGCGGGCCTGCTTGCGCGTGGGGCCGACCTTGCCCGCGGGGTCGACACGCACCGGCGGGACCAGCCCGGGCCACGGATCGTCGAGGGGAGGGATGAACGGCACCCCTCGATGCTGGCGCCGAACGCGCCGCGGTGCTGCGCGTCATCCACAGGCCCGGTGGGCGACGTCGGGCTGGAGCTCCCGCGGGTAGTCCGTGACGTTCGGGCCCCTCCGGGGGCTCCTCCGGGGCCGGAACGTCACGGACTACCCGAAGCGATCAGCCGAACCGGCCGGAGATGTAGGCCTCGGTGGACTCGTTGTCGGGGTTGGTGAACATCTTCTTGGTGGGGTTGAACTCCACCAGGTGGCCGGGCTCGCCGGTGGCCTTGAGGTTGAAGAAGCCGGTCTCGTCGGAGACCCGGGCGGCCTGCTGCATGTTGTGGGTGACGATCACGATCGTGTAATCGGACTTCAGCTCGTGGATCAGGTCCTCGATCGCGGAGGTGGAGATCGGGTCGAGGGCCGAGCAGGGCTCGTCCATCAGCAGCACCTGCGGCTCGACGGCGATCGCGCGGGCGATGCACAGCCGCTGCTGCTGGCCGCCGGAGAGGCCCATGCCGGGCTTGTTCAGCCGGTCCTTGACCTCGTTCCACAGGTTGGCGTGGCGCAGCGAGCGCTCGACCACGTCGTCGGCCTCGGCCTTCTTCAGCTTCCGGGCGTTGAGCCGGTTGCCGGCCAGGACGTTCTCGTAGACCGACATCGTCGGGAACGGGTTGGGGCGCTGGAAGACCATGCCGATCTGGCGGCGCACCTCGACCGGGTCGATCGCGGGGTCGTAGAGCGACTGCCCGTCCACGGTGATCTTGCCCTCGACCCGGGCCCCGGGGATCACCTCGTGCATCCGGTTCAGCGAGCGCAGCATGGTCGACTTGCCGCACCCCGACGGGCCGATGAACGCGGTGACCGACCGCGCCTTGATGGTCATGTTCACGCCCTGCACGGCGAGGAAGTCGCCGTAGTAGATGTCCAGGTCGGAGACGTCGATGCTCTTGGCCATGGTGGGTTCCTTTGTCTGGTGAAGAAGCGGGCCCGGGGTCGCCGGGGGTCAGCCCTTCTTGGGGGCGAGCAGCCGGCCGATGACCCGCGCGAGCAGGTTCAGCAGCATGACGATCACGATCAGCACCAGCGCGGCGCCCCAGGCGCGCGGGATCCCCGGCGCCACGGTGCTGCCGACCGGCGCGACGCCCGGCTGGGTGAAGGAGTAGTAGATGTAGACCGGCAGCGTGGTCATCCGCTCGTTGAACAGGTTCCAGTTCACCGAGTCGGTCTTGCCGGCGATGACCAGCAGCGGGGCGGTCTCGCCGATCACCCGGGCGATCGCGAGGGTCACCCCCGTGATGATGCCCCCGATCGAGGTCGGGAGCACCACCTTAGAGATCGTGCGCCACTTCGGCACGCCCAGGGCGTACGACGCCTCCCGGAGGTGGCCGGGCACCAGCCGCAGCATCTCCTCGGTCGAGCGCACCACGATCGGGATCATCAGCAGCGACAGCGCGATCGAGCCGCCGAAGCCCATCCGGGTCTCGGGGCCGAGCAGCAGCACGATCAGCGACAGCGCGAACAGGCCGGCCACGATCGAGGGGATGCCGGTCATCACGTCGACCAGGAACGTGATCCAGCGGCCGATGCGCGAGCCGGCGGCGTACTCCACGAGATAGATCGCGGCGAAGATGCCCACCGGCACCGAGATCACCGCGGCGGCCAGCGTGACCAGCAGCGTGCCGATCAGCGCATGGAAGATGCCGCCGCCGGCGCCGGTGATGTTGCGCATCGAGTAGGTGAGGAACTCGCCGTCGACCACCGGCGCGCCCTTGCTGACCACGGTCCAGATCAGCCAGGCCAGCGGGAGCACCGCGAGGCCGAAGGCGGACCAGATCAGCGAGGTCATCAGCCGGTCGACCGCCGCGCGGCGGTTCTCCACCGCCCACGACCACGCCGGCAGCGCGACCAGGAACGCCACCCAGGCCAGCGCCAGCCAGCCGATCAGCGACCAGCCCAGCAGCAGCGCCGGCAGCCCGGCGGCTGCCAGCACGAGTACGCCGGCCAGCGCCGGCGCCCAGCGGGGCAGCCGGGGGCGGGCGAGCCGCATCGGGACGGCCAGGTCCCGCGCGGGCAGGTCCCGGGTGCCGAGGTCGGCGGTCATCGGGCCATCCTCCGTTCGTTCCGGCTGACGACCCACCGGGCCGCGAAGTTCACCAGGAACGTCACCGCGAACAGCACCAGGCCGGTCGCGATCAGCACGTGCAGCTTGGCCGGGGTGGCCTCGGCGAAGCTCGAGGCGATGTTCGAGGCCACGGTGGCGGGGTTGGTGCTGGAGATCAGGTTGAGCGTCACCACCGGCGAGGCGGAGAGCACCATCGCGACCGCCATCGTCTCGCCCAGGGCCCGGCCCAGGCCCAGCATCACGGCCGAGACCATGCCGGAGCGGGCGTAGGGGAACACCGAGAGGCGGATCGCCTCCCAGCGGGTCGCACCCAGCGCCAGCGCGGCCTCCTGGTCCAGTCGCGGGGTCTGGGCGAACACCTCCCGCGAGATCGCGGTGGTGATCGGCAGGATCATCACCGCCAGCACCAGCGCGGCGGTGAAGACCGTGCGGCCGGTCACCGAGGCCGGGCCGGCGAAGAACGGCAGCCAGCCGGCGTGGTGGTCCAGCCACTGCTGCGCCGGCACCAGCCAGACCGCCAGCGCCCGGGCGCCCCACAGGCCGAAGACGACCGAGGGCACCGCGGCGAGCAGGTCGATGACGAAGGCGACCGGAACCGCGAGCCGGCGGGGCGCGTAGTGGGAGATGAACAGTGCGATCCCGAAGGCCAGCGGGACCGCGACCGCCAGGGCCAGCACCGAGGAGAGCACCGTGCCGTAGACGAGCGGCCACACGTACGACAAGAAGTCGTGGTTGGGCGCGTAGGTGTCCCGGGCCGCGCTCAGGCCGGGCCAGCCCTCGATCGCGAGGAAGACGAAGACGCCGGCCAGGGCCAAGAGGATGAACAGGCCGGCCGCGCGGGAGACACCGGCGAAGAGCCGGTCCCCCCTGCTGCGGGGTGGCTTCGCCGCCCTGGTGGTCTCCGGCGCGTCCTGCTCCGGTGAGGTGGTGACGGACACGATGCTCCTTGCTGGGTGCGGCTGCTCGGTTCTGCTCGGGACCTGGTCGGATCTGCTCCGGTCAGCCCCCCGGGCGGCCGGCCCCGAGTGGCCGACGGTGATGCGGGTGGGAACGCCCGTGTGCGGCGGGCCGGTCGGACCGGCCCGCCGCACGCGGTTGACGCTGTTGACGCTGTATGGCTACTTCCCGGAGATCTGGTCGATGATCGAGGAGGCCTCGCTCGCCAGCTTGGGGTCCAGCGGCGCCGAGCCCGCCTGCTCCGCCGCGGCCTTCTGACCGGCGTCGGAGACGATGTAGGACATGAAGCCCTTGACCAGCGCGGCGTCGTTGGCGTTGTCGTAGGTCGGGCAGGCGATGAGGTACGACGTCAGCATGATCGGGTAGGCGCCCGGCTCCGTCGTGGTGCGGTCGACCGCGATCGCCATGTCGTTCTTGCCCCGGCCGGGGACCTTCGGGGAGACCGCGAGCACCTTCGCGGCGCCCTCGGCGCTCGGCTTGTTGTACGACGAGCCGACCTTGATCGCGGCCTGGCCGAGGTCACCGGCCTGGCTCTCGTCGGCGTAGCCGATGGTGCCCTGGCCGGCCTTGACCGCGGCCACCAGGCCGGAGGTGCCCTCGCCGGACTCGCCGCCCTTGATCGGCCACACGCCGTCCTTCTCCCACTTCCAGTGCCCGTTGGACGCCTGGTTGAGGTAGTCGGTGAAGTTCTCGGTGGTGCCGGAGTCGTCCGCGCGGTGCACGGGGGTGATCCGGGTCGAGGGCAGCTGGGCGTCCGGATTGTCCTTGGCGATCGCCGGGTCGTCCCACGTGGTGATCTTGCCGGCGAAGATGTCGGCGAGGGTCTCCGGCGACAGCTGCAGGTTGTCGACACCGTCGAGGTGGTAGATGACCGCGATCGGGCTCACGTAGTCCGGGACCTCGATGACGTCGCCGCCGCAGCGCTGCTTGGCCTTGTCCAGCTCACCGGCGTCGGTGCTCAGCGCGGCGTCGGAGCCGGCGAACATGTAGGCGCCGGAGATGAAGTTCGCCCGGCCGGTGCCCGAGCCGACGGGGTCGTAGTTGACGGTGACGCCGTCACCGTTCTGGCTCTGGAAGCCGGCGCGCCAGGCGCTCATGGCGGACTCCTGGGCCGACGAGCCGCCGCCGTTGAGCGTGCCGCTCAGGCTGCCGCTGGCGCTGCCGGAGTTGCTGGTCTCGTTGCCCGCGGCGCAGGCGGAGACGGAGACCGCCAGGCCCAGGACGGCAATGCCGGGCAGGGCGGCGCGGCGGATGGAAGTGCGCTTCACTTCGGATCTCCTGATGTCTTTCTCGGGGATGACACCAGTGAAGGTAGGGAGCCGAGGTGACGGGTTCCGTGGCCGTCGGTGAACGAGGGGTGAACGTCACCGACCGGTTGGACGACATCGGGCCGGGCCTGGGACGAGCGTCACGTGCACCGGCCTGCCCGCGGGTGGCATTCAGCGGGGCTGCTGCACCTCGGTGGCCACCACCCGCCCCTTGCGGACGTGGGCGACCAGCATCCCGGCGGGGTCGAGCTGCGGGTCCTCGACCCCGAGCGCGTCGAAGACCGCGGGCAGCACCGGGCGGTGGGTGCAGATCACCGCGCCGTCGTCACCCGCGAGCAGGCCGTCGACCACGGCCAGCACCGACCCGGCGGTCGCCCCCTCCTCGGTCAGCCCGTCCTCGGACTCGACCTTCCAGCCGCTCGCGTCGGCGTACGGCGCCACCGTCGCCACGCACCGGGTGCTGCTCGAGGAGACCACCCGGCTCACGTCGTACGCCCCGAGCAGCGGCACCAGCGCGCGGGCCTGCTCCTGACCGGCGTGCACCAGCGGGCGGATCCGGTCGTCGTGCCGCCAGGCCTTGCGCGAGCGGGCGGCGCCGTGGCGCAGCACCACCAGCGCCCGGGTCTTCGTGGGCAGCTCGCGGGCCCGGCGCAGGGTGTCGCGGTCGTGAGGGTAGGTCAGCCGCCGCTCGGCCTCGTCGCGGTCGACCCACTCCACGGCGTCGATCTCGTCGTTGGGGAGGTAGCCGCTCACGTCCTCGCCGTCCACGGCCCGGCCGGTCCAGTAGTAGACGGTCTTCATCCGGTCCCCGCCGTTGCGGTAGCGCAGCGACGGCAGCGGCAGGCCCAGCCGGACCCGCAGGCCGGTCTCCTCGGCGACCTCGCGGACGGCCGCGGTGACCGGGTGCTCGCCCGGGTCGAGCTTGCCCTTGGGGAACGACCAGTCGTCGTACCGCGGCCGGTGCACCAGCAGCACCGTGCGTCCCCGCCCGAAGACCACGGCACCGGCGGCGAGCACGTCCCTGGAGGCCATGGCGTTAGTCTCACACCTGCCCGCCCCCGGACAGGAGACCACGTGCGCAAGCGACCGCTCGCCGTCGTCCTGGCCGCGTTGCTGGTCGTGCTCCTCGCCGTCGCGGGCGGCGGCGCCTGGTGGTGGCACCAGCACGACCGGACCACGCTGCAGCGCGCGGTCGCGCTCGCGCCCCCGGACGCCGAGCGGCTGTCCTGGACCGACTGGGCGGCGGTCCGCCACGAGCTGGGCGCGTCGCTGTCGGCGTCGTCGCCGGTGGGCCGGTTGCGGCACTTCCTCGGCCGGGGGTACGACGCCGACCTGACCTCCAGCTCGGCCCTGGTGCAGTCCGCGCCGGTGCTGCAGACGACGTACGGCTTCTCCCCCGCGACCGCGGACTGGGAGCTGTTCAGCCAGTCCACCCGGGGCGCGGTGGTGATCCTGCACCTGCCCGACGGCACCGACTTCGACCGGATCGGCACCGACCTCGAGGAGGCCGGCTACACCCGCCCCTCGACCGACACCGGCGTGTGGGACGGCGGCGAGGACCTGCTGGGCACGATCGGCCCGGACCTGACCCCCGAGCTGCAGTACGTCGCGCTGGACGCCGCCGACCACCTGGTGCTGACCAGCGACAACGCCTCCTACCTGCGACGGGCCGTGGGGGCCGCCGGCTCCGGCGACGGGCCCTCGGAGCAGCTCACCCACGTCGCCGACGCCAGCGGCTCCCCGCTGAGCGCGGCGATCTATGACGGCGACTACACCTGCTCCGCGCTCGCGATGGGCCACGCCGACGCCGCGGACCAGGCCGCCGGCGCCCAGCTGCTGCGCGCGGCCGGCCAGGTGAACCCGGTCGAGGGGTTCGCGATGTCGGTGCAGCCGGACCGGCACGTGCGGGTCGTGATGTCCTTCGACGGCGCGGACCAGGCCCGGACCAACGCCGACACCCGGGCCGCCCTGGTCCGCGGCCCGGCCCCCGGCCAGGGTGGTGACTTCGGCGACCGGTTCTCGGTGCGCTCGGTCACCGCCGACGGGGACCTGGTGCTGATGGAGCTGGTGCCCCGGCCGGGGGCGTACGTGCTCTCCGACCTCAGCTCCGGGCCGGTGCTGTTCGCGACCTGCTGAGGCCGGCCGTCCCCGGGGGCCGGGGGGCCGGCAACCCCGGGGGTAGTCCGTGACGTTCGGGCCCCGTACCGGCCAGTAGGAGGGCCAGATCGTCACGGACTACCCCGGCAGACTCACCGGAAGCGCCGCAGCCGCAGGCTGTTGGTGACGACGAAGACCGAGGAGAACGCCATGGCGGCGCCGGCGATCATCGGGTTGAGCAGGCCGGCGGCGGCCAGGGGCAGCGCGGCGACGTTGTAGGCGAACGCCCAGAACAGGTTGCCGCGGATCGTGGCGAGGGTACGCCGGGAGAGGCGGACAGCGTCCGCGGCGACCCGGAGGTCCCCGCGCACCAGGGTCAGGTCACTGGCCTCGATGGCGACGTCGGTGCCGGTACCCATCGCGAGCCCGAGGTCGGCCTGGGCCAGCGCGGCGGCGTCGTTGACGCCGTCGCCGACCATGGCCACGACCCGGCCGGAGTCCTGGAGCCGCTTGACGACGTCGACCTTGTCGGCGGGCAGCACGTCGGCGACCACCTCGGTGATGCCGACCTCGGCGGCCACCGCGCGGGCCACCCGCTCGTGGTCGCCGGTGAGCAGCACCGGCGCCAGCCCGAGGTCGCGGAGCCGGGCCACCGCCTCGGCGGAGGTCGGCTTCACGGTGTCGGCCACGACCAGCACGCCGCGGGCGCGGCCGTCCCAGCCGACCGCCACCGCGGTCCGGCCGCGGGCCTGGGCCTCCTCCACGGCCGCGGCCAGCTCCGGCGGGAGCGGCAGGCCGCGCTCGGCGAGCAGCCCCGGCCGCCCCGCGAGTACGACGTGGTCCGCGACGCGGCCCTGGACGCCGAGCCCCTCGAGGTTCGCGAAGTCGGTGACCGGGGGCAGCGCGGGGTCGTCGAGGTACGGCCCGACGATCGCGCGGGCCACCGGGTGCTCCGACCCGGCCTCGAGCGCGGCCGCGGTCCGGCGTACCTGCTCGGTGGCCTCGCCGTCCGCGGCGACCACCGAGACCAGCGCCATCCGGCCGGTGGTGACGGTCCCGGTCTTGTCGAGCACGACCGTGTCGACGCGGCGGGTGGACTCCAGCACCTCCGGGCCGCGGATCAGGATCCCGAGCTGGGCGCCGCGGCCGGTGCCGACCAGCAGCGCGGTCGGGGTGGCCAGGCCCAGCGCGCAGGGGCAGGCGATGATCAGCACCGCGACCGCGGCCGTGAACGCCGCCGAGGCGGCCGCGCCGGCGAGCAGCCAGCCGGCCAGGGTGAGCAGCGACAGGCCGATCACGATCGGCACGAAGACCCCCGAGACCCGGTCGGCGAGGCGCTGGACCGGCGCCTTGCCGGTCTGCGCCTGCTCCACCAGCCGCGCCATCCGGGACAGCTGGGTGTCGGCGCCGACCCGGGTCGCGCGCACCACCAGCCGGCCACCCGCGTTGACGGTGGCGCCGACCACGGCGGCGCCCGGGCCGACCTCGACCGGCACCGACTCCCCGGTGACCATCGAGGCGTCGACCGCGGAGGTGCCGTCCTCGACGACGCCGTCGGTGGCGACCTTCTCGCCCGGGCGGACCACGAACCGGTCGCCCACCGCGAGCGCCTCGACCGGCACCCGCACCTCAACGCCGTCGCGCAGCACCGCCACCTCGTGGGCGCCCAGCGACATCAGCGCGCGCAGCGCGTCGCCGGCGCGGCGCTTGGAGCGCCCCTCGAACCACCGGCCGGCGAGCAGGAACGTCGTGACCACCGCGGCGGCCTCGAGGTAGAGGTCGCCGCCGGTGAACAGCGCGACCAGCGACCACAGCCAGGAGGCGGTGACGCCGAGCGAGACCAGCGTGTCCATCGTGGTGCTGCCGTGACGGGCGTTGATCGCCGCGGCCCGGTGGAACGGCCAGCCGGCCCACCACACCACCGGGGTGGCGAGCGCCAGCGAGATCCAGCCCTCCCCCGGCACCGCCACGCCCGGCACCATGCCGAGCACGAGGACCGGGACGCTGAGCACCACGGCCACCGCCAGGCGCAGGCCGAGCCGGCGCTGGTCGATGTCCCCGAGGTCCCCCGTGTCCCCCGCGTCCCCCGCGCCGGGCTGCGGCGTGCCGGCGGCGCCCGCGGACGGGCGGGGCGCGGGCAGCCGGGCGTGGTAGCCGGCCGCCTCCACGGTGGCCAGCAGGTCGTCGGTGGACACCGCGACCGGGAAGCTCACCCAGGCCTTCTCGGTCGCGTAGTTGACGCTGGCCTCGACGCCCTCGAGCTTGTTCAGCTTCCGCTCGATGCGGTTCGCGCAGGACGCGCAGGTCATCCCGTCGATCAGCAGCTCGACGTCGTGCCCCTCGGTGGTGCTCGTCATGGCGTGCCTCGTCAGACCTGTCAGACCAGCGCGTACCCGGCCTCGGTGACGGCGGCGTCCACGTCGGCCCGCTCCAGCGGGCCGGCGCTGGTCACCGTGACCGTGCCGGAGTCCAGCTCGACCGCGACGTCCTCGACGCCGTCGATCTCCGCGATCTCCTCCGAGACCGAGGCGACGCAGTGGCCGCAGGTCATCCCGGAGACCGTCCAGGTGCTCAGGTTGCTCATGGGGTGCTCCTCACGCATTTGTCGAACCAGGGACAGGGTCGAGGCCGGGTTCAGGGGGGCCGGGCTCAGGACCGGACCAGCCGGGCGATCGCGTCGACGGCCTCGGCGACCTTCTCGCGCGCCTGGTCGTCACCGGCCCGGGCGGCGTCGACCACGCAGTGGTTCATGTGCTCCTCGAGCAGCCCGATCGAGACCGCGTGGAGGGCCTTGGTCATCGCGGAGACCTGGGTGAGGATGTCGATGCAGTACTGCTCCTCCTCGACCATCCGCTGCAGGCCGCGGGCCTGGCCCTCGATCCGCCGCAGCCGCTTGAGGTAGTCGTCCTTGCGGTGGATGTAGCCGTGTTGGTGCTCCGCCATGGCTCGACCATACCCCTGCGGGGTATGGGATCCAAGGGGTGCGCGACGCAGGCCGGCCCGGGGGCAGGGGTACGCCGGCGGCCGGCGTACCCGAGGGGCGCGCACGCCACCCGGCGTGCGGCTCGCGCCGCGTGCGGGCGGCCGCCCTCAGTCGGCGTGCGGGGGGACGCCGAGGATCTGGTCGATCTGCTCGCCCGAGAGATGCTCGTCGGCCTCGGTGGCCGCGATGATCAGGTTGGTGGTCAGCTCCACCTCACCGAGCAGGTCGGCGTCCTCGAGCGTGACGTCGAACTGGTCGTGCTGCACAGGGGCTCCCTAGGTCAGGGCGGGGTCGGGAACGGCCGCGGGGGTTCACAGAAGGCTCAGTCCAATGGTGCCCGAGGGGCCCCGCGGCCAAACCAGGGGTCCGGAATCTGACCTGTTCGGGGGACGGCCCGGAAATGGCACGAGGCCCCACCCGACGGGTGGGGCCTCGCACTGGAAGCGTCGGACAGGTGCTGTCCGGAGCTACTTTGCGCAGATCGGAATCAGATCGCGCGGACGTTCTCCGCCTGGGGGCCCTTGGGGCCCTGGGTGACGTCGAACTCGACCTTCTGGTTCTCGTCGAGGGACTTGTAGCCCTGCGACTGGATCGCCGAGTAGTGCACGAAGACGTCGTCGCCGCCGTCCTCCTGCGCAATGAAGCCGAAACCCTTCTCGGCGTTGAACCACTTCACGGTGCCCTGAGCCATTTGCTCGTTACTCCTTCATCGGGGCGAGAGCCGTCACTTCGACGGCCCGCATCAGATGCGGTGACACGTCGCTCCGACTTGCGTGATTGAGGCACACGAAGAAGAAACGCCGTTGGATCACAAACTCCGCGGGCGTCAGACCTGCTGGAACTTGCACCTGTTGCACCACAGACCCTACCAACGTCCGGCCCTGGGTCCAGCTTTCAGGACCGGGTTTCTGCTCAGCGGGCCGAATCTCGGGTGGCCGAGCGGCTCCCCAGCGCCGGCCGAGGGGCCCTGGGGCGGCCTCCCGAGGGGTCGCACGGACGGGCGGATCCGGGCACTCCGGGGGTTAGCGGGACAGCCGCCACCCGGCTGCCCCACAATGGGGCCCACGGCACGCAGGTACGCCGTACGCCGGACCGTCTCGGGGCCGGACCCGACGTGAGAGGATCGACGCGTGGCGCCCGTACCCGTGGCCAGCACCTCGGCGTGGCTCCCGTCGCGTCGACTCCTGGACGGCCTGTCGGTGGCCGCCGTCGCGGTCGACGCTGCGGGGACGGTCATCTACTGCAACGACGCCTCGGTCAGCCTGTTCGGGTCGAGCGAGTCCGAGCTGCGCGGCGCACCGCTCGCCACCACGCTGTTCGCCGACACCGACCGGGACGCCGCCCAGCAGGTGCTGACGCGGGCGCTCACCGGCGCGGCGTGGAACGGCGACCTGCGGCTCACGGTCGCCGGCGGCCGCGCCCGCGAGATGTCCACATCCTGGTCGCCGGTCAACGACGGGCTGCGCACGACCGGGGTGCTGCTGCTCGCCGAGGACACCCACGCCGGGGAGCCCGACGAAGGCACCTCCCCGACGGCGTACGCCCGGCTGCTCACCCGCCGCCTGAACCGGCTGGCGGCGGTCACCGCCGACCTGCTGGCCGCGACCAGCGTCGAGGGCGTCGCGCGGGTGGTCACCGACCACATGACCGATGCCGCCGGCGCGACCGTCGGCTCGATCTCGCTGCTCGTCGACGACGACACCCTGGCGCTGATCGGCGTCCGGGGCGTCACCGACGCGGTCGCGTCGCGCTGGTCGACGTTCCCGGTCACCGACTCGAACCCCGCCAGCGAGGCGGTCCGCACCGGCAAGCCGGTCATCGTGGAGGGCCGGGCCGAGATGACGGCCCGCTTCCCCGACCTGGCCGGCGGCAGCAGCGAGGTGTCCACCGCCTGTCTGCCGCTGCTGGTGGCCGGCCGGCCGCTCGGCGCGGTCACCCTGGCGTTCCCCGGCCGGCGCCGGGTCGACGGCCCGGAGCTGTTGTTCCTGCGCCTGCTCGCCGACATCTGCGCCCACGCCATCGACCGGATCCGGGCCCAGGAGGAGGCCGCGGACCGCGAGGCCAAGCTGGCGTTCCTCGCCGACGCGAGCGCGCGGCTGGCCAGCGACCTCGACTACGAGAGCACGCTGGTCGCGGTCGCGGAGGCCGCCGTGCCGTGGTTCGCCGACTGGTGCGCGATCGCGCTGGAGGACGACGGCCGGCTGCGCAACCTCTCGGTCGCGCACGCCCAGCCCGACAGCGCGCCGCTGGTCGCCGAGCTGGAGGAGAAGTACCCCGCCGACCCGGAGTCCGGGCAGGGTGGCTACCAGGTGCTGCGCACCGGGCAGAGCCTGCTGGTGCCCGAGGTCACCGACGAGATGCTGGTGCTGGCGGCCCGCGACGAGGCGCACCTGCGCCTGGTGCGCAAGCTCAACCTGCGCAGCGTCCTGTCGTGTCCGCTGAAGGTGCACGACCGGGTCCTCGGTGTGGTGACCTGGGTTGCCGGGGAGAGCGGCCGGCGGTTCAGCGCCGACGACCTGGCGTTCGGCGAGGACCTCGCCCACCGCGCGGCGGTCGCGATCGACAACGCCCAGCTGCACTCCCAGGTGCGCGACGTGGCGCTGCAGCTGCAGCGCGCGGTGCTGCCCGAGCGGCTCCCCGAGACCCCGGGCTGGGGCACCGCGGTCGCCTACCTGCCGGCCGGCCGCACCGACGCCGGTGGCGACTTCTACGACGTGGTGCCGCTCGCCGGCGACCGGCTGGCGCTGTTCGTCGGCGACGTGATGGGGCGGGGGGTGCAGGCGGCCTCGGTGATGGCCCAGATGCGCTCGGCGATCCGCACCCTGGTCGCCATCGACCCCGACCCCGCCACCGTGATGAGCCGCCTGGACGACGTCTTCGAGCGGCTGGACCTCGAGCACCTGGTGACGCTCGCGTACGCCGTCGCCGACCGCGGACGCGGCACCCTCGACGTGATCAACGCCGGCCACCCCGCCCCGCTGCTGCTGCGGCCCGGCTCGGAGGTCGCGATCGTGCGCGCCGACGAGACGATGCTGCTGGGGGCCGGCCGCGGCACCCGCGGCGTGGTCACGCTCCCCTACGCGCCGGGCGACGCGGTGCTGCTCTACACCGACGGGCTGATCGAGCGCCGCGGTGAGGACACCGACACCGGGATGGACCGGCTGATCGCCGCCGCGCGCGGCCTGGGCCGGTCCGAGGACCTAACCGCGGCGCTGGCCGCGGTGGTCGAGGAGGTCCGCGACCCCACCCGGGACGACGACGTCGCGGCCCTCGTCGTACGCCGCGAGGCCTGACCCCGCGCCCCCGTCCGGCGACGCCGCGGGGCCGAAATCCGGGATTCCCCCGTGGGCCCGCCGGGGCGGCCGAGCCGCCCGGCACGTCCTTCCTCGGCACCTCCACCGCGGACAACGGGCCCGGCACGCTTCGGCAGGCGCTGCTCGACGCCGACGGGATCGGCGCCCGGGCCACGATCACCGGCAGCCGCGCCTTCCGGGGACTCGTGATCTCGGGGGTCAGGCGCGCACGGCCTCCGGCTCGGCTCCCGCGCGTGGCAGGATGCGCACCGCGGGGACGGCGTACGTCGCCAGGCAGACCACGAGGTAGAGCACGCCGCTGGCCACCAGGACGGAGCGGTAGCCCAGCCAGTCCCCGAGCGGGCCGTAGAGCAGCTGCCCGACGGGCATCGCGACGAACGAGCCGAGCATGTCGTACGACGAGGCCCGGGACAGCAGCTCCTCGGGGATGTTCTCCTGCATGGCGAGGTTCCACCCCAGCTCGAAGACCTCCGTGCCGGCCCCGGCGATCAGCATCGCCAGCACCAAGGGGGTGGTCTCCGGCGCGAGGCCGAGCACCAGCATCGGGGCGGCCAGCGCGGTGATCCCGAGCATGCCGGCCCGCAGCGGGAACCGGAGCCGGACCCGGAGCAGCACCACGGTCGTCAGCAGCAGGCCGACCGCCTCCGCCGACATCGCCAGCCCCCACCCCGGGACGCCGAAGGTGCGCTTGGCGACGACCGGACCCAGCGTGAGGAGTGCCCCGCTGTGCATGGCGTTGAGCACGCCGAACGCGAGCACGACGACCCAGAGCCAGGTCGTGCTCCGGAACAGCGTCCAGCCCTCGCGGAGCTCTCGCCACATCCCGCCGGCGGGTTCGGCGCCGCGGGCCCGAGACGGGGTCCGCACCGGCACCAGCAGGACCGCGGCCGCCAGCCAGCTCGCCGCGTCCGCCGCGACCGCCCACCCCGGCCCGACCGTCACGACCAGCGCGGCGGCCACGGAGGGTCCGACGACGGTCAGCGCCCCGCGCGACATCGAGAGCAGCACGTTGGCCGGCTGCAGCTGGTCGCGAGGCACCAGCTGGGGCAGCAGGCCCTGCATCGCGGGCATGCTCGCCGCCGAGACGGTGCCGTTGAGCCCCTCCAGGACCACCAGCTGCCAGATCTCGGCGCGGCCGGAGATGACGAGGTAGGCCACGACCGCCTGGGTCACGAACGACAGCAGGTTCGACGCCTGGATCACCAGCACCCGCGGGAGCCGGTCAGCCAGCACGCCACCCACCAGCAGGAAGACCACGAGCGGGATCGTGCGGGCGGCCAGGACCTGGCCGAGCGCGTTGGCCGAGTCGCTCACGTCCAGCACCGCGAACGCGACCGCGACGCTGGCCATCGTGCTGCCGGCGAGGTTGACCAGCCGGGAGAGGAAGAACCAGCGGAACCGGCGGTTGGCCAGGACGCCGGACCCGGCGGGTCCCGGACCGGCCCTCACCGCGGGTCCCCGTCCGGGCCCGGCCGCATCTCGAACGCGAAGGCGGACAGGTTCACGTGGAGCGTGCCGGGGGTCCGCGGCGGCCGGGCGTGGTCGTGCACCAGGTCACCCGCGTCCTTCAACAGCTGCACCACGCGAGCCCACACCTCGGCGTCGAGCCAGACCTCCGCATCGGCGGAGTAGCCGCGAGGTCGCGGCGTCTCCCCCGGCGGGGTGGCGCGCGCCTCCTCGCGGACGGCGAGGCCTCCGCGGCGTACCAGCTCCTCGGCCGCGGCCCGCAGGAACATGGCCTCCTCCCCCACCGAGGGTGGACCGTCCGGGCTGAGGTCCTCCTCGCGCCACGGGTGCCGGTAGCGCTTCGCCACCCCGCCGCGCACCTTCTCCTCGCCCGCGACCACGAGCAGCCCGGCAGCGGCGAGCTGCCGCAGGTGGTAGGAGGCGTTCGCATGGGTGAGGTCGAGCTCGCGGGCGACCTCGGCGGCCGAGAGCTCGGCGCCGGTCAGCAACGAGAGGATCCGTAGTCGGACCGGGTGCGCGGCGGCCCGCAGCCGACTCGTCGGTGTCCGGCCCACCACTGCCTCCCCCGAGACTCGTTCGGCGGTCATTGTGCGCGCAAGGGCAGCAGACTGTCAAACATCTCTTGGGGGGTGCTGTGCCCGCGCCGCGCGCCCCCCACTCAGGAGTCAGCGAAGCGCAGCCACGTGGGCAGGTCGGCACAAAACGCCCGGCCGACGATGCCGTGGGTGCTGGTCCAGTCGACGATCCCGCCGATCTCAGGCTCCTGCTTGCGCCACTCGAACCAGTTCACCATCTTCACCCAGGGCAGGCGCTGGGCATGGTCGGCCGCGAAGACCTGCCGCCACCACGCCTGCTTGATGGCCAACTCGTCGGCCCCCCCGCGTCCGGGTGCGTAGAGCGCACCGGTCTCGGTGACGGCGACGGGGAGGCGCTGACGCTCGCCGTACACGGCGTAGAAGTCCGGCACTGCTCGCTCGTCACCGGCGGCGCCGTCGTAGGTCCCCCGCAGGAGGTCGGTGAACTTGCCGGGTTCGGGGATCTCGTTCTCGCCCCACGGATAGGCGGCACCCCAGTGATAGATCGACATACCCACCCAGTCGACGTAGCGACGACCCGGCCAGTACGGCGCATACGGATCGTCGGACTGGGTGACCCGCCCGTCACCGTCGGTGTCGAGCGCCCGCGCGGCGGCCGAGCCAGGAGTGGCCGCGTACCGACCGCCGGCGAAGGGGTAGCCGCCGCCGTAGTTGGGCGCCCAGACCATGGCCGTCCCGGGGGCCCAGCGGTGCACGGCGTCGGCGACCCGGCGGAAGGCTGACACGTAGGCCTGCGGCTGCTGGCCCCATGGGTACCAGGAGCCGTTCATCTCGTGGGCGAACCGTAAGAAGACCGGCGTGCCCTGGCGGTTGTAGCCGTCGAGGAGGCGGGCCAGGTCCTCCACCACCGGCTGGGTGACCTTCCCGAGTCCCGCTCGGGGCTCCAGGGTCACCAGCAGCATGGTGCCGGCCGCCCGGGCCTGCGTGACCGCCTGGTCGAGCCAGGTGCGGTCCCGCTTCCTCATCGGCAACTGGTAGAAGCCGACCGCGACGGCCGGCGTGCGCCCGAGCCGGTCGGCGTAGGCGGCCAGCGAGTCCCGTGACCAGTCGATCGACGCCCCGAACCACGCCTCGCCCCGAGGCGGCACCAGCTCCGCGGCCGGGCGCAGCACCGAGGCCGGCGCGATCGACGAACCGGCGCCGCGAGCCTCGCGGGCGGTGGGCACGTCACTCCCCGAGCTCGAGCCGGCGTCGCACCCGACCAAGGCCAGCAGCGCACACACCAGCCACGGCACGAGCACCCGAGACGCCATGCCCGCAGTGTAGGGGCGCCGCCGCGGCTTCGTCGCTGAACCGCAGCGGGCCGCGGGGCGTACTCCCATTCGTCAGGGATGTTCCACCGATCCGAGGAGGCGGACATGATCCGTCGATCAGCACTCACAGCCCTGGGGACACCCGTCCTCGCGCTACTCATCGCGACGCCGGCGGCCGGCAGCATGGCGGCCACCGGCTCCGGCCCGGCCATCACCCGAGTCGACCAGGTCTCGAACCACCACGGGGTGGCCCTGCGCACCGACCGCAAGCTGGTCAACGCCTGGGGGCTGGCACGCTCGCCGTCCGGCCCGTTGTGGGTGGCCAACAACGGCACGAGCACCGCCACGATCTACCGCGGCGGGGTCGGCGGTGCCCCGGTGACCAAGGTCCCGCGCACCGTCAGGATCGCGGGCGGCGCGCCGACCGGCCAGGTCTTCAACGACACGCACGGCTTCACCCTGCGCACCACGAGCGGCAGGGTGCCGGCGACCTTCATCTTCGCCAGCGAGAGCGGTGACCTCACGGCCTGGGCCGCCAAGGCCCCCGGCGCCGCGGCCGTGGTGAAGGCGCACGTGCGCGGCGCGGTGTTCAAGGGGCTCGCCCTGTGGCACAGCGGGCGCGGCAACCTCCTGCTCGCAACGGACTTCGCCAACGGGCGGATCCGGGCGTTCGACAGCCACTTCCACCAGGTCAGGCTCCCGGCGGCGGTCCTCCGCGACCCGCGACTGCCGCGCGGGTACGCCCCGTTCAACGTGATGACCCGCGGCGGGACCGTCTACGTGGCGTACGCCAAGCAGGTGCCCGGCTCGGAGGACGAGGCGCACGGCCACGGACTGGGCTTCGTCGACAGGTTCACCAACTCCGGGAGGACCGTCGAGCGGATCGCCAGCCACGGCCCGCTGAACGCGCCGTGGGGCCTGGCGACGGCCCCCCGCGCCTGGGGTCACCTCGCCGGTGACCTGCTCGTCGGCAACTTCGGCAGTGGCCGGATCGACGTGTACCGCCACGGCCACTTCGTCGGCCCGCTCCGGAACGCGGCGCACCACCCGATCACCATCGACGGGCTCTGGGCGCTGCAGCGGGGCACGGCCGGCACCGGCGGCGTCGGCTCGGTCTGGTTCAGCTCGGGGCCCAACGACGAGAAGGACGGTCTGGTCGGTCAGCTCCTCCCGAGGAGCTGACCCCGAGCAGCCGCCCCGAGCAAGCTGACCCGAGCAGCTGACCCCGACGTCGGACCACCGCGCGCGTCGGGGCCAGCTGGTCGAGTCAGGCCAGCGGCGGGAAGTCGTACAGCCGCGCCGGGTTGTCGACCAGGACGCGACGGAGCAAGTCCTCGTCCGGCGCCCACGACGCGAGCAGGTTCCGCAGCCGGCCCGTGTCCGGCATCCCGTGTGGCACGGCCACGTGCGGCCAGTCGCTGCCGTAGACGACGCGGTCCGGTGCCGCCTCGAGGACGGCCTCCGCGAGGGCACGGGCGTCGGGGTAGTCGGGCGCACCCGCGTCGAGCCGGTAGGCCCCCGACAGCTTGACCCAGGCGTCATGGTCCGTGAGGAGCGACAGCAGGGCCCGGAAGCCCTGGCTGTCGGGGCCGCCCGAGGCCGGCAGGTGCCCGAGATGGTCCACCACCACCGGGACCGGCAGGGCGCTGATCCGGGGCAGCAGCCCGGGCAGCTCGCGCACGTCCATCAGCAGCTGGAGGTGCCACCCCAGCCCGGCGATCCTGGCGGCGAGCGTCTCCATGACCTGCCAGCCCACGCCACCGCCGAAGAGCACGTTGATCCGCAGGCCGCGCACGCCCGCCCGGTGCATCTCGAGCAGCGTCTCGTCGTCGACGGAGGGGTCGACCACCGCGACGCCCCGCAGCTTCTCGGGGTGCCGCGCGAGCACCTCCAGCAGGTAGCGGTTGTCGGTGCCGTAGACGCTGATCTGGACGAGGACGCCGCGGCTCATCCCGGTGCCCTCGAGCATCCGGAGGTAGTCCGCTTCCGGGGCGGGCGGCGGGGTGTAGCTCCGGCCCTCGACCAGCGGGTGCCGCGGTTCCCCGCTCACCACATGCGCGTGGCTGTCGCAGGCACCGGCCGGAACCACGAAGGCGGCCGGCTCGTAGCTCGGGTTCGGCGCCGCGCACAACGGCGCGGGTGGCCGCACCCCGTTCGGGGTGCGGCCACCTCGGCCCTCGGCCGGACTGCCGGGCACGGACGTCACGCGACGGCACGCTCCTCGACGCCATCGCGCTTGCGGATGATGACGTCGCGAGTCTCCGGCCCCATGGCGGCCCCGACGCTGATCAGGATCCCTCCGAACACCAGCAGGACCAGCGCCGTGTACTCGGCCGGCATGATGTTGGACAGCCACGCCTGGTAGAAGGCGTAGAAGGACGGGATGATCACGGCGAGGCTGTAGCCGAGGCCGTAGCCGGAGGCGCGCACGCCGGTGTGGAAGGCCTCGTTGATGTACGTCGTGACGACGCCCCAGCACGCGACCACCAGCAGGTTCGCCAGGATGGTGAGCAGCATCACCAGGCCGAAGCTCGCTTCGGTCAGGTTCACGATGAGTGCGTAGACCAGGCTGCCGAAGATGGCGGCCACCGCACCGGCGCCGATGAAGAACGGACGGCGACCCGTGCGCTGGCTGAGGACGCCCGCGGCGACGTAGCCACCGGCGAGGACCAGGTTGGCGACGAGGACGACGAAGGTCTTCTGGCTGGCACTGAGCCCGACGATCGTGGTCAGCTGGCCCGGCAGGACCGCGGAGACCATGTACAGGGTGAACCAGATGCCGGTCATCATCAGGAAGACCTGGCCGAGGACCCGCACGTTCTGCCCGCTGAACAGCTCACGCATCGGCGACTTGGTGCGCGGGCCGCCCTCCCAGACGTCCGACTCGGGGACGTACTTGCGGTAGAAGAGGACGAACGCGAACGCCAGGAGGGCGCCGGCGAAGAACGGGATCCTCCAACCCCACTGGACGTAGGCGCTGTCAAGGCCGGCGGCGGGCGCGATCTGCAGGACGAGCAGGGTCACCAGCGAGATGACGACGTACGCGATCGGGAAGCCGGTCATGATCAGGCCGCCGTAGTAACCCCGCTTGTCGTGCGGGCTGTACTCCATGGCCAGCGGGCTGGCCGCGGTGTACTCGCCACCGAGGAAGATGCCGTCCAGCAGTCGGAGGGCGATCAGCAGGATCACCGCGGTGACCCCGATCTGGTGGTAGCCCGGCAGGCAGGCGATGGCCAGCGTGACGATGCCGAACCCGGACACGGAGACCATGGCGGTCTTGCGGCGCCCGATCTTGTCTCCGAAGTGGCCGAAGATCGCGGCGCCGATCGGGCGCCCGATCAGCGCGGCCACGAAGACCATGGCCGACAGGATCGCCGAGGTGCTCGCGGAGGCGCCGGTGGCCTCGAAGTACGCGGCCGCCGGAGCCAGCGCGATGATCGGGAGGTAGACGTCGAACATGTCGACGAAGAACCCCGCGAACGCGCCGCCGACCGCGCGCCGGGCACGCTTGTCGGACTCCGCGATGGATGTCTGCGCAATGGACGCCATGAGGTTTTTTCCTCTGTGAGGGGTGGGTGTGCCTTGACTCACACCATAATGTCCAACTTTTACATGGGGTGTCAATGGAGGACCTGTCGGCTACGGACAGTTCATCCGGTACTGCCGACGCGTGGTACTACCGACGTGGCCCCGGACGGGTCGGGCGAACGTCACCGCGCCCCGGCGGGGGGCACCGGGGCGCGGCTGCTGTGGGGGGCGCGTGGCTCAGGTGAATCGGGGGTCGCGCCGCTCGAGGAACGCGCTCATGCCCTCCTGGGCGTCCTCGGAGAAGAACGTGAGCATCTCCAGGCCCAGCGACGCCTCGAAGGTGGGCATCGCGAGCCGCAGCCAGTTGTTCAGGGCGTGCTTGGTCCACTGCAGCGCATACTGCGGCCCGCGCGCGAGGCCGTCGGCGACCGCGAGCGCCTCCTCGAGGACGCGCTCGGTGGGCACCGCCTTGCTCACGAGCCCGATCCGCTCGGCCTCGCGGCCGTCCACCCGGTCGGCGGTGAGCAGCAGGTACTTGGCCTTGGCCATGCCGCAGAGCAGCGGCCAGATGATCGCGGCGTGGTCGCCGGCGGCCAGGCCGATGCGCACGTGGCCGTCGGTGAACTTCACGTCCTCGCCGATGATGCTGATGTCGGCGAGCAGGGCGATCGCGAGGCCGGCTCCGGCCGCCGGGCCGTTGATCGCGGAGATCACCGGCTTCTGGCACTCGATCATGTTGACGACCAGTCCCCTGGCCTCCGCCATCACCTTCACGACGGAGGGGAAGTCGTCGAGCTTCTGCCGCTCCTCGTTCAGGTCACCCCCGGCGGAGAACGCCCGGCCGCGACCGGTGATCACGGCCACCCGGGTCTGGTCGTCCTCCTGGATGGCCCGCCACACGGACGTGAACTCGCTCAGCATCCGGGCGTCGGCGGCGTTGTGCTTCTCGGGGCGGTCGATCGTGACGAGCAGGACGCCGTTCTCCCTGCGCTCGAAGGCCAGCCGCTCGTACTTCTCGAAGTTCACGTGGATTCCTCTCTCAGTTGCGCCGGCTCGGTGCGGCGAGGTGGGGCCCGGGGCGGAGCGGCCGGTCGCTGCGCCGGCCGGCTCCTCACCAGGGGTAGAACCCTCGCCCGGTCTTGCGGCCGAGGTCGCCGGCCGCGACCTTCTCGCGCAGGATGGCGGGGGGCTCGAAGCGGTCCCCCAGTTCGCGGGCGAGGTGCTCGGCGATGGCGAGCCGGACGTCCAGCCCGACCACGTCGGTGGTGCGCAGCGGGCCCATGGGGTGCTTGTAGCCCAGGGTCATGGCGGTGTCGATGTCCTCGGCGCCGGCGACCCCCTCCTCCAGCATCCGCATCGCCTCCAGCGCGAGCGCCACGCCCAGCCGGCTGCTGGCGAAGCCCGGGGAGTCGGTCACGGTGACCGCGGTCTTGCCCAGCGCCGACACCCACCGCTGGGCGGCGGTCACGAGCTCCGGAGCGGTGCGCTCGGCGACCACGATCTCGACCAGGTCGCTGGCCGGGACGGGGTTGAAGAAGTGCAGGCCGACCAACCGCTCGGCCGAGGACAGGGTGGCGGCGAGGCCGCCGACCGAGAGGCTGGAGGTGTTGGTGGCCAGCCAGGCCGCCGGGGCGGCGTCCTCGATCGCGGCCAGCACCTGCCGCTTCATCGCCGCGTCCTCGGGCACCGCCTCGACGACGAGCCCGCAGTCGCCCAGGTCGTCGGCCCGGGTCGTGAGCGCGAGCCGGCCGAGCAGCGCCTCCGGGGACTCCACGAGGGTGCCGCGCTGCTGGGCGGTGCGCACGCTCCGCTCCACCCGGGACCGGGCGGCGTCGGCCGTCTCGGCGGTCGACTCCACCACGGTCACCCGGGACCCGGCGACCAGGAACGCGTGCGCGATCCCGGCGCCCATGCGCCCGCCGCCGTAGACGCCGACGTGGGTCGGCAGCGCCGACGCGGGTGGGGCGGCCGCTGCGGGCGCCGGTGCGGACGCCGCTGCGGGGGCCGCGCCGGGCAGGGGGGATCCGTCCATCGTCCTCAGCCCCGCCCGGTGGTGAGGACGGCCTTGCCGCGGACCTTGCCGTCCTTGACGTACTGCAAGGCCTCGGCCGCGTCCTCCAGCGGGAAGGTGGCGTCGACGGCGCCGTGGATCAGGCCCTGCTCGAACAGCGCGAACATCTCGGCCATCGTCGAGCGCATCATCGCCGGCATCCGGTCGCGGTAGTCGCTGCTCTGCAGGCCCAGCACCGCGATGTTCTTGACGAGCAGGTGCCCCGGCTTGATGGGGTTCTGGCCGCCCGAGGCGAAGCCGACGATCACGATCCGGCCCTCCCAGGCGGTGGCCCGGATGATCTGGGTGAGGAAGTCGCCGCCGAGCATCTCCAGGACCACGTCGACCCCCTTGCCGTCGGTGGCGGCGAGCAGGTCGTCGCGCAGCGTCTCGGGCGTGGAGGTCAGCACCACATCGGCGCCCTGGGCGCGGGCCACCTCACCCTTGCGGTCGTCCTGGGCGAGCGCGACCACCCGGGCGCCGAGCGCCTTGGCGAGCTGGACCCCGGCGGAGCCCACGCCGCCGCCGGCGCCGGTGACGAGCACGGTCTCCCCCGGCTGCAGCCGGCCGCGCCGGACCAGGCCGAAGTACGCGGTGGAGGCGACGAGGCCGAACGCGGCCGCCTCCTCGTAGCTCATCGCGTCCGGGAGCTCCATGACCAGGTCCGCGGCGACGCGGAGCTGCTCGGCGTAGCCGCCGTACTCCACCAGCGCGAGCACCCGCTGCCCGACGACCAGGCGCTGCACGCCCTCGCCGACCGCGAGGACCCGGCCGGCGGCCTCCTTGCCGGGGCTGAACGGCCGCGGGGGCAGGTTCTGGTAGCTGCCCTCGACGACGAGGATGTCGGGGAAGTTGATGCTGACCGCCGCCACCTCGATGACGACCTCGCCGGGCCCGGGCTCGAGGTCGGGCACCTCCTCGACCACGAGACTCGAGGGCGGCCCGAACTCCTTGACGAGCGCTGCGCGCATGGGGAACTCCTTTCTCGGGCGCTCAGGCCCACGGGGACGCGTCGCCGAGGTCGGCGAGCGAGGGGTAACGCCGGGTGTCCGGCTCGTGCCGCAGGGCGGCCGAGATCGGGCTGGGCAGGGCCGGGAAGGACCGGTCGCCCGAGGGGGTGGCCACCCGCTCGGGGGCGTCGATGTCGACGAGCCCGGCGGCCACCGCCTCGTCCCAGGTGGCCACGACGACCGTGCAGACGTCCTCGCCGTCGAGGACCGACCGCCAGTGCTCGGCGGTCTCGGCGGCGAACCGGTCCCCGAGCGCGTCGATGACCGCCTGCTCCTGGCCGGCGTCGTCGCGCAGCTCCGGGTCGAGCCCGACCAGCTCCACGAGCCGGTCCCAGAACCTCTGCTCGAGGGCGGCGCAGGCGACGTGGCGGCCGTCGGCGGTCGGGTACACCCGGTAGCGCGGGCTGCCGCCGGTGAGCAGCTCGGCGCCGGGGCGCGGCCAGCCGCCGCCCGCCTGGTGGGTGGCGAAGTACCCGTAGGCGAGCACCTGGAGGTTGCCGGCCATCGACACCTGCAGGTGGGTCCCCTCGCCGGTGTTGTCCCGCAGCCGCAGCGCGAGCAGGATGTTCACGACGGCCGGGTAGGTCCCGCCGGCGATGTCGGCGAGGACCGAGACCGGGAGGCTGGGCGCGCCGGTGCTGTCGGTCACCACTCCCAGCAGGCCGGTCTCGGCGAGGTAGTTCAGGTCGTGCCCGGCCCGCTGCGCGTGCGGGCCGTCCGGGCCGTAGCCGGTGATCGAGCAGTAGATGACGTCCGGGTTGACGGTCCGCACCTGCTGGTAGCCGAGCCCGAGCCGATCGGCCACCCCGGGCCGGAACTGCTCCACCACCACGTCGGCCTCGGCCGCGAGGGCGAGGACGCGGTCGCGCTGCGCGGGGTCCTTGAAGTCCACGGCGTAGGCGCGCTTGCCCCGGTTCAGCACCGCGTAGTTCGCGCTCGCCTCGCCGAACCGCGGTTCGTAGGAGCGCATCTCGTCACCTCGCCCCGGCCGCTCGAGCTTGACCACGTCGGCGCCGGCCTCGGCCAGCATCAGCGTCGCGAGCGGTCCGGGCAGCAGCGTCGAGAGGTCGAGGACCTTGAGCCCGGCCAGCGGCAGCGCGCTCATGCGAGCATCTCCCGGAGCCGGAACTTCTGGATCTTGCCGCTGGGCGTCATGGGCAGCTCCGGGAGGTTGATCACCCGCTCGGGCAGGTAGTGCTTGGACAGCCCCCGGGCCAGCAGGTAGTCGCAGAGGCTCTCCTTGGTGAGCTCGGCGCGACCGGCCTTGCTCACCACCACCGCGCAGATCCGCTCGCCGAGCCGGTCGTCGGGCATCCCGATGACCGCGACGTTCACGACGTCGGGGTGGTCGAAGACCAGCGTCTCCACGTCGGTCACGGGGATGTTCTCGCCGCCGCGGATGATGATGTCCTTGCTGCGCCCGCGCAGCGAGACCCAGCCGTGCTCGTCGACGCTGGCCCGGTCGCCGGTCCGGAACCACCGGTCGGGCAGGAACGCGTCGCGGGTGGCGTCCGGTCGGTCGAAGTAGCCGTAGAAGACGGCCGGCCCGCGGATCAGCAGCTCGCCGATCTCCCCCGGCGTCACGTCGGCGCCGCGCTCGTCGACGATCCGGACCTCGGAGCCGGCGAAGACCGAGCCGTCGGTGCGCTGGATCGCGGGCGGCTGGTCGGGCGTGCAGGACATGATGATGCTGCACTCCGTCATGCCCCATGCCGGGCAGATGTAGGCGCCCAGTGCCGCCTCGGCCTGCTCGGGGAGGTTGCGGGGGACGGGCGCCCCCGCGATCACCAGGCACCTCAGCGGGTTCTCGGACCCGGCGAGGTCGGTCCGCATCATGTCCTGCAGGAAGGTCGGCGCCCCGAAGAAGGTCGTCACGCCCTCCTCGCGGATCACCTCGACGCCCCAGGCCGGGTCCCACCGGTCGACGTGGACGGCGGTGCCGGCCAGCAGCACCGTGAACACGATCCCCCAGACGAAGCCGGTGTGGTGCCCGACCGGGGAGGCGACCAGGTGCACCATCGGGTCACCGAACAGCCGCGGCCCGACGTGCTCCGCCTGGAGTCGTGCCGAGTAGACCAGGCTGTCGTGGCCGTGCATGGCGCCCTTGGGCTCGCCGGTGGTGCCGGAGGTGAACCCGAGGTAGCAGACCTGGGACGGGTCCGGCGCGGGGAGGTCGTGGGGCGGTGCGCCGTCGTGGTCGCGCCACAGGCTCTCGCCCTCGCGCAGCCCGGCGCCGTCCTCATCGAGCACCACGACGTGCTCGAGCGTGGGGATCTCGGCGCGCAGCCGGCGGGACAGCTCCAGGTGCTCGGCGCTGCGCCACCGGCGCGGGATCACCAGGACCTTGGCCTTGCTGCGGCGGAGGATCGCGGCCGCCTCCCGCTCGCCGTAGGCCACCGGGATCGCGGCGTAGATCGCGCCGAGCTCGTTGATGCCGAAGACCAGCTCCGGATACTCGATCCAGTTCGGCAGCATCACCACCACGGCGTCGCCGGCGGCGACACCGAGCGAGGCGAGGACGTTCGCGGCGTGGTGGGCGCCGGCGTCGAACTCGGCGTAGGTGCGACTGACCCGGCCCCCGCCGCTGCGCCGTCCGACGAGCGCGACCCGGTCGGGATGGGCGTGGGCGGCGTCGGTGAGCAGGGAGCGCACCGTCCGCCCCTCCCACCAGCCGGCGGTGCGCCACGCCGCGACGGTCTCGTCGTCGAGCGGGGTGTACTGGCCGTCGAGCAGCGTGGCCAGCGGGGCGTGGTCCCGGGTGGGGCTCATGTGACCTCCTCGGTGAGCACCTCGGCGGGCGCGAGGCCGACCAGGGTGCGGGCGGTGGCGACCGTCGCCCCGGGCAGGGCGGCAGCGGCGCGCAGAGAGACGGCGTCTCGCAGATGACGTTCGGCGGGGTACTCCGCCAGGTAGCCGTAGCCGCCGTGGGACTGCAGCGCGGCCGCGGCGACCTCGAGGGCGCCGTCGCAGGCTTCCCGCACGGTCGCGAGGCTCCGCACCGGGTCTGCGTCCCGGCCGGCGAGCACCGTGTCGAGGATGACCGCGGTGCGCGAGGCCTGGGCGAGCAGCGACTGCCGCACGGTCGGGATGGCGGTCAGGGCGTCACCGAACTGGTGCCGTCCGGCGGCGTAGGCGGCGGCGTCGTCGGCGGCCGCGGCGGCGATGCCCGCGGCGGCCGCGGCGATGCCGACGCGCAGCTCGGCCCGCGCCGCGGGCACGTCCACGCCGGTGAGCACCACGAGCGCGTCGGCGGCGGCATCGGCGTCGACCTCGACTGACCGGGTCAGGGCACCGCCGAGGCCGGTCCGCCGGACCGGGCTGAACCGGCAGGCCGCCGGGTCGACCAGCAGCGCCGTGTCGTCCCCGGCGAGCACCAGGACGTACGGCGCCTCCGCGGCGGCGTCGACGCGGTCGATCGAGCCGCGGAGCCGGTCCGGGGTCCGGTGGAGACGCACGTGCGCGGAGCCCGCGTCCACCACCGCGACCGCGGCGCCGCCGGCGTGCAGTCGCCCGAGCAGCTCGGCACACCGTTCGTCGCCGCCGAGCAGCCCGGCCGCGGCGTGCGCCTGCGCGGCGGCCAGGGCCAGTGCCGGCCAGCAGCGGCCGAGCTGGACGAGCGCCACCGCGGTGGTGGTCCGGTCGGCGCCGCCGCCGCCGTGCTCCTCGGCCACCCCCAGCGTCCAGACCCCGAGCTCGGCGAGCGCGGCCACGAGGCCCCCGACCGTGTCGGGGTCGTCGGCGAGGACGACGTCGTGGTCGGCCGCGAAGCCGCCCAGCATCGCCTGCAGGTCGCGCTGGTCCTCGGTCAGGGCCGGGCCGCGCCAGGTCACGACGGGGCCTCCTCACCGATGCGGAAGCCGTGGCCGCTCTTGGCGCCGAGGCGCCCGGCGGCGACCATCTGGCGCAGCAGCGGCGGCGGGGCGTACCGGTCGTCGAGGGTGGCGGCGTACGCGCTCTCGGTGGCGTGCAGGTGCACGTCGAGACCGATCAGGTCGAGCAGCTCCAGCGGGCCGGTCCGGTACCCCAGCCCCAGCTTGAGCGCGACGTCGATGTCCTCCGCGGTGGCCAGCCCGCTGTCCAGCTCGGAGATGACGTCGTTGAGGTAAGGGAGCAGGAGCGCGTTGACCAGGAACCCGGGCCGGTCCTTGACCACCACCGGGACCTTGCCGTCGAGGGTCTCGACGAGCTCGACGAGCCGGTCGATCAGCCCGGGCTCGGTCTGCAGCGCGCCGACGACCTCGACGGTGCGCATCGCCGGCGCGGGGTTGAAGAAGTGCAGGCCCGCCACCCGGGCCGGGTTGGGCAGCGCCGCGGCGAGCTCGGTCACGGACAGGGCGGAGGTGTTGGTGAGGATCGGCACCTGCCCACCCACCACCGCGGCCACCCGGCCGAGCACGGCCGACTTGACGTCGACGTCCTCGCTGACCGACTCGATCACCAGGTCCACGGCGGCCAGGTCGGTGACGTCGGTCGTGCCGGTGAGGCGGGCGAGCGCGGCCGCCCTGTCGTCCGGCGTCGCCTTGCCGCGGCGGACCGCGCCGTCCAGCGACCCGGCGACCGCGGCCAGGCCGGCGGCGACCCGGCTGTCGTCGGATTCGAGCACGACCACATCGCGGCCGGAGGCCGCGAACACGTGCGCGATGCCGGAGCCCATGGTGCCGCAGCCGAGCAGGCCGATCTTCTGAAAGTCGTTCATCTCTACCTCCGTCAGGACCCGAAGAGCCGGGTGTCCTCGTACTCGTAGAAGCCGCGGCCGGTCTTCCGGCCGAGGTCGCCCGCCGCGACCATCCGCTCGACCATGGGCGGGGGAAAGAACCGCGGGTCGCGCAATTGCTCGTAGAGCCGGGTCGCGACCTGCTGGTGGATGTCGAGCCCGACGATGTCGAGCAACCGGAAGGGGCCCATCGGGTGCCCGAGCGCGCCGAGCACGGCCGCGTCGATCGACTCCCGGGTGCCGAGCCCGGACTCCAGCGCCGCGATGCAGGAGTTCTCCCACGGGATCAGGAAGCGGTTCACGATGAAGCCCGGCCGGTCCTGGGTCACCACGCTGGTCTTGCCGAGCGTGCCGAGGAACTCGACGGTCGCCTTGTGCGCCCAGTCGGCGGTGTGCCGGCCGTCGGCGACCTCGACCAGCTTCATCAGCGGGGCCGGGTTGCAGTAGTGGGTTCCGACGACGCGCTCGGGTCGCCGCGAGCCGGAGGCGATGCCGGTCACCGACAGCGTCGAGGTGTTGGTGTGCAGCAGCGTCGAGTCGGAGACGATCTCGTCGAGGCGGCCGAAGGTGTCCTTCTTCAGCTGCAGGTCCTCGAAGATCGCCTCGACGACGACGTCGCACGAGGCGAGGTCGGCCAGGTCCACGCTGCCGACCAGGGCGGCCTTCGCGGCCTCCCCCGCCTCGGCGTCGAGCTTGCCGATCCGGACGCTCTTGTCGAAGAACCCGTGCACGGTGTCGATGCCGCGCTTGAGGTTCGCCTCGTCGACGTCGAACAAGATGGTGCGGTGCCCGGCGCGGGCCATCACGGTGGCGATGCCCGAGCCCATGGTGCCGGCGCCGAGGACGGCGACGGTCTTGGTCTGGTTGCTCAATGGTTCTCCCTGGTGTGCGAGATCGGGCGGGGGCGTCAGCGAACCGACTGGCCGCCGTCGATGACGATGACCTCGCCGGTCATGAAGTCCGAGGCGCTGCCCGCGAGCAGCAGCAGCCACGGCTCGAGCTCCTCCGGCTGGCCCATGCGGCGGGCCGGGATGGCGCGCACCACCTTGGCCGTGGCCTCGGCGTCCTCCCGGAGCGCGGCGTTGAGCGGGGTGGCGAAGTAGCCGGGCGCGATCGCGTTGACCTGGACGCCGCTGCGGGCCCACTCGATCGCCATCGACCGGGTGAAGGCGATGACGCCGGCCTTGGAGGCGGAGTACGCCGCATGGTTCGCCACCCCCTGCAGGGCGAAGTTCGAGGCGACGTTGATGACCTTGCCCGAGCCCTGGGCCACCAGGTGGCGCCCGGCGGCCCGGGTGGCCAGGTAGGTGCCGCGCAGGTTGGTGCTCACCACCCGGTCCCACTCCGCGGCCGGCTGGTCGAGCAGCGGGGTGCTCGCCACGATCCCGGAGTTGTTGACCAGGATGTCGACGCGGCCGAAGGTCTCCATCGTCGATCGGACCATCTGCTCGACCGCGGCCTCGTCCGTGACGTCGGTCGGGCAGGCCAGCGCCTGCCCTCCGGCGGCGGTGGCCTCGGCGACGAACGTGTCGAGCTCCGCGCCGGTGCGGGCCGCCACGGTCACCGCGGCCCCGGCCCGGACCAACGCCGCAGCCATCGACCGGCCCAGTCCTCGTCCGGCGCCGGTCACGATCGCGACCTTGCCGCTCAGCTCCGTCATGTCAGCTCTCCCATCGCGCGGGTGATCTCGCGGCCGATGAGCAGCCGCTGGATCTCGTTGGTGCCGTCGTAGATCTGGGTGACCTTCGCGTCGCGCAGGCACCGCTCGACGCCGAGCACGGCGAGGTCGCCGTGCGGGCCCAGGATGCGGGTCGCCTCGACGGCGGCGGCGAACCCGAGGTCGGTGCAGGCCTGCTTCATCATCCCGATCTGCCCGCTGGGGATGTCGGTGGAGCCGTCCACCTGGCGGGCGACCGCGTGCAGCAACAGCCGTCCCTGCAGGATCCGGCCACGCAGCTCGGCGAGCGCGAACGTCTGCTCGTCGGGCAGCCGGGTCCCGTGCAACCGGGTCAACGTCGCCAGGGTCCGGGCGTAGGCGGCGCGGGCGAGGCCGACGCCCTGGGCGGCCGCGCTGATGCGGGACTTGACCACCGAGCTCATCACCACCGACCAGCCCCCACGCTCCTCGCCGAGGAGATGGTCGGCGGGGACCTGCACGTCGTCGAAGAACAGCTCCGCGGTGCTGGATCCGTGCATGCCCATCTTGTCGAAGGGCTGCCCGTGGCCCACGCCCGGCCAGCCGCCGTCGACCACGAACGCGGTCACGCCGCGCCGGCCCAGGCTCCTGTCCACGGTGGCGAAGCAGACGATGACGCCGGCCCGGTCGCCGGTGGTGATGAACGTCTTCGACCCGTTGAGGACGTAGCCCTCCCCGGTCGGTCGGGCCGTCGTCTGCAGGCTCGAGACGTCGCTGCCGGCGTTCGGCTCGGTGATCCCGAGCGAGCCGTAGACCGAGCCGTCCAGCAGGCCCGGGATGTAGCGCCGCGCGAGCTCCTCGGAGCCCGCGAGCAGGATCGGGTAGGCGGCGTGCATCTGGGTCATGAAGACCAGCGAGGTGGCCGCGCAGCCGGCCGTGACCTCCTCCATCGCGACCGCGTAGGCGACGTTGGTGTCGCCGCTGCCGCCGAGGTGCTCCGGGAACACCAGTCCCATCAGTCCCGCCCGGGCCAGCGCCTGCACGCTGTCGCCGGCGAAGGTGTGGTCGGCGTCCAGCCGGGCCGCCCGGGGGGCCACCTCGTGGGCGACCACGCGGCGGGCCGTCTCCCGGACCTCGCGCTCCCGGTCGGTGAGCCCGGCGTCGGCCGCCGGCTCGTCGAGCAGGTCGTGCAGCGCCAGGTAGGCCTCGGGATCGGTGTCGAGCTCGAGCGGTTCGACGCTCACTGGGGCTCCTCGCCGGCGGTGTCGGGGTCGGTGAACGCGGGCGCGCGGCGCTCGAGGAAGGCGGCGATGCCCTCGTCGGACTCGGCCCCGGCGACGGCCAGGGCGGCGAGCCCGGTCTCGAGCTGAAGGCCCGCGTCCAGGGTGGCGTCACGTCCGGCCTCGAGGGCGGCCAGGATCGACCGCACCGCGGTCGGTCCCTGGGCGGCGACCCGGTCGGCGAGGGCGGTCGCGGTCGCCGTCAGCTCCTCGGGGGCGACCGGCGGGACCGGGGTGAGCCCGAGCCGGTGGGCGCGCTCGGCGTCCAGGCGGGCGCCGGTGAGCATCAGGTGGGCGGCCACCTGCTGGCCGACCACCCGCGGCAGCCGCTGGGTCCCGCCGTACCCGGGGATCAGGCCGAGGCCCGCCTCCGGGAGACCGAGCGAGGCGCGGGTCGAGAGGACGGGGAAGGTGCACGCGAGCACGAGCTCGAACCCGCCGCCGAGGGCGACCCCGTTGACGGCGGCGATGACCGGGACGCCCGCCCGCTCGATCTCGCGCAGCACCTGCTGCCCGCGGCACATCACCTCGTGCGCCCGGTCCGCGCCCATGCCCTGGAGCTCCTTGAGGTCGGCGCCGGCGCTGAACGCCTTCTCGCCGCAGCCGGTGAGCACCACCACCCGGGTGGACGGGTCCGCGGCGGCGGCCAGCACCTCGCGGTGGAGCGCCCCGAGCACCTCCTGGTCGAGGGCGTTGAAGACCTCCGGCCGGTTGATGGTCAGGGTCGTGACGTGCCGTCGGCGCTCGACGAGCACCACGTCGGCCGTGCTCACCGCGAGACCTCCTCGGCGGCCAGGCCGACCGCGCCGGAAGCCACGAGGGCGTCGATCTGGTACTCCGTGTAGCCGATGCGGGTCAGGATCCGGCGGGTGTCGGCACCCAGGTCCGGGAACCGCTCGTTGCGCGGGGCCGCCTGCGACCCGAGCCGGAAGGGGCTGTGGACGCTCACCAGGTCCCGGGCACCGGGCACCGGGAGCACCGCGGTGCGGGCGACCACCTGCGGGTCCTTGACGACCTCGGACAGCGACTGGACCAGCGCGGCCGGCACCTGGGCCTCGGCGAAGATCCGCAGCCACTCCGTGGCCGGCCTCTCCGCCAGCCGCGCCGCGACCAGCGCGATGACCCGCTCCCGGTCCGCGCGGCGGCCGGCGTTGTCGGCGAGCGCCGGGTCCGCGCCGAGCTCGGGCAGCTCCGCGGCCACGCAGAAGCGCTGCCAGATCACGTCGTTGCCGATCGCCAGCACCAGGGTGCGGTCGGCGGTCTCGAACGGCTGGTAGACCGAGAGCACGGAGTCCGTCCCGCCGCTGGGCGCCGGCTCCGGCTCGCCCGCGCAGTACGCGGCGATCCGGGGAGCCATCAGCGCCAGGTCGGTGTCCAGGAGGGAGACGTCGATGGTCTCGCCCACGCCGGTGCGGGCCTGCCGCACGAGCGCCGCGTTGATCGCGATGGCCGCCGCCATCCCCGTCCCGATGTCGGAGAGCGCGGTCGAGACCCGCTGCGGGGCGCCGCCGCTCTCGCCGGTCACCGACATCAGCCCGGAGCGCGCCTGGGCGACGAGGTCGTAACCGGCCAGCGCGCTGTCGGGCCCGTCGAGCCCGAAGCCCGACATGGCGCAGTAGACGAGGCGCGGGTTGCGGGCCCGCAGGCTCTCGCCGTCGATGCCCATGCGGACGAGCTTGGCGGGGTTCATGTTCTGCAGGAAGACGTCCGCGTCGTCCAGCAGCCGCAGCAGCGCGTCCAGCCCCTCCGGGGTGCGGAGGTTGACCGCGAACGACAGCTTGTTGCGGTTGGCGGACGCGAACCACGCCGAGACGCCGTCCACGAACGGCGGCCCCCAGCTGCGGGCGTCGTCCCCGCGCCCGGGGCGCTCGACCTTGATCACGGTGGCGCCGAGGTCGGCCAGATACATCGACGCGGTGGGCCCGGCGTACGAGGTGGTCATGTCCACCACCCGCACACCGGCCAGGGGTGCCTCCGTCCGAGGCGCTGCCATGGAAGTCACATCTGGATAATGTCCAACATTTGCACGACGGTCAACCGGAGTCCGTCATCGAGCCGGAGCGGGCCCGCCGAGGACATGCATGGGGAAGTACGAACACCCGGGAAACTGCGAGGTAACCTGCTGGGACCGCAACGACGAAGGTCAGACATTTACCATCGTCGACCACTCGCCGCCATTGAGGACGGACATGAAACCGTACGAGTCCAACGGAGCCACCAAGGTGATCGGGCGCACGGTGCTGCGGCCCCGGGAGCAGGTCGAGGAGACCATCCGGGCCGCCATCTTGTCCGGCGAGCTCAAGTCCGGAGAGATGCTGCCCCCCGAGGCCGAGCTCGCGCGCCAGTTCAACGTCAGCCGGACCACGCTGCGCGAGGCCCTGCGCGTGCTCACCTCCCAGCGGCTGATCACGAAGGTGCCCGGGGCGCGCGGCGGCAACTTCGTCCAGTCGGTCGACTACCACTCCCTCGGTGCGGTCATGAGCGAGTCGGTGGAGAACCTGCTGGCCCTCGGCACGATCCACTTCGACGAGGTCGCGGACGTCCGGCAGCTGCTGGAGGTGCCGTCGGTCCGCCTGGCCGCCGTCAACCGCGACGCCGAGGAGCTCGCCCGGCTCGCGGAGATCGTCGGGCAGCAGAAGACCGCCTCGGTCGACGACCCGCACATCCCCGAGCTGGACCGCGAGTTCCACACGCTGATCGCACGGGCCTCCGGCAACCGGGTGCTGGCGAGCTTCGTCGCCGCGCTGCACCACGCGACGGAGCCCGTGCACTACCTCGACCTGTCCCCCGAGGTCGGCCGGGACACCGTCAAGCAGCACCAGCGGATCCTGCGCGCGATCGAGCAGCAGGACGCCGCCGCCGGCGAGGAGGCGATCATCGAGCACCTCACCTACCTGCAGCGCCACATCAGCGCGCACCGCTCGAACTGATCCGGCCGCCGCCCTCTGCCGGCCCCCGTCACGCAGCGGCCCGGCGCCTCACCTAGTGACCCGCAGGCCGGGACGAGCGCGTCTTCGTACCGTCGCCCTCGCGGCTAGTGGCGTAGTTCGATCGCGGGCGAGGGTGTGGCCGGGCGAGCCCACAGATTCAACGTCTCGCGCAGCACATCGAAGTCGACCGGCTTCGAGAGATAGGCGTCCATGCCTGCCGCGTGGCAGCGTTCCTGCTCCGCGACCGTCACGGCTGCGGTCATGGCGATGATGGGAAGGCGATCGTTCGCCGATTCGGCCGCTCGGATCGCCGCTGTCGCGGTGTAGCCGTCCATGAAGGGCATGTGGCAGTCCATGAGGACGGCCACATAGGCGCTGTCAGCCACAGCGCTCAGGGCTTCCAGGCCGTTGCCGGCGACGTCGACCTCGTACCCAAGCTTTACGAGCAGGCCCTCGGCGATCATCTGGTTGATCTCGTCATCTTCGACCACAAGCACCCGACCCAGGTCCGGTGCAGGCGGTGCCGACTCCGGCGGGGTCGTCGCCGGTAGCGAGGATGCAGCGACGAGGGACGACATGCGCTGGAGAAGCTCTGAACCGAGGAGAGGTCTGCGAAGCAGCTCCTGCGGCTCGAGTCCACCGGGGTTCGTGGGGTCGAGGTCCAGCGTTGGTGACAGCATCAGCACGTGGGCGTCTGCCAGGCTCGGGTCCGCAGCGATGTCTTCGGCCATGTGCGACCCGTCGATCCCGGCCACACCCATGTCGAGGAGGGCGAAGCGGTAAGGGTCGTCCTCGGCCACGGCTGCTCGCAACCGGGACATGACGTCCCCGGCATGCTCGAGGCTCTCGGGCCGCATGCCCCAATCCCCGAGGCGCAACTCGAGGAAGTGTCGGCTGCGCTCGTTCTTCTCGACGATCAGGACTCGCTGGTTCACCAACAGTTCGCGGCCCGGCGTCTGGGGCGGGACGCGCTCGGCCACCCCGAGAGGCACTTCGAACCAGAACGTGCTGCCTGCCCCCTCCGTACTGTTCACGCCCATCGACCCGCCCATGGCCTCGCACAGCCCCCGGGCGATGGCCAGGCCGAGGCCGGATCCACCGAACTTCCGTGTCGTGGAGGCGTCGGCCTGGGTGAAGGAGTCGAACAGGGTTCGCTGAGCGTCCTCGGAGATGCCCATGCCGGAGTCGGTCACCTCGAACCGCACGCGGACCTGGTCGGCGTCCACGGCCGAGACGACGTGCGACTTCAGGACGACCTCTCCCTGATCGGTGAACTTCACAGCATTGGAGGCCAGGTTGAGCAGGATCTGCCCCAGCCGTGCCTCGTCACCCTTCAGAAGCGACGGCAGCGCGGGCGCGCAGTAGACGATCAGTTCGACGTGCTTGTGCGCGGCCGGCACCGCCATCAGGCTGGCGGTCCTCTCAAGCAGGAGGCGGGGGTCGAAGTTGGCGACTTCGAGGACCACCTTGCCCGCCTCGAGCTTTGAGAAGTCGAGGGTGTCGTTGATGACGGAGAGCAACGCGGTGCCAGCCTTCCGCAATCCGTCAACGTAGTGCACTTGGGCTCCGACCAGGTCCGTCTCGCCGAGCAGCCTGGCCAAGCCGATCACGCCGTTCATCGGCGTCCGGATCTCATGGCTCATGGCTGCGAGGAATTCCGACTTGGCACGCGTGGCTGCCAGAGCCTCTGCCTCGGCCGCCTCGAGCTCAGCGGCTCGACGCTCCAGTTTCTCCCGCAGCTCGGCGGCACTCTTCAGAGCCGCCTTCAACTCGCTGATGTCGGTGCAGGTCCCGAACCACTTCACGATCTCGCCGGCCGTGTTGCGCAGCGGCATGGCGCGACCCAACATCCAGCGGTAGACCCCGTCGTGGCGCCGCAGCCGGTACTCGATCTCATACGGCTCACCGGTCCGCGTGGCCTCGTCCCACAGCCGGCGGGCAAGGGCGCGCTCGGCGGGGTGGAACGGCGGGTTCCACCCGTCACCCAGGCTTTCCTCGAGCGACAGCCCCGTGAAGTCCATCCACTGCTGGTTGAAGTACACGTGGTAGCCGTCGGGCCGGGTGATCCACACGATGTGGGGGAGCGTCTCGACCACGTCACGCCACTCTGTCCCGCTCGCCCGCATGCCCTCGGGCTCGGCCTGGAGCCGGTCGATCTGGGACGGGTCGCCGGCGTTGACGTTCGCGACCGCCTCCGGGTCGGATGGGTCATCGCGCGTCAGGAGGGGCATACCCGCCTACTCTGCCCTGTGCAAGGCCGACTAGGCGACTTTCAGCAATACCTACCGGGCTGACCCGAGAGGGGTCAGCTGCCGAGGCGGAGCGGCCCGCTCACGCAGCTCGTCGGGTTACTTCCTGGGTGCTGCCACGACTCTCAACCTCCATGGATCGAGAGTCTCCGTCAGATCCGGGGCGATTCGCCGGGCGAAGGTCAGGCTTGACTAGGCTGCTCCCCCGTATGGGTTGCTCCTAGGGTTGTTCTCTTCGCTGTCCCCTTGGTTGGTCCCATACGCCGGGCCCCTAGCTCAATTGGCAGAGCAGGAGACTTTTAATCTCTTGGTTGTGGGTTCGAGTCCCACGGGGCCTACCGATCCCTGCACCCGCTCGACCCCGAAGGAGATCTTGAGCCACGGGGCGACCCGAGATCTCCTCTGACCTCCGAGACCCGTCCGCCGAGCCCTCCTCGCGCTCCGCTGTGGCCCGCTCGACCCGCCGTCGGCGGCGTGGTGCTTGTGGCCCGGGTCACACCCGACGTAGGTTCGCCCCAGACCCACCGGCGCCCCTCGTGCCGGCGGGAGGCCTGCCCGGAGGTGGTGATGGTGCTCGAGCGGCGCCCCGACGACGTACGTCGTCGCGTCCACTGCACCGCCTGGACCCGCGGCCGGGTGGCCCACGGCCACCGACCCTGCTGACCCGCGACGCCGCCAGCCCGGCGCCGCGACCGCCGGCGACCCCGCGACCCGCGGGGCGCCCCACCGCGAGCAGGGAACGGATCCATGGACACACCCACCGCCACCGTCAACGGCACGGACCGGCCGCTGGCCGGGACCCCGGCGTACACCTCCGCGCTGACCTGGCTGCGCGCCCTCGGCCTGACCGGTGCCAAGGAGGGCTGCAACGAGGGTGAGTGCGGCGCCTGCTCGGTGCTGCTCGCCCGTCCCGCCCCGACCGGCGACCTCGCCGGCGACGGCGCCGACCTCGCCGGCGGCGGCGCCGGGACCGAGTGGACCGCGGTCAACGCATGCCTGCTGCCGGCCGCCGCGCTCGCCGGCCAGGAGGTCGTGACCGCCGAGGGGCTGGGCACCAGCCGCGACCTGCACCCGGTGCAGCGCGAGCTCGCGCACCGCGGCGGGTCGCAGTGCGGCTACTGCACGCCGGGGTTCGTGTGCAGCATGGCCGCGGAGTACTACCGCCCCGGCCGGACGGCGAACGGGACCGCCGACCCCGAGCACGGGCCGAACGGCTTCGACCTGCACGCCCTGAGCGGCAACCTGTGCCGCTGCACCGGCTACCGGCCGATCCGCGACGCCGCGTTCGCGCTGGCGGCGCAAGCGCCCGCCGACGACCCGCTGGCCGTCCGACGGGCCGGGCCCGCGCCGCGGCCCTCCCCCGGCCGCAACGATGCCGAGGGCGCCGCGTTCGTCCGGCCGGCGACCCTGGCCGACGCCCTCGCGGTGCTCGCCGAGCACCCGGCCGCGGTCGTGGTCGCCGGCTCCACCGACTGGGGCGTCGAGGTCAACCTGCGCGCCGCCCGCGCGCCGCTGACCGTGGCCGTCGACCGGCTGCCCGAGCTGCGCGGCTTCGCCGTCGACGCGGACCGGATCGAGCTCGGCGCCGCCCTCACGCTGACCGAGGTGGAGCGGGCGCTCGACGGCCGGGTGCCGCTGCTGGCCGCGGCCTTCCCGCTCTTCGCCTCCCGGCTGATCCGCAACGCCGCCACGCTCGGCGGCAACCTCGCCACCGCCTCCCCCATCGGCGACACCCCGCCGGCGCTGCTCGCGCTCGACGCGACGGTCCTGCTCGCGGCGGCCGACGGGGAGCGGGAGGTGCCGCTGGCGGAGTTCTTCACCGGCTACCGGCAGACCGTCCGGCGTCCCGACGAGCTGATCCGGGCGGTGCGGATCCCGCTGCCGCTGGCGCCGCTGACCGGCTTCCACAAGATCGCCAAGCGGCGGTTCGACGACATCTCCAGCGTCGCGGTCGGCTTCGCGCTCGACGTCGCCGACGGCGTCGTACGCCGGGCCCGGATCGGCCTCGGCGGGGTGGCCGCCACCCCGGTCCGCGCGCTGCGCACCGAGGAGGCGCTGACCGGCCGGCCCTGGACCGAGGGGACCGTCCGGGCGGCCGCGGAGGTGATGGCGGCCGAGGGCACCCCGATGGACGACCACCGGGCGAGCGCGGCCTACCGCTCGGCGATGCTCGGGCAGGCCCTGCTGAAGCTGTGGGCGCGCACCGACGAGGCGCAACTGGATCTGGGGGGCCGGGCATGAGCGTCGGAGAGGCGTTGCCGCACGAGAGCGCGGAGCTGCACGTCACCGGTGAGGCGCTCTACACCGAGGACCTCGGCGCCCGGGCCACCGGCCTGCTGCACGCCTGGCCGGTCCAGGCACCGCACGCCCACGCCCGGGTGACGGCGCTGCGACCGGCCCCGGCGTACGACGTGCCGGGGGTGGTCCGGGTGCTCACCGGCGCGGACGTGCCCGGCGTCAACGACTCCGGCGTCAAGGGCGACGAGCCGCTGTTCCCCGACGAGGTGATGTTCCACGGCCAGGCGGTCTGCTGGGTGCTCGGCGAGACCCCCGAGGCGGCGCGCCTGGGCGCGGCCGCGGTCGAGGTCGACTACGAGCCGCTGCCGGCGCTGCTGACCGTCCGCGAGGCGATCGCGGCCGGCAGCTTCCAGGGCGGTCGGCCGACGATGGCGCGCGGCGACGTCGAGGCCGGGCTGGCGGCCTCGGCCCACGTGTTCAGCGGGGAGCTCGACCTCGCCGGGCAGGAGCACTTCTACCTCGAGACCCACAACTCGCTGGCGACCGTCGACGAGTCCGGCCAGGTCTTCGTGCAGGCCAGCACCCAGCACCCCACCGAGACCCAGGAGATCGTCGCCCACGTGCTCGGCCTGGCCAGCCACGACGTGGTGGTGCAGTGCCTGCGGATGGGTGGCGGTTTCGGCGGCAAGGAGATGCAGCCGCACGGGTACGCCGCGGTCGCGGCGCTCGGGTCGGTGCTGACCGGGCGGCCGGTCCGGTTGCGGCTGAACCGCACCCAGGACCTGACCATGTCCGGCAAGCGGCACGGGTTCCACGCCCAGTGGCGGGTCGGGTTCGACGACGACGGCCGGCTGCAGGCGCTCGAGGCGACGCTGACCTCCGACGGCGGCTGGAGCCTGGACCTCTCCGAGCCGGTGCTGGCCCGGGCGCTGTGCCACGTCGAGAACGCCTACTGGATCCCGCACGTGCTGGTGCACGGCCGGGTCGCCCGCACCCACAAGACCTCGCAGACCGCGTTCCGCGGCTTCGGCGGGCCGCAGGGCATGCTCGTGATCGAGGACGTGCTGGGCCGGTGCGCCCCGCTGCTCGGCCTGGACCCGGCCGAGCTGCGCCGCCGCAACTTCTACGCGCCCGGCCAGGCCACGCCGTACGGCCAGGAGGTGCGCCACGCCGACCGGCTTGAGCGGGTCTGGGAACAATTGCTCGCGTTTTCGGGCTTCGAGGACCGCCGGGCGGAGGTGGCCGCGTTCAATTGCTCGCATCCGCACGCCCGGCGGGCCCTGGCGATCACGCCGGTGAAGTTCGGCATCTCGTTCAACTTCACCGCCTTCAACCAGGCCGGCGCGCTCGTGCACGTCTACAAGGACGGCTCGGTGCTGATCAACCACGGCGGCACCGAGATGGGCCAGGGCCTGCACACCAAGATGCGGCAGGTCGCGGCCGCCGAGCTCGGCGTACCCCTCGAGCTGGTGCGGCTCTCGCCCACCCGCACCGACAAGGTGCCGAACACCTCCGCCACCGCGGCCAGCTCCGGCGCCGACCTCAACGGGGCCGCGGTCGCGGACGCCTGCCGGCAGATCCTGGCGCGGCTGCGGCCGGTGGCCGACCGGCTCGACGCGGGGACGCCGTGGGCGGAGGTCGTGCGCACGGCGTACTTCGACCGGGTGCAGCTGTGGGCCGCCGGCTTCTACCGGACCGAGGGCCTGCACTGGGACTCGACCACGATGACCGGGCAGCCGTTCAAGTACTTCGCGTACGGCGCCGCCGCGGCCGAGGTCGAGGTCGACGGGTTCACCGGCGGCTACACGCTGCGCCGCGTCGACATCGTGCACGACGTCGGCGACAGCCTCTCCCCGCTCGTCGACCTCGGCCAGATCGAGGGCGGGTTCGTGCAGGGCGCCGGGTGGCTGACGCTGGAGGACCTGCGCTGGGACGAGTCCGACGGGCCCGGCCGCGGCCGGCTGCTCACCCAGGCCGCCAGCACCTACAAGCTGCCGAGCCTCTCGGAGATGCCGGTCGACTTCAACGTCGCGCTGCTGGAGGACGCCACGGAGGACGGCGTGGTGCACGGCTCGAAGGCCGTGGGCGAGCCGCCGCTGATGCTGGCGTTCTGCGTGCGCGAGGCGCTGCGGCAGGCCGCGGCGGCGTTCGGGCCGCCCGGGACCAGCGTCGACCTGGCCTCGCCGGCGATCCCCGAGGCGGTCTTCTGGGCACTGCAGTCCGCCCGCTGCGGCGGTCGCCCGCCGGCGCGGGACGGGGCCGCGGTCGAGCCCGAGGCCGTGGACGGGCCGCCGCTGCGGCCGGCCTCCGAACGCGCCACCGCCCGGCTCGAGGTGCCCGTCGTGGACGGGGTGTGAGCGGCATGGACTGGCTGGGGGCGCTCGCCCGGCTCCGTGAGACGCGTACGCCGGGGGTGCTGGTCACCGTCGCGGGCGTGCGCGGCCACGCGCCGCGGCAGGCCGGCGCGAAGATGGTCGTCTCCGCGTCGGCGACGTGGGGCTCGGTCGGTGGCGGCAACCTCGAGGCGGTCGCGGTCGAGCGGGCCCGGGCGATGCTCGCGGCGTCCTCCGCGTCGGGGACCTCGGGGACCTCGGGGTCGTCGGGGTCGTCGGGCTCGTCGAGCGGGGCGTCCCCCGAGCTGCTCGAGGTCGGGCTGTCGGACCGGGCGGCCTACCAGCACGGCGTGCAGTGCTGCGGCGGCGAGGTGACGCTGCTGCTCGAGCCGCTCGCGGTGGTGCCCGCGGTGGCCGTCTTCGGGATGGGACACGTGGGCTGGGAGCTGGCCCGGATCCTGGCCCGGCACGAGCTCGACCTGCACCTGGTCGACTCGCGACCCGACCAGCTCTCCCCGGCGCGGCTGTCGGTGCTCGACGACGCGGTGGCCCGCGTGCACGTGCACCCCGTTCCGGTGCTGCCCGAGCTGGTGCTCGGCGGCCTGCCGAGGGGCAGCCACGTGCTGGTGATGACCCACGACCACGCGGAGGACGCCGCGCTCTGCGACGCGGCGCTGCGGCTGGTCGACGGCGATCCCGACCGCCTGGGGACCCTCGGGCTGATCGGGTCGAGCGCGAAGTGGGCGCGGTTCCGGAGCAAGCTGCTCGCCGAGGGACATCCCGCGGCCGCGCTCGACCGGGTCACCACCCCGATCGGGCTGCCGGAGCTGGCCGGCAAGGACCCCGCCACGATCGCGGTCGGCGTGGCCGCGACGCTGCTGCGGTCGTTCGCCCCGTCGGACGAGCCGGTACGGGACGAGCCAGGGCCGGACGAGCCGGGGCCGGACCCGTCGTACGGGTTTGCGCAGGGCCGGGACGCGGCCCGGTGACGCTGTTCCGCGGGACGGTGCTGGACACCCCCGACGACCCGTTCCTCGGCGCGCCGATGCGGGCGGAGGCCGACGTGGCGCTGCTGGTCCGGGCCGGGGTGATCGAGGACCGCGGGCCGTGGGCGGCGTTGCGGGCCCGGCACCCCGACGAGGAGGTGGTGGACCTCTCCGACGGGCTGGTGCTGCCCGGCTTCGTCGACACCCACGTGCACTTCCCGCAGGTGCGGGTGATCGGCGGGTTGGGGATGCCGCTGCTGGACTGGCTCGAGCAGTGCGCGCTGCCCGAGGAGGCCAGGCTGGCGGACCCGTCGTACGCCGGCTCCGTAGCCGAGGACTTCGTCGGCGCGCTCGCCCGGGCCGGCACCACCACCGCGCTGGTCTTCGGCGCCCACTACGCCCCCGCGGTCGACCGGCTCTTCGCCGCGGCCGCGCGTGTGGGGCTGCGGATCACCAGCGGGCTGGTGGTCAGCGACCGGCTGCTGCGCCCCGCCCTGCTGACGACGCCGGCGCGCGGCCACGAGGAGGGGCTGGCGCTGGCCGAGCGGTGGCACGACCGCGGGCGGAACCGGTACGCCGTGATCCCGCGGTTCTCGCTCTCCTGCAGCGACGAGATGCTCGCGGCGTGCCGGGCGCTGCTCGACGACGTGCCGGGGGCCTACTTCACCTCCCACCTCAACGAGAACCTCGAGGAGATCCTGCACGTCGAGCGGCTCTTCGACTGCTCCTACACCCAGAGCTACGACCGGCACGGGCTGCTGGGTCCGCGCAGCGTGCTCGCGCACGACGTCCACCCAGCCGAGGCGGACGTCAAGCTGCTCGCCGCGCGGGAGGCGAGCGTCGCGCACTGCCCCACGAGCAACGCCGCGCTGGCGTCGGGGGCGTTCCCGCTGGCGCGCCACGTCGACGCCGGCGTACGGGTCGCGCTCGGGTCGGACGTCGGTGCCGGCACCGGTTTCTCGATGCTCAAGGAGGGGCTGCAGGCCTACTTCACCCAGCAGCAGCTCGGCGCGGCCGGCTACCCGTTGACCCCGGCGCACCTGCTGCACCTGGCCACGTCGGCCGGCGCTGCCGCGCTCGGCCTGTCCTCGCTGGTAGGCGACCTGTCGGTGGGCAAGCGGTTCGACGCGGTGTGGCTGCGGCCGGCCGGCGGCTCGACCCTCGACGTCGCGCTGCGGCACGCCTCCTCCCCCGAGGCCGCGCTGGCCCGGGCGTTCGCGCTCGGCACCGATGCCGACGTGGCCGGCGTCTGGGTCGACGGCGACCCACTCCCCCGAGTCGGCGCTCGTTGACGGGTTGACGGGCTGAGCTGGGACTCGCCGAGTCGGCGCTCGTTGACGGGCTGGGACTCGCCGAGTCGGCGCTCGTTGACGCGCGCTCCGACGTACGCCGGGCGGCGCGGCCAGGGCGCGCGCCGGTGGCTCAGCCACCCCCGGGGTGCACGGAGACGGTGGCTGACTCACCGCCCGTTCCCGGATCCGCCGCTCGGCGGTGGTTCGCCCGGGCGCGCTGCCGTGTCAACGAGCGCCGACTCGGTGTACCGGGGGTGTCAACGAGCGCCGACTCGGGGGGCTTGCATGCCCCTGCGCAACGGCTTCCCCTAAATGGGCGACGGGCCCCGCGACGCGCCGGGCGGATGTTTGTCGGTCCAGACCGGGGGTACCGCCTCGGGATCAGAGGGAGGACCCACCCCGCGTGTGTTCAGCGCGGCTCACGGAACGAGGGAGCATGTCAGCAACGACGAAGATCGCCGTCGGGGTCGCCGGAGGCTATCTGCTCGGCCGGACGAAGAAGATGAGGCTCGCCATCACCTTGGGCAGCATGCTGGCCGGCCAGCGCATCGCCACCAACCCCCAGGCCCTGATGTCCCAGGGCAGCAAGCTCATCGACTCCAACCCCGAGCTGAAGAAGCTCCAGGACGACGTCCGCGGTCGGCTGCTCGAGGCCGTGAAGGCCGCCGCCCTGACCACCGCGACCTCGCGGCTGGAGTCGATCACCGAGCAGCTGCGCTCCGTCCCGGAGCTCTCGTCCTCGGAGGACGAGGGCGAGGAGTCCGACGAGGAGCCTGAGGACGAGTACGAGGGCGAGGAGTCCGACGAGGAGCCTGAGGACGAGTACGAGGGCGAGGAGTCCGACGAGGAGCCTGAGGACGAGTACGAGGGCGAGGAGTCCGACGAGGAGCCTGAGGACGAGTACGAAGACGGGGGCGAAGGCCAAGAGTCCGAGGAGCAGCCCGAGGACGAGTACGACGAGGGCGAGGAGCCAGAGGACGAGGCCTCCGAGGAGGAGCCCGAGGACGAGACGTCCGAGGAGGAGCCCCAGGACGAGGAGGAGGCCGAAGAGGAGCCCGCCCCGCGTCGGCGCAGCAGCTCCCGCGCGAGCTCGGCCCGCAAGAGCGCGGCGAAGAAGGCCCCCGCCAAGAAGTCCGCCGCCAAGAAGGCTCCGGCCAAGAAGGCGCCCGCGAAGAAGACCGCCGCCAAGAAGGCCCCTGCCAAGAAGGCGCCGGCCCAGAAGACCGCCGCCAAGAAGGCTCCGGCGAAGAAGGCTCCGGCCAAGAAGTCCGGCAGCAGCAGCCGCTCGAGCGCGAAGAAGTCGTCCTCGCGCTCCTCGAGCCGGTCGGGGCGGTGATCTGAGTGGCGAGCAACGAAGCAGCCAGCAAGCTCAAGACCGCCGGGACCGATCTGCTGAAGGCGGCCGGTGAGAAGGCGGTGAAGTCCGCCTCCGACCGGGTCGGCGGGCTGACCGAGCGGTTCGAGGGCATCGCCGACGGCGGTCCGATCAGCAATGCCGTGGTCAAGGGCGGTGAGGCCAAGGCCAAGGGCGAGAGCCCGGTCATGGGCGCGGTCAAGGGCATGGCGTCCGGCGTCAAGGACAAGATCACCGGCGGAGGCGGCAAGGGCGACAAGAGTCCCAAGGCCACGAAGTCGACGAACATCATCGAGTCCATCGACGTGGGTGTGCCGCTCCGCACGGCGTACAACCAGTGGACCGAGTTCGGCGAGTTCCCGAACTTCATGAAGAAGGTCGAGAAGGTCGAGGCCGTCGAGGACAACAAGCTCGCGTTCAAGGCCAAGATCGTCTGGTCCCACCGCACGTGGGAGGCGACGATCCTCGAGCAGGTGCCCGACGAGCGGATCGTGTGGCGCTCCAAGGGCGAGAAGGGCCACGTCGACGGCGCGGTCACCTTCCACGAGGTCGCGCCGAACCTCACCCGGATCCTGCTGGTCCTGGAGTACTACCCGCAGGGTCTCTTCGAGAAGACCGGCAACATCTGGCGCGCCCAGGGCCGTCGGGCGCGAGCGGAGTTCAAGCACTTCCGCCGCCACGTGATGACCCGGACCATCCTCGACCAGGACGAGGTCGAGGGCTGGCGCGGGACGATCGAGGACGGCGAGGTCGTCCAGACCCACGAGGAGGCGCTCGAGGAGGAGCAGCAGTCCTCGGAGGAGGAGTCCGACCAGGAGTCGGGCCAGGACTACGACGAGGGCGAGGAGTCCGAGGAGGAGCCCGAGGACGAGTACGAGGGCGAGGAGTCCGACGAGGACGCCGAGGACGAGTACGAGGGCGAGGAGTCCGAGGAGGGCGAGGACCAGCCCGAGGACGAGTACGAGGACGAGGAGTCCGACGAGGAGTCCGACGAGGACGCCGAGGAGGACGCCGAGGAGGAGCCCGAGGACGAGTCCCAGGAAGACGAGTACGACGAAGAGGACGGGGAAGAAGAGGAGCCTGAGGACGAGTACGACGAGGAGGAGGACGAGCAGGAGGAGCGCCGGCCGCGCCGCCGCGCGAGCTGACCTCAGCCCCTCGCCCACAGTCACCGAGGCACCACTCCACCCCCGCCGGCCCATCCCGGCCGCATCCACCCAGGAGGACGTCCCATGACCGTTCAGCAGGCCCGCCGCGGAGGCGGCGGCTACCTCGACCGCCCCGCCCCGAGCGGGCTCGCCGACGTCGTCGAGGTCATCCTCGACAAGGGCATCGTCATCGACGCCTACATCCGGGTCTCGCTCGTGGGCATCGAGCTGCTCACGATCGACGCCCGCATCGTGATCGCCAGCGTCGACACCTACCTGCGCTTCGCCGAGGCCACCAACCGGCTCGACCTGGTCGAGAACGGCGGCGGCAAGCCGCTCGACGAGTTCATCGGCAGCATGCAGGAGGGCGGTGCGGCCAAGAAGGTCGGCGGGGCGGTGCGGGGCGCCAAGGGCGCCCTCACCGGCGGTGGCGACGACGACGACCGTGGGCGCCGGCCCGCGAAGAAGTCCTCGTCGCGCCGCCGTGAGGAGTCGCGATGACCGCCACGGCGACGTCCGTGGAGCTCCAGCCCGCGCCCGGCCACGGCTGGTTCGTGTACGGCGTGGTCGAGGCCGGCAGCCGGCTGCCCGAGGGGCTGACCGGTGTGGAGGACTCGCCGGTGCACCTCGTGCCGCACGGCCCGCTCGCGGCCGTCGTCGGCGAGATCGACCTGGACCGGACCTCGGGTCGCCGGGGCGACCTGCTCGCCTACACCGAGGTGCTCAACGCGCTGGCCGGGCAGATGCCGGTCGCGCCGGTCCAGTTCGGGTCGGTGCTGCTCGACACCGAGAGCGTCGTCGCGGACCTGCTCGACCCGCGCGAGGAGGAGCTCTCCGGGCTGCTCACCGACCTCGCGGGTCGCGCGCAGTTCACGCTGCGGGCGAGCTTCCACGAGCCCGTCGTGCTGGCCGAGGTGGTTGCCGAGGACCCCGAGGTCCGGCGCCTGCACGAGCACACCCGCGACCTGCCCGAGGACGCGGCGTACCCCGAGCGCGTGCGCCTCGGCGAGCTGGTCGCACGGGCCATGGAGGCCAAGCGCGAGGCCGAGGCCGAGGCGCTGCTCGAAGCGGTGCTGCCGTACGCCGCGGCGTACTCGCAGCGCTCCGGCGGCGGCCTGGACCACGTCGTGGACGTGGCCCTGCTGGTCGACGACGACCGCCGCGCGGACTTCGAGCGCTTCCTGGAGGAGCTCGCGGAGGCCGTCCACGAGCGGGTGCGGCTGCGGCTGGTCGGCCCGGTCGCGGCCTACGACTTCGTCGGGAGCGAGGGATGGGCCTGATCTCCGGGGTGCTCGGCCTGCCGCTGGCGCCGCTGGCCGGCACCATCGCGGTCGCCGACCAGGTGCTCAAGCAGGCCCAGGACGCCTACTACGACCCCGCCGCCATCCGCGCCCAGCTCGAGGACGTCGATCGGCGGCGGCGGTCCGGCGAGCTCGACGAGGAGCAGGCCACGGCATGGGAGGACATGCTGGTCGACCGACTCATGGAGGGCCAGCAGCGACGGCGGGAGGGGCAGCGATGACCCAGGCACCGAGGCGGACCGGGAGCGGATCGGGCAGCACGCCCAACAAGGCCACCGGCAAGACCACCGGCAAGACCACCGGCAAGACCACCAGCAAGACCACCAGCAGGTCGGCCGGCAGGCCCGCCAGCAGGTCGGACGGGGACGAGTCCGGGGCCAGGCGGCCGGCCGCCGCCCGGTCCGAACCGCGCCGGCGGCCGAGCGGCCGGCAGGTCGCGGCGGAGGCCTCCCGTCAGCTCGTCGAGCTGACCGGCAAGGAGCCCGAGGGCATCATCGGCCTCGAGCGCACCGAGGACGGCTGGACCGTCGAGGTCGAGGTCCTCGAGCTGCGCCGGGTGCCCAACACCACCGACGTGCTGGCCAGCTACGCCGTGACGATGGACGAGCACGGAGAGCTCGAGGGCTACCAGCGTCGTGCCCGCTACGTGCGCGGCGCCGCGGGAGAGGACTGAGATGACCGAGCCGACCGAGTCCCGGCCGGCACCCCGGCCGTACTACCAGCCGCCGTCCCAGGGCGGCCGCCCCCAGCCGGCCAACCTCGCCGACATCCTCGAGCGGGTGCTCGACAAGGGCATCGTGATCGCCGGCGACATCCGGGTGAACCTGCTCGACATCGAGCTGCTCACCATCAAGATCCGGCTGCTCGTCGCCTCGGTCGACAAGGCCGCCGAGATGGGCATCGACTGGTGGCGCCACGACCCCATGCTCAACGGGTCCGAGCGCACGCTCGCCGACGAGAACCGCGAGCTGCGGCAGCGCATCGAGGCGCTGGAGTCCGGCCGGGGGGCGGACGGTCGGGAGCCGGAGGAGAGCGATGGCTGACCCGGGACGCTACGTGTACGCCGTGGTTCGCGGCCTCGCCCCGGACGCGCTCGACGGCGCCACCGGGCTCGACGGCGGCCGCCTGGAGCTGGTCTCGCACCGCGGCCTGACCGCGGTCGTGAGCAGCGTCGACCTCGAGGAGTACGGCGAGGCCGGGCTGCGGGCCAACCTCGAGGACCTCGGTTGGCTGGAGCGGGTGGCCCGCGGGCACGACGCGGTGGTCCAGGCGGCCGCCGCGGGCGCGCCCACCGCCCCGCTGCGGCTGGCGACCATCTGCCTCGACGACGCCGGGGTGGTCGAGCGGCTGGACGCCTGGCACGACGAGCTCGAGGAGGTGCTCGACCGGGTCGCCGATCGGGTCGAGTGGAGCGTGAAGGTCTACGCCGCCCGCCGGCCCGACGCGCCCCCGTCGGGCTCGGCGCCCGCCGGCAGCGGGGCGGCGTACCTCCAGCGCAAGCAGGCCGAGGCCCGGGCCGCCCGGGCCGAGGAGACCACCTCGCTGCTGCTGGCCGACGAGGTCCACCAGCGGCTGGTCGGGGTGTCGGTCGCGAGCCGGCGGCTCGCGGCGCAGGACCCACGGCTGACCGGACGCGCCGAGCGGATGCTGCACAACGGCGCCTACCTGGTCGCCGCCGACGACAGCGACCGCTTCGCGGCCGCCATCGACGAGATCGTGGCCGGGAACCCCGACGTGATCGTGGAGCACGAGGGTCCCTGGCCGCCCTACTCCTTCGCGACGCTGGAGCAGTCGTGACCTCGACGCTCGAGCCGACCGGGCCCGCCGGCGGGACTCCCGGCGGCCGGCAGATCGCGCTCGTCGACCTGCTCGACCGGCTGCTGGGCACCGGGGTCGTGCTCGCCGGCGACGTGGTGATCTCGCTGGCGGGTGTCGACCTGGTGCAGGTGCGGCTGCACGCCCTGGTCACCTCGGTGCGGGCCGAGATGGCCGCGAGTGCGGGCGAGGTGGGGGCGCCGTGAGCGAGCTGTACCGGCTCCCCCAGCGTCTCGAGACCGACGCCGAGGGCGTGGAGCGCGACCTGTTCAAGCTGGTGCTGACCATCGTCGAGCTGGTCCGCCAGCTGATGGAGAAGCAGGCGCTGCGCCGGGTCGAGGAGGGCGACCTCACCGACGAGCAGATCGAGGGGCTCGGCACCGGCCTGATGCACCTCGAGCAGGCGATGGAGGACCTCAAGAGCCGCTTCGGGCTCACCTCCGCCGACCTGAACCTCGACCTCGGCCCGCTCGGCACCCTGCTCGGCGAACCCTGACCACCCCCGCGAGCGGGCAATCCCCGGCAGTCTCACGGGCGCGAGAGGGCGATCTCCGGCAGTCTCACGGGCGCGAGAGGGCGATCCCCGGCACTTATCCGGTGGCCGGGCCCGGTCATTGCTGGTCGAATCGCCCCCATGACCGAGCTGGTGACTCCCGACGTCCGCTGGTACGACTCCTGGGAAGCGACGCTGAAGGAGTTCGGCGACGACTTCCCGCACGGGTCCGGCATCGGTCCGGAGGACCGGTTCGTCGGCCGCGATGCGTGCCAGGCGTTCGTCGCCGACCGGCTGCGCTTCGCCGACCCCGCAGCGGAGCTCCCCGCGGACCGGGTGCCCTGCGACTACTTCTGGATCGTCGACGAGGGCGAGATGATCGGCTTTCTCGCGCTGCGGCACCGGCTCAACGACTACCTGCTCGAGGTGGGTGGGCACATCGGCTACTCGGTGCGCCCCTCCCGCCGCCGCCACGGCCACGCGTCCCGCGCGCTCGGCCTGAGCCTGGCGCGGGCCGCCGAGCTCGGCCTGGACCGGGTGCTGGTGACCTGCGACGAGGACAACGTGGCCTCGCGCCGCACGATCGAGGGCGCCGGCGGCCGGCTCGAGGACGTGCGGGCCGGGAAGCGCCGCTACTGGATCACCGTCCAACCGCTGCCCGACCGCCGCGTCGGCGCTCGTTGACGCCCGCGCCCGTCAACATGCGCCGACTCGGCGTACCAAGCACCTCGAGTCGGCGCTCGTTGATCCCCGCACCCGTCAACATGCGCCGACTCGGCGTGCGGAGGGTCAGGAGGCGGAGCGGCCGACCTTGATGCCGCGCTCGTGCTGGTCGGTGAGCCGCGCCTCCTCGGCGGCGATCGCCTCGAGCTCGGCGCGGCGGGTGGTCTCCAGCAGCGACCGGGCCGCGTCGTACGCCCCCGGCTCGGAGACCAGGTCGGCGGCGCCGCCCTTGAGCCGGGCGAGCGCGGTGCGGGCGAAGATCTGCTGCTCGGTGGTGGTCCGCTCGGACCGGCCGCGGCCGAGGAAGGAGACGAACCAGTGCAGCACCGCGGTGATCCGGTTCTTGAACCCGGTGATGTAGAAGAGGTGGACCGCCAGCCACATCAGCCAGGCGATCACGCCGGTCAACCGCAGCTTGCCGACCATCGCGACCGCCCGGAAGCGGCTGATGATCGCCATCGAGCCCTTGTCGAAGTACTTGAACGGGCCCTGCGACGGCTTGCCCTTCAGCCGCCGGTCGATCTCCTCCGCGGCGTACTTCGCGCCCTGGATGGCCACCTGCGCGACGCCAGGCAGGTTGTCCAGCGAGATCATGTCGCCGACCACGAACACCTCGGGGTGCCCGGGCAGCGTGAGATCGGGGTTGACGCTGATCCGGCCGGCCCGGTCCAGCGGCGCGCCGGTCTGCTCCGAGAGCGTCCGACCCAGCGGGCTGGCCTGGACGCCGGCGGCCCAGATCTTGGTGACGGTGTCGATGCGCTCGACCCGGCCGTCCTTGAACTTCATCTCGATGCCGCGCTCGTCGACGTCGGTGACCATCGCGCCGAGGATCACCTCGACGCCGAGCCGCTCCAGCTCGGTCTTGGTCGCGGCGCCGAGCTTCTGGCCGAACGGCGGCAGCACCTGCGGCGCGGCGTCGACCAGCACCACCCGCGCGCTGCGGGTGTTGATCGAGCGGAAGTCGCGCTTGAGCGTGCGGTGGGCGAGCTCGGCGATCTGGCCGGCCATCTCCACCCCGGTGGGGCCGGCACCGACCACGATGAACGTGAGCAGGTGGTCGACGTTGTCGCCGCGCTTGGCGCCGAGCTCGGCGAGCTCGAACGCACCGAAGATCCGGCCGCGCAGCTCCAGCGCGTCGTCGATGCTCTTCATGCCGGGGGCGAACTCGGCGAACTGGTCGTTGCCGAAGTAGGACTGGCCCGCGCCGGCGGCCACGATCAGGGAGTCGTACGACGAGACCGTCTCGCGGCCGAGCACCTGCGAGGTGACCGTGCGCCGCTCCAGGTCGATGGCGCTGACCTCGCCGAGCAGCACCTGGGCGTTGTCCTGCCCGCTGAGCACCTCCCGGGTGGGCGGCGCGATCTCGCCCTCGGAGAGGATGCCGGTGGCCACCTGGTAGAGCAGCGGCTGGAACAGGTGGTGGGTGGTCTTCGCGACCATGGTCACGTCGACGTCGGAGCGCCGCAGCGCCTTGGTGCCGAAGAGGCCCCCGAACCCGGAGCCGATCACCACCACCTGGTGGCGGGTTTCCCCGCTGCGCGAGGTGGCGTGGTCCTGCTCGGTCTGCATGCCTGCCATGCCGGTCCTTTCCTGCGGCGACGTCGGTCGTCGTACCCGACGGCCCTCTGCTCCACTCCACATTGTCCCGCCGTAGGGCAACGCTTGACCAATCGGGTGGCATTCCCGCCGCGCGCCCCGTGGACCACTGCAGAAACTTTGCACCCAGGCATGTTTCGCTACCGATCTTCCGGGGTAGGCGGCAGGACAATGACGTGATCGACCCTCGCAGACGAAAGTCCACACGTGCCTCTCAACAGGCCGGCCCTGTCCCTGGGCTCAGGTCCCCGGGGCGTGCAGAACGCACGCCGCTGGGTGGTTGAGACCTGCCGTGACATCGATCGCCCGGACCTCGTGGAGTGCGCGGAGCTCGGGGTCTCCGAGCTGGTCACCAACGCGCTGCTGCACGCCGTGCCCCCGATCTCGGTCCGGGTCCGGGGCACTCGCGAGCACCCGCGGGTGGAGGTGCGCGACGGCTCGGTGGAGCCGCCCGCGCTGCCCGAGGCACTGCCCACCGACAGCGACGAGCTGCTGCTGACCTTCGGTCGCGGCCTGGGCATCGTGGCCCGCTGCGCCGACGCCTGGGGCGCGGAGATCGAGGACGACGGCAAGGTGGTGTGGTTCGCGCCCAGCGACCACGTCCTCGAGCAGCTGACCGAGGGCCTGATCACCGGGGTCACCGACCGCACCCCGCGCGAGCCGCACGAGGACGACGTCACGGTGGCCATCCTCGGGGTGCCGCTGCGCACCCACCTGCTCTTCCAGCACCACTACCGCGAGCTGCGCCGCGAGGTGCGGCTGCTCGCGCTCGCGCACGAGTCGGACTACCCGCTGGCCAAGAGCCTCTCCGACGTGTTCGGCTCGCTGGACCGCGAGCTGCGCGAGAACATGGGCGCGGAGCAGATCGACGCGGCGCTGCTGACCGGCCGCGAGCACACCGACCTGCACCTGCGCGTACGCCGGGAGACCGCCGGGCAGATCGGCCGGTTCCTGGAGCTGCTCGAGCTCGCCGACGACTTCTGCCGCCAGCAGCGGCTGCTGTCGCTGGCCCGCAGCCCCGAGCAGCAGCAGTTCCAGCGCTGGTTCCTCGGCGAGTTCGTCCGGCAGGGCGCCGATGCCGCGCCCGTGCCCTGGGAGGCCCACTCCGGGGTCGGCTCCTGACGGTCCCGGCTCCGGACGGTCCAGGGCTCCTGCCGACGGGGTCGGCTAGCCGTAGCCGAGCTCGTGCAGCCGGGCGTCGTCGAGGCCGAAGTGGTGGGCGATCTCGTGCACCACGGTGATGCGGACCTCCTCCTCCAACTCCGCCTCGGTGGCGCACAGGTCGAGCAGCGGGCCGCGGAAGACCAGGATGCGGTCGGGGAGCTCCCCCGGCGGGCTGCCCCAGCGCTCGGTCAGCGCGACCCCGTCGTACAACCCGAGCAGGTCGGGGGGCTCTCCCTCCGGCGGCTCGTCCTCGACGAGCACCACGACGTTGTGCACCAGCGCGGCGATCCCGTCGGGGATCTCGTCGAGCGCCCGGTCCACGAGCGCGTCGAAGGCCCCGGGGTCCATGTCGATCGGCACGCGTCCATTGTCGCGCCACGACGACGGCGGCAGTGCGCGGTGTCAGTGCGCGGTGTCAGTGCAAGAGGGAAATGCACGAGCGCTCCGGACCAGGTGGTCCGGAGCGCTCCTCTGCGACCCCGACGGGACTCGAACCCGCGGCCTCCGCCGTGACAGGGCGGCGCGCTAACCAACTGCGCTACGGGGCCAGTGCCTCGATGGCGAGGCGGGTGAAACCATAACCCATCGGTGCGGCTCTCTCCCAATCGAGCCCGCTCCGGCCGGCTCGGGAGCCGCACCACCTCCGGATCGCACCCCCAACCGGATTCGAACCGGCGCTACCGCCGTGAAAGGGCGGGGTCCTGGGCCGCTAGACGATGGGGGCCGGGACTGCTCCGAGCAGCATAGGGGCGGCCCGCGCACCCCTCCAAACGCCCCGGACGGGGGCCCGCGCGGGCCCCCGTCCGGGGTTGCGACGGCGTCCGGCCCGCGGCCGCCGCCCTGCCGGTCACCGGGTGACGAACAGGTCCTTGTAGTCGGGCGCCCCCATCTGGCCGTCGCCGGCGGGGTTGCCGAGCTTGGAGCCGAAGGCGAACAGCTGGTTCTGGAACGCGGTCGGGATGAACGGGAACCACGTGGTCTCGACCTTCTGGTCCAACGCACCCCAGGCGTCGGCCTGCTGGTCCAGCGGCATCCCGGTGATCTCCGACATCCGCTGGTCCACGGACTTCTCCGAGAAGTGCGCGGTGTTGTAGACCGCGCTCGTGTGCAGCAGCGGCGGCATCATCGTCAGCCCCGAGGGCCAGTCGGAGCACCAGTTCACGCCCCGCAGGTTCAGCGACCGGTTGAGCTTGTCGTCGGGGTTGGTCCAGGTGTTGTACGGCGACTCCTGCACCGGGATGCCCTTGACGGTGATGCCGGCCTCGGCCATGCCCTTCACCAGCACCTTCTGGCCGGCCACCGCGAGCGGGTCGGGCTCGTAGTAGACCATCCTCACGGTGAGCTCCCCGGGCTGGTAGCCCGCCTTGGCCAGCAGCTCCTTGGCCTTCTCGGGGTCGTAGGTGAACTGCTCGCCGTCGACGAAGTAGTCGTGCTTGCCCGCCATGCCCGGCGGCATCATCGAGTTCGCCGGGACCCGGGTCACGCCCGGGACCTCCCCGGTCGCCAGCCACATGTCCTGGTAGGGGTAGGCGTAGGCGATCGCCTTGCGGACGTCGACGTCGGTCGAGTCGAAGTCGGGCGCCAGGAACGACGTGCACTGCGAGGACTGCTGGACCAGCCGGTCACCGAGTTGGGCGTTGGCCTTCTCGTAGTTGTTCGAGCCGAGCTGGGTCGCCAGCGCGGTCTGCGACTCGGTGTTGTCGCTGAGCATGATCTGGTCGACCTTGGCCTGGTCCTGGTTGAACTTGAAGACCCACTTGTCGACGTACTGGTGGCGAGCCGGGTCCGAGGCGGGGTCCCACTGGTCGTTGCGGACCAGGGTGAGCTCCTCGTTGGGGCGGAAGGACTCCACCTTGTACGGGCCGTCGGACATGATGTGCTTGCCGTAGTCCGGGGGCTGGCTGGCCTTCCCGAGCGGCACCGCGCCCATCGCCTCGAAGGCGCCCCAGTAGTCCATGTCCGGGAACGGCCGGGCCATGTGCAGCGTGACGTCCTGGCCGTGGACCGTGACGCCGTTCCAGGTGGCCTTCGGGTCGGAGTAGGGCCCCCGGTAGGAGCCCGCACCCTCGAAGTAGGTCTGGGAGTACTCCGTCCCGGGGCCCGCCGGGAACGTGTCGGAGTCCATCGAGCGCTGGATGCCCCAGGCGATCTGCTCCGGGGTGACCGGCGAGCCGTCCTCCCAGGTCACGTCGTCGCGGATCGTGAAGGTCCACTCGGTGAAGTCGTCGTTGTGGTGGCCCAGGTCGGTGGCCAGGTCCGGGACCAGCACCATCTCGCCGGACTCCGGGTCGCGCGCGTACTGGGTCAGCGAGCGGCTGGTCAGCGCCTGCTGGATCGAGTTGCCGGTCACCGACCAGCCGTCGGTCGGGTCCATCGAGGCCGGGCCGGGGTCACCGGGCAGGTAGACCGTGACCGTGCCGCCGGCGGTCGCGCCGGCGACGTCCGGGGCCGGCCCCTGGCGCGCGGCGTCCTTGGTCACGCCGCCCTGCTCGCGGAACGCCTTGTCCGGCTTGTCCGCCGTGCTGCCCTCGTTGCCGCCGCAGGCCGCCAGCGTGACCAGCGCGGCCCCCGTGGCCAGCGCCAGCGCGCCGCGCCGCCGCGACCGCGCCGGTCCCGCCGGTCCCGATCCTGCCGGCCCCGGTCCTGCCTGCCCCGGTCCTGCCTGCCGCGGCACTGCCCACCGCGTCCCTCTCTGCCGTGTCGGCGATCCCTGACTCATCTGCGACCTCTCCTCCGTCGTGATGCCCCGGCGGCGCCCCTCCGGCCGCGAGCCCGGATGGGGACCTGCCCTGGCCGGTCCCCCCTGGTCGGGGGACGCCGCCATGCTGGGCCGGCCCGCTGGGGTGGCGCTGGGGCCGGGCTGGGGCGGGTCCGGTCCCACCCCGTGACCCGCCCCGTGACCCGCCCCGTGACCTGCCCCGTGACCTGGCCCAGACGGAGCCGGGACCGGGTCAGCCGCGGACCGCGGCCTGCCGGGCGCGGTAGGCCCGGGCCTTCATGACGTCGCCGCAGGGGTCGCTGCTGCACCAGCGGCCGGAGCGGTTCTTGGTGCTGTCGTAGTAGACCCACTGGCACTCGGCGCGGTCGCACACCCGCAACCGGGCGATCCGGCCGTCGTCCAGGGCGGCCCGGACGGCGCCGAGCAGGGTGGCCGCGATCGCGGCCTCCGGGCGGTTGCCGGCGGGCACCAGCCGGGCGACCGGCCGGTCGCCCCGGGTCTCGACGGCGAGCCGGACGGGATGCCGGGCGGCGACCCGGCTGAGCCGCTCCGCGGCGCCGGGCTCGCGGCAGACCAGCGCCCGGATCGCGTCTCGCAGCTCGGCGAGCCGGCGCCAGCCCTCCTCGTCGACGCCCGTGACGTCGAAGGCGGGCAGCCACCGCGCCCAGAACAGCGGCCGCCGTTCGGTGTCGTCGAGCGCGTCGAACCCGTAGTAGCGGTTGTCGGTGTTGAGGAAGGTCCGCAGGTCCTCGAGGTCCGGCGGCGCGGACTTGGGGTCGGTCGGCAGACGCGTCGTGTCGGAATCGTGACCTCGCGCCATGGCCCCACCGTAATACGTTACGACCTAAACACGTTAGCAGGTGACGTTGGGTGAGCGTCCCGGGGGGTGTCATGCACGAGGTTCGGGTGGGGATCCTGGGGCCCGCGGTCGTGGTGGAACGCGGCAGGACCAGGGCGCTGGGCGCGACCCGGCACCGGGCCCTGCTCACGGTGCTCGCGCTGCACCGGGGCGCCCGGGTGAGCACCGCCGCCCTGGGCGAGGCGCTGTGGGGCGACGCGCCGCCGGCGGCCGCCGCGACCACGCTACAGGGCTACGTCGCCGACCTGCGCCGGGTGCTCGAGCCGCGGCGGGCCCCGCGGACGCCCGCGACCGTGCTGGTGACCGAGCCCGGCGGCTACGCCCTCCGCCTCGAGGCGGACGCCGTGGACGCCGCGCGGTTCGAGGCCGTCGTACGCCGGGCCGCGCAGGCCCTGCCCGCGCTCCTCCCCGGGCCGTTGCACCTCGCCGACCCGGCCGACCGCCGACCGGTCCTGGCCGACTGGCGCGACGAGCTCGAGGCGGCACTCGGGTTGTGGCGCGGCGACCCGCTCTGCGACCTCTGCAGCGAGCAGGACGTGGGGCCGGGCGTCGGGCCCGGGGCGGGCCGGCGCGTGCACCTGGAGGCCGACCTGGAGCGGGACCGGCTGCACGCGCTGCGGCTCGACGCCGAGGTGCTGCGGCTGACCGCGGCGCTGGCGCTGGGCAGCCACGCGTCGGCCACCGACCTCGCCCGGCTGGCCGGCCAGAACCCCTGGGACGAGCGGATCTGGGCGCTGTGGGCCACCGCGCTGGCGCGGACCGGCCGACAGGCGGAGGCGCTCGCCCGGTTGCGCGAGCTGCGCGCCGCGCTCGCCGACGAGCTGGGCCTCGACCCGGGGCCCGACGTGGGCGTGCTGGAGACCGCGATCGTGCGGCACCAGGTCCTCGCGCCCGCCCCGGACCACCGGCCGGCGGACCATCGGCCGGGGACGCTCCTCGAGACGTCCTCGCCGGACGCGGCCCGGCTCGCCGGCGGGGAGCCGGCCCTGGTCGGCCGCCACGAGGAGCGGGCGCTGCTGCGCCGGCTGGTCGACCGCGCCACGGGCGGACCGGAGCTCTTGCACCTGACCGGCGAGCACGGGCTCGGCAAGTCCCGGCTGGCCCGGGAGGCCGAGCGGTACGCCGGGCTGCGCGGCTTCGCGGTCGTCAGCGTGGGTTGCGCGCGGGCCGCCGTACGCGACGAGCTGTGGGCGTGGCGCCGCCTGGCCAGCGGCCTGCGCGAGGCCGACGACCGGCCGGCCATCGCCGAGCCGCACCGTCCCGTCCCGCCGTCCCCGGTGGCGGCGGCGGAGGAGGTCGTCGACCTGGTCGCGAGCCTCACCGCCCGCCGGCCGCTGCTGCTGGTGCTCGAGGACCTCCAGTGGGCGGACCGGGCCACCCTGGTCGGCCTGGCCCACCTGGTGGAGACCTGCCCGCCGGTGCCCCTGCTGCTGCTCACCTCGCGGCTGGCCCCGGTGGCGGCCTCCGGCGCCATGGCCGGCCTGCTCGGCGCGCTCGGGAGGGCGCAGGCCGTGCACCATTCGCTGGGCGGGCTCGCCCCCGAGGAGGTCGACGAGCTGCTCGCGGCCGTTCACCCCGGGCCGCTGGGGCCGGGCCGGGTCGCGGACGTCGCGCGACGCAGCGAGGGGAACCCGTTCGTGGTGGTCGAGCTCGCCCGCCACGGTCGGCTGCCGGGCGGGCCGCTGCCGGCGACGGTGCGCGCCGTGGTCACCTCCGCGCTGGGCGCGCTCCCGCGCCGCACGCTCGACCTGCTCGCCGGCGCGAGCCTGCTCGACCCGACCTTCGACGCCGCGCTGCTCGCCGAGGCCGCCGGCCTGGAGCCGACCGCGGTCTTCGACGCGCTGGGACCGGCGGTGGCGGCCGGGGTGGTGCGCGAGGAGCCGCGCTACCGCTACTCCTTCGAGGTCGGCGTGGTCCGTGAGGCGCTCGCGGAGTCGCTCACCCCCATCCCGCGCGCCCGATGGCAGGCCGACCTCGCCGCGGGGGCGGCCCGGCGCCGGGAGCGTGCGCAGGACGTGCCCGCGCTGCTGCCCTGCCCGCCACCGGGGGCCACCTCCCCGGGCACCCGATCCCGATATGACCGCCCGCCGGCGCGCATGTATCCTTCCTGAGGTCCGTCACCCCGGTCGGCCCTGTCGCCCGGGACCGGATGGTTGGGCAGGTAGCTCAGTTGGTACGAGCGTCCGCCTGAAAAGTGGAAGGTCGGCGGTTCGACCCCGCCCCTGCCCACCACCGCGAGAGCCGCAGGTCATCGACCTGCGGCTCTCGTCGTTCTCCGGGACCGCGAGCCGGTCTCCCCGTCAGGACGGGCTCGCGGTGGGCGAGGCCGAGGTGGTGCTGCCGCTGGGGGTCGGCGAGGCCGCGGTGCTGCTCGGGGACGGGGACGTCGAGGGGCTGACGCCCGGCGAGGCGCTGGTCGAGCCCGTGGGGTCCGGCACGCCCGACGGCGATCCGCTCGCCGTCGCGCCCGAGGTGGCTGGGACCGTCGCCGTCGGGGAGGCCGAGCCCGAGGGGTCGGCCGAGGACGAGGGGTCCGCCGAGGGGCTGGTCGACGGCGACGCCGACGCGGATGCCGACGGGTCGGTCGCGGTGCCGGGGTCGGTCACCGTCGGCTGGTCCTCCTCGATGATGGCGAGGATCTGCGTCTCGAAGTCGGTCAGCTGGGCGCGGATCTCCGACAGCGGCACGTCCTCGACGTGGTCACCGAACCGGGCGATCTGCTGCCACAGGTCGTCGAGCTTCGCGTTGGCCCCGTCGCTCAGCGGCCCGTCCAGCGTCACGAACAGCTGGACGGCGAGCGCGTAGGACAGGCAGCCCACGCAGCCGTCAGTGGCGGACACCGACAGGTTCTGCGGCACCGCCACGTCGGCCTGCCCGGTGACCAGCACCACCTGGAACGAGACCGCCACCGCGGCGCAGTCACGACAGCTCGCCAGCGCGAAGGCCTCGTTGGTGTTGTCCACCGGCGTGTTCGGGTCGGCCCAGACGAGCGCGAAGGCGGTGTCGTAGACCGTGGTGCCGTCGGTGGTGTTGACCGCCACGGCCTGGGTGTCGCCCTCGCCGGGGGCCGCGGGCGGCTCGATGGGGAAGACCCAGGTGCCCGGAGCCACGGACGACGCACCCGCGTCCGCCGCGCCGGCCCCGTCGGGGAGGCCGGCGGTCTGGCCGGACGCCGGGCCGTCGTGCGGCACCAGCACCACGGCGAGCATCGGGTGCTCCCGGGTCGGCGGCGCCTGTCCCGGGCGCAGGTAGACCGCCGCTCGGCCCTCGGTGCCGGCCCCGAACCCGGTCGCGGGCCGCGCGAGCGCCAGCGCGTCGCCCAGGGTGCCGCCCTCGTAGGCCTGCACCGGCCGGTAGCGCTCGGGCGAGGGCCACCACGACCACACCAGCCCGGCGGCCAGGGCGGCCGCCACCAGCAGCGCCAGGCCCCGTCGTACGGGGTGGCCGGCGGTGCGCGTCCACACCGCCCTGGCGAGCCGGCGTCCCACCCGGAACAGGGCGACCGCCATCGCCAGCGGCGGGAGCAGCACCACCAGGGCGGCCACGGCGTGTGCGGCGACCGCAAGCAGGTCACCGTCCCCGAAGGCCGCCTGCAGCGTGCCCCACTGCAACCGGCTGCTGGCCAGCGCGCTCCCCACGATGCGCGGGAAGGTCGTCACCAGCACCAGCAGCGTCAGCGCCAGCACCGGCACCACGACGAGCACCCAGGCCGACACGACCGCCCGCGCCCAGGGCTTGAGCATCCGCGCCTGTGGGTCGCGCCGACGCCAGGGCAGCAGTCCGCGCAGGGTGGGCCCGATCCGTTGGAACAGGTCCGGGACGCCGGTCACGTCGGCGAGCACGTGGTAGCCGTCGAACCGGACCAGCGGCAGCAACTGGTGGAGCATCTGCAGCACCTGCGTCGCCACCAGCAGGAGGATCGCGTCGTCGCGGCTCACCCACCACACCGCGGCGGTGCCGACCACCACCAGGGCGTTGAAGTAGAGACCCCCCAGGTCGGTCCGGAGCCGGCCCCCGCGGCCCAACCGGTAGGAGTCGGTGACGTCGGTGTAGAACGCCGGCCAGATGAGGTAGAGCCCGACCCCCATCACCCCGGGCGTCGCGCCCCCGCGCCGCGCGGCCGCGGCGTGGCCGAACTCGTGGAAGCCCGCGGAGAGCACGGTGACGGCGAGCACCACCAGCAGCAGGCCGGGGCGAGCGAAGGCGTCGTGGGTGGCGCTGGCGAGGCCGCGGTCGAACAGCACCCACCAACTGATCCACGCGAAGACCGCGAGCACGAGGGCGACCAGCAGCGGGTGGAACAGCCGCGCGAACGGCGCGGTCAGGCGACGGGTCCGCTCCGGGTCGGAGACCACCGCCTTGAACCGCAGCGCCAGCAACGGGTTGCTGCGCCTCAGCTCCGGCGGGCTGCCGTCGGGCGAGGCCGCGAGGCCGAGCGAGCGGAGCTTGGTGGTGAGCTGCGCGACGTTGGCGCCCGACACCCCCCGGCCGGTGGCCTTGGACAGGTGGGCCGCGAGCTCGTCGTGGCCTCGGCGACCGTCGAGCGCGGAGAGCAGCAGGTAGAGCAGCGGCGTGAGCTGGACGACCTGCCCGTCGGCGCGGCGGGCCAGCGCCGGCGGCGTCCGGTAGCCCGAGCCGGGCATCTCGCCCATGAGCTGTACGCCGTCCGCCCGGGCCGGGGGACGCTCCGCGTCGTCCCCCGGTCCGGGCGCAGCGCCGGGTCCGGGCTCGACGAGGTCGCCGCGCCCCCCGGTCGTGGTCACGGCTGGGTGATGTCGGAGGTCTGGTCGGAGCTCGCGGTCGCGGAGCCGTCGATGTCCTGGTTGATGACGGCGTCCTGCTGGGCGACCGAGACGGCGTCGCTGTCGATCGAGCCGACGTTCGCCGCGACCGAGGCGTCGATCGGGGCGGCGACGTTGGCGTTGGCGGCCACCGCGCCGTTGATCGGGGCCGCGATGTTGGCGTCGCCGTCGAGGTTGACGTCGACGTTGAGCAGGTTGCCGTCCGCGAGGCTGCCGGCGGTGGAGCCCGCGCCGCCCACGGCAGCGCCCGGGTCGGCGGTGCTGCCGTCGGTCGGCAGCGAGGTGCCGGCGTCGGCCGTGGTGCCGTCCGTGGTGCCGCCGGCGGTGGTGCCATCGGCGGTGGTGTCGGTGCCGTCGGGGGCGGCCCCCTGCTCCAGGCTGCTGTCCTGGGCCGCGTTGGCGGTGGCGTCGGCGTGGATGCCCTGGTTGATCAGGGCGCCCTGGTCCGACAGCGCCTGGGCCGTGGAGCCGGCGGAGAGGACGTTGGCGCCGACCGAGGCGTCGATCGGCGCGGCGACGTTCGCGTTCGCGGCCACCCCGAGGTCGATCGGCGCCGCCGCGTCGATGGCCAGGTCGAGGTCGGCGTTCAGGTCGAGGATCGACACGACCTCCTTGTCGGGCAGCGCGACGCCCTCCTCGGCCGCGAGCTCGGCCTCCGAGAGGCCCCGGACGTCGTTGTGGTCGGTCATGGCGATCCCCCATGGTTGATGAGACGTTTTGGTGCGGGCCACGTACCCGTGCCCCGCTGCCACCAAACCGGGGTGGGGAGGCCCGAACGACCCCGGACGCACCGGACCGCGCGATCAACCGTCCGGAAGGTACGCCGCGGCTCATCGCCCTGCGGCGCTCGTCGTCTCCGGCCCGACGGCGGGCCCCGGCGCGGGGTCGGCCGGCGGCGAGCCTCCCAGCCGGCTCGGCCAGGCGCTGGCCGGGCCGACCACCGTCAGCATCGCCGGCAGCAGCAGCGAGCGCACCACCAGCACGTCCAGCAGTATCCCGACCAGCATGACGAGGGCGAGCTGCCGGAACGGCACCAGCGGCACCACCGCCAGCAGGCCGAAGCTGGCCGCCAGTGCGAGTCCGGCCACCAGGATCGCCGTGATCGTGCCGGGCATCACCAGGGCGACCGCCTCGGAGAGGGGCCGGGTCCGCGCCACCTCCCACACGTTCCCCACCGCGAAGATGTTGTAGTCCGAGCCGAACGCGAGGAGCAGCACGGCCCCCGCGAACGGCACGTAGAAGGTCAGTCCCGCCCCGGGGTCCAGGTGCCCGAAAACCAGCGTCGTCAGCCCGAGCGCCGCCCCCAGCGAGAGCAGGCTGCCCAGCAGCAGGTAGGCGGCGGCGACCACGGCGCGCAGGAAGATGATCAGCATCAGCAGGTTCGCGGCGAGCGCCGCCAGCGCGATCCGCAACAGGTCCCCGCTGGTCTGGTCTACGATGTACGCCGCCGTCGCCGTGTCGCCGGCGAGCCCGGCGGTGGCGGTGGACAGCCCGCTGTCGCGCAGCAGGGCGGGCAGCCGGCTGTCGAGGTGGTCCACGGTGTTGATCGCGGTGGCCCCGAGCGCCGGGTGGTCGAGGACGACCAGGAGCCGAGCGGCCCGGCCGTCCCGGGTCGTCAGCACACCTCGCTCCAGCCGCCGCGGGAGCGAGCCCGGGTAGAGCACGCCCGCGACCCCCGGCTGCTGCTCCAGCGACTGGCCGAGGCGACGCAGCCGGCCGCGCTGCCGGTCGAGCCGCTTCCCCTCGAGCAGCACCGTGGTGGGTGACAAGATGCCGGGGGCGAAGCCCGCCCGCGCCGCATCGGCCGCCTGCCGGACCCCGTTGTCGGGTGGCAGCGACCCCACGAACGAGACACCCAGGTCCATCCTCAGCAGCGGCAGCGCCGCGACCAGCAGGACCGCGACGCAGCCGGCGACCGTGAGCCCCGCGGCGCGCCGGCTGTGCGTCAGCGCGGCCAGGACCCGCATCCGCAGCGTCTCGGGCCGGGGGGCCGGCCGCCGTGCCCGGGGCCGCACCGGCCAGAACGCCCACCCGCCGAGCACCGACAGCATCGCCGGCACCAGCGTCACCGCCACCAGCAGCCCGAGGAGCACCGTGAACACCAGCGCCGGGCCCAGGGCCCGGAAGAACAGCGACTGCGCGACCAGCAGCGCCCCGGTGCCGGCGGCGACCGCGAGGCCGGCGACGGCGACGATCGGCGTGCACCGGGCGGTGGCCGAGCGTGCGGCCTCCAGCCGGTCCGCGGTGGACTCGAGCTGCTCGCGCAGCGCGGTGAGGTAGAACACGACGTAGTCGGTGACCACCCCGAGCAGCAGCGCGACGATGACCGGCTCCAGCTCGCTGGGCGTGGCGAACCCGAGGATCTGCGCCAGCTCCCCGGAGAGGTGCACGGTGAGCAGGTAGGCCACCCCGGTGGTGACGGCGGCCAGCAGCGGCGCCACCACCGACCGGAACGCCGCCCCGACGATCAGCAGGATCGCCCCCAGCGTGAGCGCCTCCACGAGTGGCAGCGAGTCGTGGATGATGTGCCCCTGCGCGGCGCGGGCCGGCACCGAGCCGGTCACCCCCACGAAGCTGTCCCTCGGTCCGAACGAGACCGCGGCGTAGCGCCGCGCGGCCCTGGTCTGGGCGCTGAAGGAGACCGTGGGGTCGAACAGCAGGTAGGTGAGCGCGGTCGTGCCCTCCTCCCGGGAGCCCGGGAAGGCACCGAGGCCGTTGGTCAGCGGCAGCGCTCCCCGCAGCCGACGCAGGCCGGGACGCTGGTGCTTCTCGACGGCCACGGCGTTGACCACCGTGCGGGCCTGGTCGAAGACCGACAGCCCGTGCGGGTCGCGCTGCACGACGGCGGTGCGCCCGGTGAGCGGGAAGCCGAACAGGTCGACCGAGCGCAGCTCGGTGGTCACGGCCGGGGTGTCCTTCGGCAGCAGCCCGCTGAGGTTGCCGACGCCCTGGGACTCCCCGAGGGTGGGCAGGAACGGGGAGGCGAGTGCGACGACCGCCCAGAACCCGATCACCCACCACCGCAGCCGCACCAGCAGCGCGGCCCACCTGCGCGCCCGCCGCCCCCCCGTGGCGCGGTACGGCGAGCTCATCTCACGACCGCGCCTGCGACCGGGTCAGGCCGAGCCGGGCGAGCTCGGCGTCGGCCAGAGGACGCGTGTTGCCCTCGGCGACGGCCAGGACCGGGTCCTCGTGCAGCCGGTGCGCCTCGGCGTAGGACAGGGAGTGCAGCGCCCGCTCGGCGAGGTACCGCTCCAGGCCGGGGTCGTCACCATGCCGCACGAGGGCCTGCCTCAGCTCGATGGTCTCCCGCCGCCGCGCCAGCCGCAGCGGGAGGTACAGCCCGGCGATCGGCGTGGTCGGGGCCAGCGCGATCGCCAGCCCGAGCAGCAGCGAGAGCTGGCGGAGCTCGGACTTCACCTGTTGTCCGCGGTCGGCGACGTCGGCGCCGGTCGCGACCACCTGCCGACCGAGCTCGCCAGGCCGCTCCCCCACGACCGGCACCTTGCCCACGGCCCGCAGCGCCTGACCCGCGGAGCCGATCGCCTGCCCGGAGCTGGTGACCGTGTCACCGAGGCCGGACAGCTGCCACATGGTGTAGCCCGACCAGGCACCCACGAGGAGCCAGAGCACGAACCAGAACGCCACGAGGCCGTCCATGAGTCGTAGGGTGGCGGGGTCGGCTGTCCGGATCGAGGGGCCCACCGCCTCAATCTAGGCGCTCGAGGCGGCCCATGTGGGGAGCCGGGCGGCGTGGTCGCCGACGGAGAGGAGAACGATGCCCGACGATCAACGGCAGCGCACCACGAGCCGTGCGCTGATCTGGGTCCCGGCCGGCACCTTCCTGCTCGGAGTGTTGCTCGGCGGCCTCGTGACCGGGGTGGCGCTGGACGGCCACGGAGGCACCCGGGCGGAGGGCACGCCGAGCACGTCACCGACCCAGGCCTCGCCGTCACCATCGGGCGGGACCGCGGTGGTGGTCCCGGACGAGTGCGCGGCGGCGGCGCAGACCGTGCGCGACGCCACCGCGCTGATCCGCGACAACGTCGCCGCGATCCGGGACTTCCAGGCCCAGAAGATCGTCGACTTCCTCAACCGGCTCGAGGACCTCGACAAGCGCGCAGGCCAGGAGGCCGCCGCCTGTCAGGACGTCTCGGTCGCGCACACCGGTCCCTCCTCGCCACTGGCGAGTCCGACCGGCTGAGGCCCGGCCCCCGACGGGGCCGCCGACGGGCGGGCCAGGCCGGGGGTGCCCTCACGGGACCGTCACGGGCCTGGAGCCGGCAGCCCGAAGGCGACGACGGCGATGTCGTCGCGGGCCCGCTGGTCCTGGAAGGCGAGCACGTCCGCGACCACGCCCTCCACCACCGGACCGGCCGCGGCCGGCAGCCGCGTCAGCGTGCTGCGCAACCGGTGCTCGCCGAAGAAGGCGCCCTCCCGGTCACGGGCCTCGGTGACCCCGTCGGTGTGCAGCAGGAGCACCTCGCCCGGGCGCAGCGGCACCGCGGTCTCGTCGAACCGGACCTGCTCGAGCACGCCGAGCAGTGCGCCCTCGGCGCCCACGACCTCGGGCGGCCGACCGGCACCGAGCAGCAGCGGGGCGCAGTGACCACCCGTGGCGTGCAGGGCGTGCCACTCCCCGTGCACCTGCCGCACCCGCAGCAGCGCGACCGTGCAGAAGCGGTCGTTCCCATGGCGCAGCAGCACCTCGTTGAGGCCTTCGAGGATGTGCGCCGGGCCGCCGTGGCCCACGGCGAGCGCCCGCACCGTGTGCCTGACCAGCGCCGTGAGCGCCGCCGCCTCCACGCCCTTGCCGCACACGTCACCGATCACGACGATCCAGTCCGCCGGGCCCAGCGGGAACACGTCGTAGAAGTCGCCCCCGACCTCGCTGCCGTCCCCCGCAGGCCGGTACGCCGCCGCCAGCTCGAGCCCCGGGATGGTGGGCGGCACCGGCGGGATCAGCGTCTGCTGCAGCGTGCGCGCGAGCGCCCGCGCAAGCTGCTCCGCGGCCTCGGCCTCCTCCTTGGCCCGCAGCAGCTCCCGCTCGTAGCGGCGACGGTCCGTGGCGTCGAAGACCGCGATCCTGACCACCCGGGGCAGCCCCTCCTCGTCGCGGTCGAGGTTCGCGCTGACCAGCACCGGCAGCCGGCGGCCGTCGCGTCGCAGGAGGTCGAGGGCGATCTCGCGGACGCTGCCGTGCATCCGCAGCGACGGCGCGTAGTGCGTCTCGTGGTAGATCCGGTCCCCCCGGGAGAGGAGGTCGACGAAGGACAGCCTGCCCACGACGTCGGCGGCCTCGAGGCCGAGCCAGGTGAGCAGGGTGGCGTTGCACTTCACGATCAGCCCGTCGGGTGTGGTCGAGAGGTAGCCGCACGGCGCCTGCTCGTAGAGCCGGACCGGGTCGTCGAAGACCAGCGCGTCGAGGAATGCCTCGCGAGCGGCGCGTGTCTGCTCGACGAGCTCGGCCACCTCAGCCCCCGGCGCCGGCGAGCAGCACGAAGTCGTCGATGGCGGCCCGCGTCGCCTCCGGCGCACTCAGGTGCGGGCAGTGACCGGTGGCGTCCAGCATCACCAGCCGGGCGTCGGGCAGGGCGTCGCGCACGTACTCGCCGACCTCCACCGGGGCGATCAGGTCCTCCCGACACTGCAGGACCAGGGTCCGGGTCCTGACCCGCGGCAGCTGCGCGCGCAGGTCGCTGAGGAAGGTGACCCGCGCGAACCGACGGGCCACGCTCGGGTCCATCCGGCAGAAGCTGTCGGTCAGCTCCCGGCCCAGCTCGGGACGCTCCCCGTTGCCCATGATGGCGGGGCCCATGGCCGCCGACCAGCCCAGGTAGTTGCTGGCCAAGGAGTCGAGCATCTCGAGGATGTCCTGCTCCTCGAAGCCGCCGACGTAGTCGACGTCGTCGACGTAGCGCGGCGAGGGTCCCACCATCACCAGCTTGTCGAACCGTTCGGGCTCCGCGACCGCCGCGAGCGCGGCGATCATCGCCGAGACCGAGTGGCCGACCAGCACGACGTCGTGCAGGTCCAGCCCGTGCAGGACGGCCAGCACGTCGTCGGCGTACCCCTGCAGGGTCGCGTGTCGGTCCGGGTCGTAACCCGAGGCGGCGGCACCTCCCGACCCCGGGAAGTCGAACAGCACGACCCGGAACCGGTCGGCGAAGGCCGGGGCCACCAGGCGCCACATGTGCTGGTCGCAGCCGAAGCCGTGGGCGAACACCATCGGCTGGGCGTCGGCGGGGCCGGAGATCGTGACGTTGTAGCGCGACACGACGGCCTCTGCGGACTCCACACTGCGACACTAACCCACCCGGCGGGCGGGCCCGGACGGTCCACCACCGGCCCGGAGCCGGTGCTTGCATTCCGATCCCGGCCCGGCCCCTCTAGACTCGCGACAAGTCGCCACGGAGCCGCCGAGGCACCGGCCGAGGAGAAGCCTGCGTGCGGGACACCTTCCTCCGCAGTGGTGATCTCGGGCGTCACCTGCTCGCGGTCGACTGGGCGGCCACGCCGCTCGGACCGCCGGCGGAGTGGCCGAACAGCCTGCAGACGGCCGTGCGGATCGTGCTGTCCTCGCGCTTCTCGATGTGGATGGCGTGGGGCCCCGAGCTCACGTTCTTCTGCAACGACGCCTACCGCCGCGACACCCTCGGGGCGAAGTACCCGTGGGCGCTCGGCAAGCCGGCCTCCACCGTCTGGTCGGAGATCTGGCACGACATCGGCCCGCGCATCGACCGGGTGATGAGCACCGGCGAGGCGACCTGGGACGAGCAGCTGATGCTCTTCCTCGAGCGCAGCGGCTACACCGAGGAGACCTACCACACCTTCTCCTACAGCCCGCTCGCACGAGACGACGGCTCGGTCGCCGGCATGCTCTGCGTGGTCAGCGAGGACACCCAGGAGGTCATCGCCCGCCGCCGGATGCAGACCCTGCGCGACCTCGGGCTCGGCACCAGCACCAGCACCTCCGTCGCAGAGGCGGTGGCCTCGGCCTGCGCGGAGCTCTCCCAGCGGCCCGCGGACCTGCCGTTCGCGCTGGTCTACCTCTACGACGGCGACGCCAGCGCACGCCTGGCGGGGTCGGTCGGGTTCGACGGCCTGCACCCCGCGGCGCCCGCGGTGCTGGGCCCGGGCGCTGCCGCCACCTGGCCGCGGCCCGACGGTGGCGTGCTGGAGGTCGACCTCCACGGCCGCTTCGAGGACCTCCCGACCGGCAGCTGGTCGCGACCCCCGGCCCGGGCGGCGGTGCTTCCGATCGTCCAGGGCACCCAGGCGCCGTACGGCTTCCTGGTGGCCGGGCTCAACCCGTTCCGCCCGCTCGACGAGGGGTACGCCGACTTCCTCGGGCTGGTCGCTGGGCACCTCGCCTCGGGCATCACCGACGCCCGCGCCTTCGAGTTCGAGCAGCAGCGGGCCGAGACCCTGGCCGAGCTCGACCAGGCCAGGACCGACTTCTTCACCAACGTCAGCCACGAGTTCCGCACGCCGCTCACGCTGCTCCTCGGCCCGGCCGAGGACGCCCTGACCGACACCGTCCACCCGCTGGGGCCCGACCAGCGGCAGCGGGTCGAGGTCATCCACCGGAACGGGCAGCGGCTGCTCAAGCTGGTCAACACCCTGCTGGACTTCTCCCGGCTGGAGTCCGGGCGCGTCGAGGCGTCCTACGAGCCGGTCGAGCTGGGGCGCTACACCCGCGAGCTGGCCAGCATGTTCGAGGGCGCGGCCCACCGGCTCGGGCTCCGCCTCGAGATCGACTGCCCCGACCTGCCCGAGCCGGTGCACGTGGACCGGGACCTGTGGGCGAAGGTCGTGCTGAACCTGCTCTCCAACGCCTTGAAGTTCACCTTCGAGGGCGGGGTGACGGTGCGGCTGGCCGCCGAGGGCGACGGCGCGGTGCTGACCGTCACCGACACCGGCACCGGGATCCCCGCGGAGGAGCAGGCGCATCTCTTCGAGCGCTTCCACCGGGTCGCGGGCGCCCGGTCCCGCACGCACGAGGGCTCGGGGATCGGGCTCGCCCTGGTGGCCGAGATCGCCGCGCTGCACGGCGGCGAGGCCGGCGTCACCAGCACCCCGGGGGCCGGCAGCAGCTTCCGGGTGCGGGTGCCGTTCGGCGTCCGGCACCTCGACCCGGGGCACCTCGCCCGGGCCGCCGGCACCGGCTCGGGGGCCGGCGTCGCCCGCCAGGTCGTCGACGGCTTCCTCGCCGAGGCCGGCCAGCTGCTCGCCCGGGACGCCGCCGGAGACTCCGCCCGCGACCTCGCCGGCGTCGCCCCGGACCCCGCCCAACCGCTGGTGCTCGTCGTCGACGACAACCCCGACATCCGCACCTACGTCACCAGCCTGCTCTCCAGCAGCTACCGCGTGGGCGTGGCGGTGGACGGGCGGGACGCCCTCGAGCAGGCGCTGGCCGAGCCGCCGGACCTCGTTCTCACCGACGTGATGATGCCCCGGCTCGACGGCTTCGAGCTGCTCCGGGAGCTGCGCAGCCACCCCGAGACCACCGCCGTGCCGGTGGTGATGCTCTCGGCCCGGGCCGGCGAGGACGGCACCCTGCAGGGGCTCGAGGCGGGGGCGGACGACTACCTGGTCAAGCCCTTCGCCGCCCGCGAGCTGCTCGCCCGGGTCAAGGCCAACCTCGAGCTGGACCGCGCGCGCCGCAGCCGCGAGCAGATGGCGCGCAGCCAGTCGCTGCTGGACCAGGCGCAGCGGCTGGCGAAGCTGGGCAGCTGGGAGCTGGACCTCGCGACCGGCGGCGTCCGCACCACCGAGGAGTTCCGGCGCATCGTCGGCCTCGACGCCGAGCAGGTGGCCGCGCTGGGGCTGGAGGGCCTGATCGAGACCGTCGTCCACCCCGACGACCGCCGCCGGGTCGCCGAGACCCTGGCCGCCGCGACCCCCGGCGAGGGCGTCCGCTACGACGCTCGCATCCGGCGCCCGGACGGGCAGGAGTTCCTGGTCCGGGTGCACGCCGAGATGGCCGGGACCGACGAGCAGGGCCGCCCCCGGGTGCTGCTCGGCTCGCTGCAGGACATCACCGAGCAACGGGCCGCCGAGGAGGCGCTGGCCCGCGCCGCGGCCGCCGCGGAGGCCGCCAGCCGCGAGCACGCCATCGCCGACGCCCTGCAGCGCAGCCTGCTGCCCGAGACCGACTACGACCTCGAGAACCTCGAGGTCGCGACCTACTACCGCGCCGGCGTCGAAGGCACCCAGGTCGGCGGCGACTGGTACGACGTGATCGAGCTCGGCGGCGGCCGCACCGCGCTGGTGGTCGGCGACGTGATGGGCCGCGGTGTCCAGGCGGCCGCCGTGATGGGCCAGCTGCGCGCCGCGGTGCGCGCCTACGCCCGCCTCGACCTCTCGCCGGCCGACCTGCTGGAGTCGCTCGACGGCATCGTCCGCGACCTGGGCGCCGACCAGATCGTCACCTGCCTCTACGCCGTCTTCGACCCCGCCGACCAGACGCTGCGGTTCGCCAACGCCGGCCACCTGCCGCCGCTGGTGGTCGCCCCCGGCGGCTCGGCCACGGTGGTCCCCGACGCCGCCGACCCGCCGCTGGGTGTGGGCCTCTACAACGTCCGCGAGGGCCGGCTGCCGCTCGCCCCGGGCAGCACCGTGGTGCTCTACACCGACGGCCTGGTCGAGCGGCGCGGCGAGGACCTCGACGACGGGGTCGAGGCGCTGCGCGGCCTGGTGGAGAAGCTGGACGGTCCGCTGCGACGGGCGCCGGCCGCCCTGGTCAGCGGCCGGCTCCCGGACGGGCCCGACGACGACGTGGCGGTGCTGGTCGCGCGCGTCCACCACGGCGGCGCCCCCACCGAGCTCACGCTCGAGTGGGCCGACGCGGAGGTGCCGGTCTCGGCCGCCCGCCGCGCCGTGGCCGAGCACCTGCGCCGGCGGGGCGCGAGCCGGGCCGCGATCGAGGACGCGGTCCTGGTCACCAGCGAGCTGCTGACCAACGCCGCGCTGCACGCCGTACCTCCGCTGCAGCTGCGGGTCCTCGGCGACGACGGCGAGATCCGCATCGAGGTCCACGACCACGCCAGCTACGAGCCGCGCAAGCAACGCCCCGACAGCGACGACGAGCACGGCCGCGGGCTGCAGATCGTCGCCGCGATCGCCGATCGCTGGGGCACCCGCCCGACCGACAGCGGCAAGGCGGTCTGGTGCGTGCTGTCGGCGACCGACTGACCGGTCAGCTCGGCGGCCGGTCCGGCTGCTCCTGCGCCGGCAGCGGGTCCATCCGCGGGAGCGGGATGGTGCCGGTGCCCATCCGGCGCGCCCGCTCGTCGGCCGCGGGGTCGCCGTGGAAGAGACCGCCGTCGCGGCGGTCGTCGACCGGTTCGAACGACGAGGGCGCCGGCGCCTGGACCATCTCCACGCGCTGGCGCGGCAGACCGGCGTCGGCGTGGTCGCGGACCCAGGCGACCATGTGCTCGCGCACGTGGCAGCGCAGGTCGAACAGCGACGGCGCGTCCGCTGCGGTGACCAGCATCCGCACCCGCACCCAGCCGCCGACCGCGTCGGTGACCTGCAGCACCTTCACCCGGCCGTCCCACAGGTCGGTGCGCGCCAGCGCCGCGTCGAGCTCGCGGCGCATCTCCGCGGTGTCCACGCGCCAGTCCAGGTCCAGCTCGACCGAGCCGAGCAGCTCGGAGTGGGTGCGGGTCCAGTTCTGGAACGGGGTGGTGGTGAAGTACGTCGAGGGCAGCACCAGCCGCCGGTCGTCCCACAGCCGGACCACGACGTAGAACAGCGTGACCTCCTCGATCCAGCCCCACTCGTTCTCCACGATCACCGCGTCGTCGAGCCGGATCGCGTCGCTGAACGCCAGCTGGATGCCCGCGAAGACGTTGCCGAGCACCGACTGCGCGGCCAGGCCGGCGACCACGCTGATCACCCCGGCGGAGGCCAGCAGGCTGGCGCCGACCACCTGCACCTGCGGGAAGCTGAACAGCACCGCCCCGGTGGTCACCAGCACGCCCGCGCTGACCGTGAGGCGGCGCAGCACCAGGGTCTGGGTGCGCAGCCGGCGCGCGATCCGGTTGTCGCGGGCCTCGGTGCGGTAGCGCCGCAACCCGCTGTCCTCGACGAACAGCACCACGGTGGTCAGGAACCAGCCGAGGGCCACGATCGCGAGCACCCGGGCGGTGATCGTGGTCCACGCCCACCAGGTGGTGTCGGCCTCGTGGCGGCGCAGCACCGCCACCGCCGGGTTGAGCGCCAGCAGCAGCACCAGGACGCGGAACGGGATCTTGGCGGCCCGGATCAGGTGACGCAGCGAGGGCCAGCGCCGCGCGGCGAGGGCCAGCATCACGCGGGTCAGGACGATCACGGCGGCCGCCCCGAGCAGGGCGGTGCCGACACCGATCCCGAGGCGCTCCCAGTTCACGGCCATCAGGGCCACGGTCGCGTGCATGGACTTCCCATCTCCCCGCTTCGCCCAGCCTGTGCAGCTCCCCGCCTTTGCCCAGCGTTCCCGGGCGGGCCCGCCGCAAACGCCGCGGGCCGCCGGCCGCCGTTCCCCGGGAGTCGGTCTCTCCGTGCGTCAGACCGCGGGCGACACCGCCGCGATGCCGGCGACCGCCTGGCCGCGGGCGGCCAGGCCGGTGGGCAGGCCCGGGGACAGGCGAGGCGTCGGGACCCGGCCCGACCCGCGCGAGCGCCGCTCCTGCGGCCGGGGGGCCTCGGCCAGGAGCGAGGCCAGCTCCTGCCAGTCCTCCACGACCCGCAGCGCGCCGGCGCCGAGCAGGGCGGCACGGCGCGCGGGGCGCTCGGACTCCGGCACGTGGACGAGGTTGCCGATCGTGGTCAGCTCCGCCGCGACCGCGGCGCGCACCCCGCAGCGGGTGCTCTCGACGGCCAGCGTCTCCTCCGGACGCACCCCGAGCCGGAGCACCGCGTGCAGGTGGACGCTCGGGTCGGGCTTGCTGGCGGCCAGGGCCAGCGAGTCCTCGCCGCTGAACCGGCGCTCGGCCGGCAGCAGCTCGTCGAGCCCGGCCGCGGCGAGGCAGGCGTCCATGCGGGCCGACGACGTGGAGCCGACCGCCGCGAGCAGCCGGCGCTCGGCGATCCGGGTCAGCGCCTGCCCGGTGGCCGGGTCGGGCGCGAGACAACCGCGCAGCCGGGCGGTGACGCACCGCTCCTCGCGGTCCACCCAGTCGGCCAGCTCCGCCTCGCCCAGCCGGACTCCCTCCTCCGCCGCGAGGTCGCAGACGATCCGCCGGAAGCTCCGGCCCCGCCAGTGCTCGCGCAGCCGGTCCCCGTCCCAGCGGGTCGCCGCGAGCCGGTGGAGCAGCTGGCGGCGGACGCCTGCGGCCGCGGCGTACGCCTGCTCCTCGGTCGCGACCAGGGTCGAGTCGGCGTCGAGGAGCAGGGTCGACACCGCCGAGAGGTCCGGGGCGGGTGGGGTCGGCACGAGCATCCCTTTCCGGCCGCGCGGGGGAACGGCCACAGGGACTGTGCCCGGGATCACACCGACCTAATCCCCCGGGCTCCCGCCGTTCGAGGCCGCGGCGAACCGTGAGTCGGCTGGGGCGGGCTGGGTCGAGCCGGGCCGGCGCGAGGCTCAGGCGGCGCCGCGGACCCGGCGTACGGCGAGCCAGGTCTCGAACCGGCCGTCGACGGTGCCCAGCCAGTGCCGCAGGCCGTCCTCGAAGGCGTCGCACTCGAGCCGGCGGCCGAGCAGCTCGTACTCCGCCTGGCGGACGGGGTCGCACCGGTGGGGGGAGCCGGTGGCGCGGTCCACCGCGGCTCCGCAGTCGGGGCAGGTCAGGTAGCGCGGGCTGGACATGACTCTCTCACTTCGACGACGGTGCCGGAAGGATTCCCGGGCCGGTCGCGGCGCAAACCCGCCCGCCGCCCACAAGTCCCGCTCGTCCGGGTCGTTGGACCCGTCGCGGCGGACACGGTGCCCGAACAGGTCCCGAACAGTGTGGGTGGGTCCGGGGGCGCGCCACCATGGAGCCATGACGACCATCGGTGCCGAGGAACAGGTCGCCGCGCTGGGGCACGCGGTCATCACCACCGACCCGGACGGCGTGATCCTCGGGTGGAACCCTGCGGCCGAGCGGCTCTACGGCTGGGCGGCGGAGGACGTGCTGGGTCGCAACATCGCCGAGGTCACGGTGCCCGACGTCTCCCGCGAGACCGCCGAGGACATCATGCGGGCGCTGCACAGCGGGGTGCCGTGGTCGGGCGGGTTCCCGGCGCGCCGCAAGGACGGTTCGATCTTCCCCGCGCTGGTCACCGACACCGGCATCTACCGCGATGGCCGGCTCGTGGCGATCATCGGCATCTCGACCAACCTCGGCACCGCGCTGCGCCCGCTGCTGGAGCGCTCGGCCGACGCCGCGCTGCTGCTACGCGCCGACACCACGATCACCTACTCCTCTCCCGCCGTCCGGCTGCTGTTCGGGTGGGCGGAGGAGGAGCTCATCGGCACCTCCTTCCTGGCGCACCTGCACCCCGACGACCGCGCGCGGCTCGGGGTCGTGCTCGCCCGGGTGGTCAACGAGCCGGGGCCGCGCCCGGCGCAGGAGGTGCGGGTGCGCCGCGGCACCGGCTGGGCCTGGGCGGAGGCGGCGTTCACCAACTTCCTCGACGACCCCCTGGTGCGCGGCGTGGTGTGCAACCTGCGGCGCAGCCTCGCCCACGACGCCGAGGAGGAGGCCGAGCAGCGCAACGAGCGGCTCGAGGCCGCCCTGCAGTCGCGGCTGACGCTGGAGCAGGCCCGCGGCTTCCTCGCCGGGCGGGACGGGATCTCGGTGCACGAGGCGCTGGCGCGGATGCGCGGCTACGCGACGGACCACCGGATGTCCCTGGACGAGGTGGCCGACGGGCTGCTCGGGCACGTCCTCGAGGTGGGGCCGCCGGAATGACCCCGGGCTGACGCCGGGCCGCCCGCGGCCCCGGGCCCGCCTGCCTCCCGCCTGCCTCCCGCCTGCGTCCCACCTGCCTCCGGTCGGGGCGTCGGTCGTGGGATACGATCCGCTTCCCCGGGTTGGAAGAACAGCCCGCGCGACCGGGCACCGGAGCCGTCCGTACGGCGGCGCGCCCGCGCCCCTCGCGCACGGGCAGCACCACCCCCGGAGTAGCAACGTGGCCAGTCGGCCGGACCTCGCCGACCTCCTCACCCGAGCCGTGCGGGAGATCAACTCCCACACGGACCTCGAGCCCACCCTCGCCGCGATCGTCGCGTGCCTCCACGCCGGGCTGCCGGCCGGGCACCACGTCGGGCTGTGCCTCCAGCAGCGGGGTGGCGTCGTGTCGACCGCGGCGGTCTCCGACGAGTCCGTGGTCGACCTCGAGGCCGCCCAGCACGAGCTCGACCAGGGCACCTGCCCTCGGGTCATCCGGACCGGGGAGACCACGATCGCCGACCCGGTGGACGACGAGCAGGAGTGGACGGGCTACCTCCCCGCCGCGCTGCGCCGCGGCGTCGACGCACAGCTGTCGGTCCCGCTGGTCGCCGGCGAACGGATCTGGGGGGCGCTCACCGTCTACTCGCTCCACGGTCGGGGCCTCTCCCCCGACACCAGGCGGCTGGCGTCGCTGTACGCCGTCCACGCCGCGGTCGCCGTGGCCCGGTCGCACCGGGAGGACAACCTCGAAGCCGCGCTGGAGAGCCGCAGGATCATCGGCCAGGCGGTGGGCCTGAGCATGGAGCGCTTCGGGCTCGACGAGGAGCTCGCGTTCCGCTACCTGGTCCGGCTGTCCTCCACCGGCAACGTCAAGCTGCGCGAGGTCGCCCGCGAGCTCGTGGACCAGGCCAACCACCGGGCCAACCACCGGGCCGACGGCGGGGCCGACAGTGGGGCCGACCACCGGACCGACCACCGGACCGACCACGGGGCCGACCACGGGGCCAACTGCGGGCCGTGAGCCGCACCGGGCACCGGCCCCGGCACGCACCCCGCCGTACGCCGGGTCCCGCAGCGTGATCCCGCTCGGTCGCCGGCCTCGGCCGGGCCGTAGTCTCCGCACACCTCGTCGGGCATGGATGATGGGGGCACGCACCGACGGGAGGTGACGGGTGGAGGCGGATGCGGAGCTGTTCCGCGCGCTGGTCGAGGCCAGCCCGGACGGCCTGTGCGTCTTCGACGAGCGCGGCACCATCACCTGGGCCAACGCCCGGATGGCGGCGCTGATCGGCCGCGCCCCCGAGGAGATGCCCGGCTTCCGGCTCGAGGCGGCTCTCGACGAGCTCGGCCGGACCCAGTTCCGCGCGCACCTCGCCGAGCTCGCCGGCCTCGGGGAGACCGACGCCGCCGACGGCGCCGACAACCTGGAGTCGCTGTTCCTGCGCCCCGACGGCACCCCGGTCTGGGTCCTGGTCAGCTACCGCCCGATCCGCGACCCGGAGGGGCGCCGCACGGGCTGGTTGCACCGGGTCGCCGAGTACACCGAGCGCAAGTCGCTGCTGGAGACCCTGCAGGAGCGCGAGCAGCAGCTGGCCGCCGCGCAGCGGATCGCCCGGATCGGCAGCTGGGAGTGGGACGTGGTGACCGACACCGTCACCTGGTCCGACCAGCTCTACCGGATCTACGAGGTGGAGGTCGGCGACCGGGCCGCGACGTACGAGGGGTTCCTGTCGCGGATCCATCCCGCCGACCGCGAGCGGGTGGCCGGGGTCATCGAGGCCTGCCTGGCGGAGGGCGACCGGTTCAGCTTCGACGCCCGGGTGCTGCGCAAGAACGGCAGGGTCGGCTGGATCCGCGGCCTGGGCCTGCTGGAGCGCGGCCCGGACGGCAGGCCGCTGCGGATGAGCGGCACCAGCCAGGACATCACCGCGCTCAAGCGCGCCGACCGGGCCGCCGCCGAGGCCACCCGGCGCCTGGAGCTGCTCCAGGAGATGGCGATGGCCGCCAACCAGGCCACCAGCCTGGTGGAGGCGGTCCGCGACACCGCTCTCGGGCTGCCGCGATACACCTCCTGGGTCGCCCTCGGCCTGTACCTGCCCGGGCCCGACGGCGGTCTCGACCGGGTGGCGCTGCCGCCCGGCGGCGAGGGGCTGGCCGAGCCGGACCCGGCGCTGGCCGAGCGCGCCCGCGGGTCCGGACGGGTCGAGGTGGGCCCGACCGGGGCGCCCGACCCGGCCCACCGCCTGGTGGCCGTGCCGGTGCTGCTCGGCGACGAAGCCGCGGCGGTCATCGAGCTGCTCGCCGACGCGGTGGCCCCCGACCAGGAGTCGCTGTCCCTGCTCGGCCAGATCGCCGGCCAGCTGAGCCTGGTCGCCGAGCGGGAGCGGCACGCCCGTGACCTCGCCGAGGCCCGGGACCAGGCGATGGAGGCGTCCCGGCTGAAGTCGCAGTTCCTGGCCACGATGAGCCACGAGATCCGCACCCCCATGAACGGCGTCATCGGCCTGAACGAGCTGCTGCTGCGCACCGACCTCGACGACCACCAGCGTCGGCTGGCCGAGGGCCTCCAGGGCGCCGGGCTGACCCTGCTCGGGATCATCAACGACATCTTGGACCTGTCGAAGATCGAGGCCGGCCGGCTGGACCTCGAGTCCGTGGACTTCGACGTCCGGGCCGTCTTCGACCAGGTCACCGGGGTGCTCGGCGGCGCCGCCCACGCCAAGGGCCTCGAGCTGGTCGCGGCGTGCCACCCCGACGTGCCGGAGGTGCTGCGCGGCGACTCGGTGCGGTTCGGGCAGGTGCTGACCAACCTCGGGTCCAACGCGGTGAAGTTCACCGACCACGGCGAGGTCGTGATCGCCGCACACGTGGAGCAACGGACGCCGGAGCGGGTCGTGCTGCGCGTCGACGTCACCGACACCGGGCCGGGCATCGCCTCGGAGGCCCAGGCCACGCTGTTCGACGCGTTCACCCAGGCCGACCCGTCCACGACCCGCCGGCACGGCGGGACCGGGCTGGGACTGGCGATCTCCAGCCAGCTCGCCGAGGCGCTCGGCGGCACGCTCACGGTCGACAGCAGCCCGGGGCACGGCAGCCGGTTCACGTTCACCGCCTCGTTCGCGACCGCGCTGCGGCCGCCGGCGCCCCGGCCGCGCTCGAGGCCGCGGCTGGACGGCCGGCGCGTGCTCGTGGTCGACGACAACGAGACCAACCGGCTGGTGCTGACCGAGCAGTTGGGCGCCTGGGAGGTCGAGGCGGTCGCCGTACCCTCCGCCGAGGAGGCCCTGACCGCGCTGCGCGCAGCCGCGCGCGAGGGCCGGCCGTTCGAGGCCGTGCTGCTCGACCTGGTCATGCCCGGCACCGACGGGCTGGCGCTGGCGGGGATGATCCGTGCCGACGCCGGGCTGGGACGGCCCCCCATGCTGCTGCTGTCCTCCCATCAGGACGTGGGTCCGGAGAAGGCGCGCGCGGCCGGGTTCCGCGGCGCGCTGGCGAAGCCGGTCCGCCACGACGACCTCTACGAGGCCGTCGCCGGGCTGCTCACCGCGGACCCGGCCGGCGGGCGGGCCCCGGGGGCGCCCGCGCCGACCGGCACACCGCCGCTCGGGGCCCGGGTGCTGGTCGTGGAGGACAACCAGGTCAACCAACTGGTGGCCGCCGGGCTGCTGGAGAGCCTCGGCTGCGAGGTCGAGGTCGCCGGGGACGGGATCGGCGCGGTCGCCCGGCTCGACCGCGACCACGGCTTCGACCTGGTGCTGATGGACTGCCGGATGCCGCGCATGGACGGTTTCGAGGCGACCCGCGTGCTCCGCTCCCGGGAGCCGCAGGGGCGTCGGGTCCCGGTCGTCGCGATGACCGCATCCGCGCTCGAGGGCGAGCGCGAGCGCTGTCTCGAGGCCGGCATGGACGACTTCCTGACCAAGCCGGTCGACGCCGGCGAGCTCGAGGTGCTGGTGCGGCGGTGGGCGCGGGTGGCGGCCCGGGCAGGTGCGCGGGCGGAGCCGGTGGCCGGGGCTGAGAGGGCTTCGGCAGCACCGGGGGCGGTACCGGCCGCGTCCCAGGAGCCCGCGCCCCAGGCCGGCGACGACCTGGACCGGGACCGGATCCGGATGCTGAGCGAGCTGCGCAAGGACGGCGTCAGCTTCTTCGAGCGCACGGCCACCTCGTTCATGTCCCGGGTCGGCGACCAGGTGGTCGCGATCCGCGACGCCGTCGACGACCGGGACGCCACCCGGCTGCAGAGCGCCGCCCACCAGTTGAAGGGGAGCTCCCTCAACCTGGGCCTGCCGCGGGTGGCGGCCACCGCGGCCCGTCTCGAGCGGACCGGCGCCGCCGGCAGCACCGACACCGGTCGGCTCCTCGACGACCTCGCGCTGGACGTCGACCGGGCGGTCGCCGCGCTGCGGGCCGCCATCGCCGGCGGCTGACGCCGCCCGCTGGGAGACTGTCGGCGTGTTGCCGCGCTTCGAGGTCGTCGCCCGCCGCCGCCCCGTCGACCTCGTCTGCCCCGGCTCGGTCGTGCTCGATCAGCCCCTGACCGCCGGCGGCCGGACGCCGACCCCGCACCCGGCGCCGTACGCCGCGGTCGTCGCCGACCTCGACCCCGGGCCGTTCGACGGGCGGTTGGAGCTCGAGCTGGTCTCCGGCGACGTCCGGCTCGCCGGCTGGTACGACGGGTCCGGGGCGCTCGGCCTGACGGTCACGGCCGGGGGGCGGACCAGCATCCACCGCAGCCGACGGCACGGCCGCGTGCCGCACCCCGCGGCCGGCGTGGGCCTGACCCTCACCGGCACCCACCTGACCGTGCTGTCCCGGGACGAGAGCCCGGACCGGAGCCCGGGGCGGGACCCGGACCCGGACCGGGGCCCTGTCGGCTGGACCGTGCGCGGCCGGGTCGACCTGCGCGACCGGGTCGACACCCGGGACGAGGCCTGGCTGGCGGCGCTGACCACCGGTCACCGCTGGGTCGGGTCCGGGGCCCCGCCCGGTGGCCGGCTGCGCGCGGGCGGCTTCGGGCAGCTCGGCCTGCGCGACGTGCGGGTGGTGACGGCGGCCGACGGGTCGCCGTACCGCGACGACGGCCGTCTCCTGCTCACCGCCACCAGCGCCGGGCCGGGCTTCTTCGACACCGCGCACACCTCGGTCTGGGCGCTGGACACCGACAGCCTGGACGTCGAGCACCGGGCCGACCTGTTCTTCCGGCGGCCCGGCCGGCCGGGGGTGTTCGGCGACCACGCGACCCACCTGGTGCGCGACGGTGACCGGTGGCTGGTGGCGACCAGCACCTGGGGCGACTTCGACCCGGGGAGGCCGGACGCGACCGTGGCCGTGACCCTCGCCGTGACCGACGCTGACCTGCTGACCGGCCGGCACGTGCTCGACACCCGGCCCCTGGCCCTGCCCACCGGCGACCTGCGCTCGGTCGGCGTCTGGGACCCCCACCTGGTGCGCGAGCGGGACCGGTGGCTGGTCGGCTTCGTGAGCGCGCGGCGCTTCTTCCGCTTCCACCCCGCGCTCGCCGAGGGCCCCTCGCTCGACGCGCTCGCGCTCCGGGCCGCCGACCCCGGCCGGATCGCCACCGAGGGCACCACGCTGCTCCGCCTCGACGGCGACTGGCGGGTCCTCGCCAGCGACGGCCGCGACGGACGGCGCGGACAGCGCCGCGGCTACCCCGTGCTCGACCTGGACCTGACCCCGGTCGGCGCGCTGGACGCGCCGTACCTCACGAACATCCCGTGGCCGACGCTCGTGCCGGCCGACGACGGCGGCTGGCTGATGGTGACCTTCGACGGCACGCCGTACGGCGGTCCGCTGCCCGGCTACGGCACCCACGGCGACCTGGTGCTGCTGCGCACCTGACCACCCCCGAGTCGGCGCATGTTGACGCCCGCCCCACCCCGAGTCGGCGCATGTTGACGCCCGCCCCACCCCGAGTCGGCGCATGTTGACGCGCAGACCGCACGCCCGGACGTCAACGAGCGCCGACTCGGCGCACCCACCGGCGTCAACGAGCGCCGACTCGACGTACCCGCGAACGTCAACCAGCGCCGACTCGGCGTACCCACGAACGTCAACCAGCGCCGACTCGGCGGCGCCGCAGCACGGGCCTACGATGTGATCACGGACACGCACCACCCCCGCGGGTCCGCGACACCAGCGCCACCCACCCCGTGGCCGACACACAGAAAGTGGTCATCCCCATGTCTGCACTCGACGCCGACGTGTTCGAGCTCGGCTCGGAGCACGAGCAGGTCGTGTTCTGCAACGACCCCGCCTCCGGCCTCAAGGCCATCGTCGCGATCCACTCCACCGCGCTCGGGCCCGCCCTCGGCGGCACCCGCTTCTACCCCTACGCCACGACCGCCGACGCGGTCCACGACGTCCTCAACCTCTCGCGCGGGATGTCCTACAAGGCGGCGCTCGCCGGGCTCGACCTCGGCGGCGGCAAGGCGGTGATCATCGGGGACCCGGCGACCGGCAAGTCCGAGGCGCTGCTGCGGGCGTACGGCCGGTTCGTGCAGTCGCTGGACGGTCGCTACTACACCGCCTGCGACGTCGGGACGAACTCCCTCGACATGGACCACATCGCCCGCGAGTGCGACTACGTCACCGGCCGCACCGTCGCCCACGGGGGCGCGGGCGACAGCTCGGTGCTGACGGCGTACGGCGTCTTCCAGGGCATGCGCGCCGCCGCCGAGCAGGTGTGGGGCACCGACTCGCTCGCCGGCCGCACCGTGGGCGTGGCCGGTGTCGGCAAGGTCGGCCGGCACCTGGTCCGTCACCTCATCGAGGACGGCGCGAGCGTGGTGGTCACCGACGTGCACCAGCCGTCCGTGGACCGGGTCCGCGACGAGTTCCCGCAGGTCACCGCCGTGGAGTCCACCGAGGCGCTGGTCGCCTCGACCCTGGACGTCTACGCACCGTGCGCGCTGGGCGGCGCCCTCACCGACGACGTCGTCGACGTGCTGTCGGCCCAGGTCGTCTGCGGGGCCGCGAACAACCAGCTCGCCCACCCTGGCGTCGAGAAGGCGCTGCAGGAGCGCGGCATCCTGTACGCGCCGGACTACTGCGTGAACGCCGGCGGCCTGATCCAGGTCGCCGACGAGCTCGAGGGCTTCTCCTTCGACCGGGCCCAGCAGCGGGCCACCGGCATCCTCGACACCACGCGACGCGTCTTCGAGCTCGCCCGCTCCGAGGACGTCCCGCCCGCCATCGCGGCGGACCGGCTCGCCGAGCGCCGCATGCACGACGTCGGCCGCCTGCGCGGCCTGTGGCTCAACCCGCGCTGAGGCGCCCTGACGCAGCCGTCATACGCCCCGGTTGGTGGAGCGACCGGGGCGTATGACGTCCGGGGGGACGTCACCCGAGGTGGTCGCCCCGGCAGCCAGGACGTATGACGCGACCCGCGCCCGCACGAGACGGCAGCGCGGGTCTGCGGTCAATCGCGACGGGGCTCCGCGTAGTCCGACCACTCGTCGCCGCCGTCGGGCGACTCGTCCCGGTCGCTGGTGTCACTCTCGCCGCCATGCAGCTCCTGCGCCAGCTTCCCGAAGTCCGTCTCGTGAGTGCGGTACTTCAGGTCGCGGGCGACCTTCGTCTGCTTGGCTTTCGCTCGGCCGCGCCCCATAGGGTCAGCCCCCTCGCACGCTCGGCCGGGGCCCGAAACCTTAGAGCGGTGGGGCGCCCGGACTTCTGAACAATTCTCTCGTGGGCAAAAGGCTACCGGGTGGGCGGCCGATCCTGCACATCGCAGCACCGGATTTCGCCAACGGCGGACAGACCCCTGATCGCCGGGCGCCGACCGGACGCCCATCGGAAGCCCGCCGGGCCCCCGGCGACACCGGGCGACCTCACCAGCCGGGGTGCTGACCCTCCAGCAGGACCTTCCCGCCCTGCCGGTCGTCGGCCCGGACCGCGCCGGCGGCCCAGGCCCGGATCCCGTGGCCGGCCAGCAGCTCCACGGCCGTGTCGACGTCGTCCGGCGCGATCAGCGCGACCATGCCGACGCCGCAGTTCAGCGTCGCCTCGAGGTCGGCCTGGGGCACCTCGCCCACCCGCCGGACCAGGTCGAAGACCGGCTGCGGCCTCCAGGTGGCCCGGTCGATGGTGGCGCTGAGCTCGACCGGCATCACCCGCTCGAGGTTGGCGGCGAGCCCGCCGCCGGTGACGTGCGACATCGCGTGCGTGGCGGTCCGCGACGCCAGCTCGAGGCAGGCCTTGGCGTAGATCCGGGTGGGCTCCAGGAGCTCCTCGCCCAGGGTCCGGCCGAGCTCGGGCACGTCGCGGTCCAGCGCCCAGCCGGCGCGGGTGAGCAGCACGTGGCGGACCAGCGAGTAGCCGTTGGAGTGCAGGCCGCTGGCCTCCATGGCGAGTACGACGTCACCCGGGCGGACCCGGGCCGGTCCGAGCAGCGCGTCGGCCTCGACCACGCCGGTGGTGGCCCCGGCGACGTCGTACTCGTCCGGCGCCAGCAGCCCGGGGTGCTCGGCGGTCTCCCCGCCGATCAGCGCGCAGCCGGCGAGCACGCAGCCCTCCGCGATCCCCTTGACGATCGCGGCGATCCGCTCGGGGACCACCCGGCCGGTCGCGATGTAGTCGGTCATGAACAGCGGCTCGGCGCCACAGACGACCAGGTCGTCGACGACCATTCCGACCAGGTCGAAGCCGATGGTGTCGTGGACGTCCATCATCTGCGCGATCGCCACCTTGGTGCCGACCCCGTCGGTGGAGGTCGCCAGCAGCGGCCGGCGGTAGTGGGTCAGCGCGCTGGCGTCGAAGAGGCCGGCGAAGCCGCCGAGCCCGCCGATCACCTCGGGCCGGCGGGCCTTGTCCACCCAGCCCTTCATCAGCTCGATCGCGGTGTCCGCGGCCTCGATGGAGACGCCGGCCTCGGCGTAGGCGCCCGCACCTCCGGGGCTGGCGGTCGGGGCGGGGCTCGGCTCGACGGGCGGCTGCGTCACGGGATCTCCTGGCTCGCGGGCGGGGGTCAGGGGTTGTTCAGGACGGGCAGCGCCTTGCCGGCCGTCGGGGAGGCCAGCGAGGCCTCGAGCAGGTGCTTGCCGAGCAGGCTCTCGTCGGGGAGCTCGATCGGGTACTCGCCGGTGAAGCAGGCCTGGCAAAGCCGCTCGGACGGCAGCCCGGTCGACTCGACCATCCCGTCGAGGGAGATGTAGCCGAGGCTGTCGGCGCCGACGCTGGCGGCGATCTCGTCGACGTCGAGCCCGTTGGCGATCAGCTCGGCCCGGGTGGCGAAGTCGATGCCGTAGAAGCAGGGCCACTTCACCGGCGGGCTGGAGATCCGCACGTGCACCTCCAGCGCCCCGGCCTCGCGCAGCATCCGCACCTGGGCGCGCTGGGTGTTGCCGCGGACGATCGAGTCGTCGACGACCACGATCCGCTTGCCCCGGATCATGTGCTCGAGCGCGTTGAGCTTGAGCCGGATCCCGAGCTGGCGCAGGGTCTGGCTCGGCTGGATGAACGTGCGGCCGACGTAGGCGTTCTTGACGAAGCCCTGGCCGAAGGGGATGCCGCTCTCCTCGGCGTACCCGGCGGCCGCGGGCGTGCCGGACTCGGGGACCGGCATCACCAGGTCGGCCTCGACCGGGAACTCGCGGGCGAGCCGGCGGCCCATCTCCACGCGGGCCTCGTGCACGCTGCGCCCGGCGATGTTGGCGTCGGGGCGGGCCAGGTAGACGTACTCGAAGACGCAGCCCTTGGGCTGGGCCTCGGCGAAGCGGTGCGAGCGCAGCCCGTTGCCGTCGATGACCAGCATCTCGCCGGGCTCGACCTCCCGGACCACGCTGGCGCCGACGGTGGCCAGCGCCGAGTCCTCGCTGGCGACCACCCAGCCGCGCTCGAGCCGGCCGAGCACCAGCGGGCGGATGCCCTGCGGGTCGCGGGCGGCGTAGAGCGTGTCCTCGTTCATCCACACGAAGCAGTAGGCGCCGCGCAGCTGCGGCAGCACCTCCAGCGCCCGCTGCTCCAGGCTGGTGTCGGGGTGGTGCGCGAGCAGCGCGGTGACCAGCCCGGTGTCGTTGGTGGAGGACTCCAGGTCGCGGCCCTGCAGCTCCGGCTCGTCGGTGGGCCCGGGCAGCGCGGCCACCATCTGGGCCAGCTCGTGGGTGTTGATCAGGTTGCCGTTGTGGCCCAGCGCGATCGAGCCGTGGCCGGTCGGGCGGAACGTCGGCTGCGCGTTCTGCCAGGTGCTCGCGCCGGTCGTGGAGTAGCGAGCGTGCCCGATGGCCAGGTGGCCCTTGAGCGACTCCAGCGTGGACTCGTCGAAGACCTGGGAGACCAGGCCCATGTCCTTGTAGACGAGGATCTGCCGGCCGTTGCTGACCGCGATGCCCGCGGACTCCTGGCCCCGGTGCTGCAGGGCGTAGAGGCCGAAGTACGTCAGCTTGGCGACGTCCTCCCCCGGCGCCCAGACCCCGAAGACGCCGCACGCGTCCTGGGGTCCCTGCTCCAGCGGGTCCAGCGCCGCCGTCAGCCGACCGTCACCGCCCTTGCGCACACTGCTCTGGTAGGGCACGACCCCGAGTCTAGGAGACATCCGGGCCGCGGTCCCACCCGGCGAGCACCCGGACCGGTGAGAACGGGCCCCCGAAGGGCGGTCCGGGACGTAAGGTGGGTCACAGTCAGCGACAGCGAGAGTGAATGACCGGGCATCCCACCGACGTACAACAGCGCCCCGCGCATCCGAGCGAGTGGTACGACGCTTCGCGCGAGGCCCTGCAGACGATCGCCGAGGGCGTGACCCAGCTGGCCGGGTTCGGAGTGGCCGCGATCAGCGTCGCGCGCGACGACGGCCGCCTCGAGGTGATGGCGGTGGCCGGCAACGACGAGGCGCACGAGCAATTGCTCGGCACCCGCACCCCGATCGACCGGCTCGAGAGCGAGATCGCGCACGCCGACGAGTGGGGGCTGCTGCGGTTCGTGCCGCACGAGCGGCTCGACTTCGACCAGGCCGCCCCGTGGGGCTGGGTGCCCGACATCACGCCGATCGAGGACCCGGACGCCTGGCACCCGCTCGACCTGCTGATCGCGCCGTTGTACGACGAGCAGGGCGTGCTGCGCGGCACGCTGGCCATCGACCTGCCGGAGGACGGCCGGCGACCCGGCGCGGCCCGGCGGCAGCTGCTCCAGCGGTACGCCGAGATGGCCGGCCGCGCCGTCGTGACCGCGATCGAGCGGGAGAAGCTCTCCCACCAGGTGCGGCTGGCCGAGACCGCCCGCGAGGTGGTCCGGAACGCCAGCGCCCAGCTGCGCATCGAGAGCATCCTCGGCGACGTGCAGGAGGCACTGGTCCACGGCTTCCAGGCCCGCGGCATGTGGATCCAGACCCTCGACGAGGACGGCCACGGCTCGGGCCTGGTGCACTCCGTCGCCGGGCCCGAGGTCGCGCTGACCGCCGAGCTGCGCACGATCGCCGAGTCCTCCGCGCGCCGGGCCTGGGAGGCCCAGCGCGTCGCCGTCGTGCAGCGGGGTCGCGACTCCGGCGGTGTGCTCTCGGCCGCGGAGGGCGAGGTCATCCTGGCGTTCCTGGACACGATCGGGATCAGCTCGCTGCTGTTCGTGCCGCTGGGCGCCGGCCCGGAGTGCCTCGGCAACCTGGTGCTCACCCGCACCGAGGGCGACGGGGAGTGGAGTTCCTACGAGCAGACCGTCGCGCTGGACATCGGCCACGACCTGGGCCGGGCCATCCTCAACGCCCGCACGTTCGAGCGCGAGCACCAGCTGGTCGAGGAGCTGCAGGCGCTCGACACCTACAAGAGCCAGCTGATCACCACGGTCGCCCACGAGCTGAAGAACCCGCTCACCGCGGTCATGGGCCACCTCGAGATGCTCGAGAGCTCCCCCGACCTGACCGGCACCACGCGCAGCTCGCTGCAGGTCATGGAGCGCGCCGCCCAGCGGCTCGGCAAGGTCATCGACGACCTGCTGCTGCTCTCGAAGGTCGGCGACCCCACCAACCCCGTGATCCCGACCCCGGTGGACCTGCGGGCCGTGGTCGAGGAGGCGGTCGAGCTCAGCTCGGTCGCCGCGGACCGCAAGCACGTGCAGGTCAACGTGCAGGCGCCACCCGGCCCGCTGGTGGCGATGGGGGACCGCGACGAGCTGGACCGGGTCTGCACCAACCTGGTCAGCAACGCAGTGAAGTACACCCCCGAGGGCGGCCACGTCCTCGTCCGCCTCGACGCCTGCGGCGACGAGCTGCTGTTCTCGGTCACCGACGACGGGCTGGGGATCTCGGAGCAGGACCAGGGGCGGCTCTTCGAGGAGTTCTTCCGCAGCACCAACCCCGAGGCCGCCGCCCAGCCCGGCACCGGCCTGGGGCTGGCGATCGTGCAGCGCATCGTCCGGCGGCACGGCGGCCGGATCGACGTGGACTCCGAGCTCGGCAGGGGCAGCACCTTCCGGGTGCTGCTGCCGCTGCGCGACTGACCCGCGCGCACGCCGAGTCGGCGCTGCTTGACGCCCCGCCGTACGCCGAGTCGACGCTGCTTGACGCCTTGTCGTACGCCGAGTCGGCGCTGCTTGACGCCTTAGAACGTCAACGAGCGCCGACTCGGCGTTTCCTGGCCGTCAACGAGCGCCGACTCGGCGTCTCCCCGGCCGTCAACGAGCGCCGACTCGGCGGGGGTCAGAGGCGGCCGAGCTGGTGGAGCAACAGCGCCTCGGCGAGCACGACCCGCTCGAACTCGGCGAGGTGAAGGCCCTCGTTGGCACCGTGGGCGCGGGTGTCGGGGTCCTCGACGCCGGTGACCAGCACGCTGGCCTGCGGGAACGCCTCGAGGAACTCCGCGATGAACGGGATCGAGCCGCCGACCCCCATGTCGACCGGGGAGGTGCCGTCCCAGGCCTCGGTGAACGCGGCGCGGGCGGCGTCGTACGCCGGGCCGGTGGCGTCGATCGCGGTGGCCTCACCGGTGTCGACGACCGTCACGCCGAGCGTGGCGCCCCACGGGACGTGGGACTCCAGGTGGGCCCTCAGGCAGGCCAGGGCGTTCTCGGTGGTGTCGCCGGGGGCGATCCGCATCGAGATCTTGGCGCGGGCCGCGGGCACCAGCGTGTTGCTGGCACCGGCGACCTTGGGCGCGTCGAGGCCGGTGACGCTGATCGAGGGCTTGGTCCACAGCCGCTCGACGACCGGGCCGTCGCCGATCCACTCGACGCCCGGGGCGGCGCCGGACTCGGCGCGCAGCCGCTCCTCGGGGTACTCCACGTCGGCGGCCGGCCCGCTGTGCAGGCCGGCGACCGCCACGTTGCCGCGCTCGTCGTGCAGGCTCGCGATCACCCGCGAGAGAGTGATCAGCGCGTCGGGCACCAGCCCGCCCCACATGCCGGAGTGCACGGCGTGGGTGAGGGTGCGGACCTCGACGTCGACCCGGACCAGGCCACGCAGGCTGGTGGTCAGCGCGGGCACGCCGATGTCCCAGTTGCCGGAGTCGGCGATCACGATCACGTCGGCGGCGAGCCGGTCCTGGTGCGCCTTCAGCAGGTCCGGGAGGGTCTCGGAGCCGACCTCCTCCTCGCCCTCGATGAACATCTTCACGCTCACCGGCAGGTCCTCGCCGTGCACGCGCAGGGCCCCGAGGTGGGCCGCGATACCGGCCTTGTCGTCGGCCGCGCCGCGGGCGTAGAGCCGCCCGTCGCGCTCGGTGGGCTCGAACGGCGCGCTGTCCCAGTCGGCGTGGTCGTTCTCCGGCTGCACGTCGTGGTGGGCGTAGAGCAGCACGGTCGGCGCGCCCTCCGGGCCCCGCTTGTGCGCGATCACCGCGGGCGCGCCGCCGTCGTGGCTGACGATCTCGACGCTGTCGAACCGCTCGGCCCGGAACAGTTCGGCCACCGCCTCGGCGCTGCGCTGGACCTCGCCCCGGCGGGCCGGGTCGGCGCTGACCGACTCGATGCGGACCAGGTCCTCGAGGTCCTTGCGGACCCCCGGCAGGACCTCGGCCACCTTGCCCCTGATCTCCTCCACGCTCGTCATGGCGGTCACCCTAGTGGGGCTGGATCGCGGCAGAGCGGGCGGCGGTGGCGATCAGCCCAGCGGCAGGTACGGCGCGAGGTCGGCCCGCTCGCCCGAGGCCCGGACCCGGGCGGAGTCCCCCGCCTCGGGCCAGGCCAGGGCGCCGGTGGCCAGGGCGATCCAGGTCGCGGCATCCATCTCGACCACCGCGGGCGGGGTGCCGCGGGTGTGCCGGACCCCCTCGACGACCTGGACCGCGGCGTACGGCGGGACCCGCACCTCCACCGACCTGCCGGGGGCGCGGGTCTCCAGCACCGCGAGGTAGTGCTTGGTCAGCAGCCGCAGGTCGGCCTTGTCGGCGGTCCCGGCCTCGACCCGGGCGCGGGCGGCGGCGACGGCGACGGGGTCGGCAGGGCGAAGTCGGGCGGGCACGGGTCGACCCTAGGACTCGTCCCCAGGCTCGTCCTGGCCGACCTGCGGGTAGGGCTGGAGCACCTGCATCACGATGTAGGTACGGCGTCCGTCGTCACCCCGCCCGCGGGTGCGCCCGATCCAGCGCTGCACCGTGGCCTGCAGGACGTCCTGCAGCTCCAGCGCCTCGTCCTTCGTGAGCTTGACGTTCTGGTGGATGACGGTGCGGATGGCGCCCTCGTCGCCGGGACCGTTGATGGCCTGGTCGACGAGGTGGTGGGACCAGTCGGAGGCGCTGCGGCGGAAGACCGCGACGGCGGCCCGGCCCCCGGGCTCCTTCTCGACCTCATTGAGCCGCACCGACAGCTCGGCCTCCTTCGTCAGCCGCCAGACCCGGTCGCGCCGGTCGCGGGCCTCGTCGGGCGCCTCCTCCACCAGGCCGTACTTGGCGAGCTGGCGCAGGTGGAAGCTCGCCTGGTTGGCGGGGATGTCGAGCTCGCGGGCCACGTCGGCCGCACGCGCCGGACCGCCCGCCTCGATCTCGCCGAGGATCCGGGTCCGCACCGGGTGGGCGATCGCCCGCAGCACGCGGGGGTCGTGGAGGTACTCGTCACTGGCCACGGCGGCAGCCTAGCCAATTCCGCACACACCATTGCGCACGTATACTTGCGCACTATATGTTGCGGAACATGGCCGACTACCGCACCCTCGCCCGCAACCACGACTTCACGGTCCTGTGGATCGGGGAGACCGTCTCCGCCCTGGGCAGCAGCATGAGCATGTTCGTGTTCCCGCTGCTGGCCTACGGGCTCACCCGCTCCGCCCTCGCCGCCGCCGTCGTCGAGGCCGCCCACCTCGTCGGCATGGTCGGCTTCCTGCTGCCCGGCGGCGTGTTCGCCGACCGCTACGACCGGCGCCGGATCATGCGTCGGGCGAGCGCCACCGGCGTGCTGCTCTACGGCTCCCTGGCCGCGGCCGGCATCGCCGGGCACCTGACCCTCCCGCACCTGACCGTCGTCGCGTTCCTCACCGGGATCTGCGCCGGCGTCTTCGGCCCGGCGGAGCGCTCCGCCGTCCGCACGGTGGTGCCCACGGAGCACCTCTCGACCGCGCTGAGCCAGAACCAGGCGCGCCAGCACGTGGCCGAGCTGCTGGGCGGCCCGCTGGGGGGCCTGCTGTACGGCTTGGCCCGGTGGCTGCCGTTCGCGGCCGACGCGGTCAGCTTCGGCTTCTCCTGGCTGATGCTCGGCCGGATCCGCGCGGACCTCTCCCCCGCGCCGCACGCGGGGCCCCGTCCCTCGCCCGGCGACGACATCGCCGAGGGCGTCCGGTTCATCGCGGGGCGGCCGTTCTTCCGGATCCTCCTGGCCTGGTCGGCGATGGCGAACCTCACGATCAACGCGGTGTTCTTCGTCGCGATCCTGCGCCTGGTCAAGGCGGGCTTCCACCCCGCCGAGATCGGCTTCGTCTCGACCGCCGCCGGCATCGGGGGCATCCTCGGCGCACTCGCGGCCCCGGCGATCATCGACCGGGTCGCGACCGGACGGCTGACGGTCCTGATCGCGTGGAGCTTCGTGCCGCTGCTGGTGCCGCTGGTGTTCTGGAACAACCCGCTGGTGGTGGGCGCCGCGCTGTTCGCCGGGCTGCTGCTGAACCCGGCCGGCAACGCCGGCATCAGCGCCTACAGCATGGCGCTGACGCCCGAGTCGCTGGTGGGCCGGGTCGGCTCGGCGACCCAGTTCCTCGCGATGTCGGCGATGCCGCTCTCGCCGGTGGTCGGCGGCCTCCTGCTCAGCGGTCTGGGCGGCCCGGCCGCGGTCGCGGCGCTCGCGATCCTCACCGCGGGAGTCGCCCTGATCCCCACGCTCGCCAGCAGCGTCCGGGCGGTGCCGCACCCCCGGATCTGGCAGGCCGAGCTCGCCGGTGAGCCGGTCCGGGCGGCTGTCAGCGCCTGACCGGGCGCGTCGGTGACGGGCGGGTCGCGAACAATTGCTCGCAGATGCAGGGGTTACTCATCAGTAGCAGCCCCATCTCCAAACAATTGAACGCGGTCGGCGTTCCCCCAGAGGACCCCGTCGTACCGTGGGCACACCCACCGGGGAGGCGAGGATGACCGAATGCGTGCTGGTGCTCAACGCGGGGTCCTCGTCGCTGAAGTACCGGGTGGTCGACCCCGCCTCCGGCGCGGCCCCGGTGCGGGGCCTCGTCGAGCGGCTCGGCAGCGGCGACGCCCAGCTGACCCACACCGACGCCGACGGCGAGCACGAGACGGCCCTGGACGGGGACGACCACGCCGCCGCGCTGGCCGCCGTCCACGACGCGCTCGCCGCGTCCGGCGTCGAGGAGGGGTCCCTGGTCGCGGTCGGGCACCGGGTGGTCCACGGCGGCGCCCGGCTGACCCGGCCGCACCTGGTCGACGACGAGGTCCTGGCCGACATCGAGCACGCCGCCCGGCTCGCCCCGCTGCACAACCCGCCCGCGCTCGAGGGGATCCGCAGCGCCCGGGCGACGTACCCCTCGCTGCCACAGGTCGCCTGCTTCGACACCGCGTTCTTCGCCGACCTGCCGGCCGCGGCGGCGACCTACGCGCTGGACCGGGAGCTCGCGGGGCGCGAGGAGATCCGTCGGTACGGCGCGCACGGGATCAGCCACGAGTACGTCGCCGGCGAGGCCGCCCGGCTGCTCGGGCGGCCCGACGCCCGGCTGATCACCCTGCACCTCGGCAACGGCGCGTCGGCCGCGGCGGTCCGGGCCGGCCGGCCGGTCGAGACCTCGATGGGGCTCACCCCGCTCGAGGGGCTGGTGATGGGCACCCGCGGCGGCGACCTCGACCCCGGGATCCTGCTGCACCTGCTGCGGCACGCCCGGCTGGACGCGGACGGGCTCGACGACCTGCTCGAGCACCGCTCGGGGCTGCAGGGGCTGGCCGGCTGCCACGACTTCCGGGACCTGCTCGCCGCGGTCGACGCGGGGTCAGTGGCCGCGCGGACGGCGTACGACGTCTACTGCCACCGGCTGCGCAAGTACGTCGGCGCCTACACCGCCGTGCTCGGCGGCCTCGACGGGCTGGTGTTCACGGCCGGCGTCGGCGAGCACGTCGCCCGGCTGCGGGCCGACGCGCTCGCCGGGCTGCAGGTGCTCGGCCTCGAGGTCGACCCGGCGCGCAACACCGCCCCCGCGGACGGTCCGCGCCCGATCTCCCCCGACGACAGTCCGGTCACGGTCCTCGTCGTACCGACCGACGAGGAGCTGGCGATCGCCCGGGCGACCGTGGCGCTGATCGGCCCAGAACATGTAACGCCCGGTTAGGGGCTCGACCGCGCGGGTCGAACCGCGCGGCCGAGCCCCTAACCGGGCGTTACATGCTGACCGGCAACCTCACAGCACGTCGATCGGGGCCGGGTTGGCGGTGGTGGAGGGCGAGCGGCCGTGGCCGGGGGCGGCGAGCTCGCTCCAGCTCCACTCGCGCACCTCGGGCAGGTCCTCGCCGTGGTCGCGGGTCCACTGTCGGGCGCGGCGGCGGGTGTCGCCCATCTGCTGGCGCAGCAGCGCGGCCCGCGACCCGAGGCCGGGCACCCGGTCGATGACGTCCATGACCAGGTGGTAGCGGTCGACGTCGTTCATCATCACCATGTCGAAGGGGGTGGTGGTGGTGCCCTCCTCCTTGTAGCCGCGCACGTGCAGGTTGTGGTGGTTGGTGCGGCGGTAGGTCAGCCGGTGGATCAGCCACGGGTAGCCGTGGTAGGCGAAGATCACCGGCGCCTCGGCGGTGAAGACCGTGTCGAAGTCGCGGTCGGAGAGGCCGTGGGGGTGCTCGGTGGCGTCCTGCAGCCGCATCAGGTCCACGACGTTGACGAAGCGGATCCGCAGCGACGGCAGGTGCTTGCGCAGGATCGAGACCGCCGCCAGCGCCTCCAGGGTGGGCACGTCGCCGGCACACGCGAGCACCACGTCGGGCTCGCCGTCGTCGTTCGAGGCCCAGTCCCAGATCCCGACGCCGCGGGCGCAGTGCAGGTCGGCCTCCTCGGGGCCGAGCCAGTCGAAGACCGGCTGCTTGCCGGCGACCACGACGTTGACGTAGTGCTGGCTGGCCAGGCAGTGCGCCATGGTCGAGAGCAGCGTGTTGGTGTCCGGCGGCAGGTAGACCCGCACCACCTCGGCCCGTTTGTTGACCACGTGGTCGATGAAGCCCGGGTCCTGGTGGGAGAAGCCGTTGTGGTCCTGGCGCCACACGTGCGAGGTGAGCAGGTAGTTCAGGCTCGAGATCGGCGGCCGCCAGGAGAGCCCGCGGGTGGTCTTGAGCCACTTCGCGTGCTGGTTGAACATCGAGTCGACGAGGTGGATGAACGCCTCGTAGCAGTTGAACAGCCCGTGCCGCCCGGTCAGCAGGTAGCCCTCCAGCCAGCCCTGGCAGGTGTGCTCGGAGAGGATCTCCATCACCCGCCCGGACCGGGCCAGGTGCTCGTCGATGTCGCGGATCTCGCCCTCGAAGACCTTGTCGGTGACCTCGTAGACCGCGTCGAGCCGGTTCGAGGCGGTCTCGTCGGGCCCGAAGAGCCGGAAGTTGGCGGGGTTCTCGCGCACCACGTCGACCAGGTAGCCCCCCAGCACCCGGGTCGGCTCGTGGATCGACGCGCCCGGCTCGGGCACCGCCACCGCGTGGCTGCGGAAGTCCGGCAGCCGCAGCGGCGTGCGCAGCAGGCCGCCGTTGGCGTGCGGGTTGGCGCTCATCCGCCGCGGCCCGTCCGGCGCCAGCGCCCGTACGCCGGGGACCGGGGTGCCGGTCGGCTCGAAGAGCTCCTCGGGCCGGTAGGACCGCAGCCACTGCTCGAGGATCGCCCGGTGCGCGGGGTTCTGGCGGGTCTCGGCGATCGGGACCTGGTGCGCGCGCCAGGTGCCCTCAACCGGGCGCCCGTCGACCTCGACCGGACCGGTCCACCCCTTGGGGGTCACCAGCAGCACCATCGGCCAGGGCCGCCGGTCGAGGGCGCCGCGCTCGCGGGCGGCCCGCTGGATGTCCCGGATCGTGTCGTGGGCCCGTTCGAGCGCGGCGGCGAGCTGCCGGTGCACGTCGGCGGGCTCCCGGCCCTCGACGGTGAGCACCTCGTGCCCGTAGCCGCGCAGCAGGCTGAGCAGCTCCTCGCGCCCGATCCGCGCGGGCACGGTCGGGTTGGCGATCTTCCAGCCGTTGAGGTGCAGCACCGGCAGCACCGCCCCGTCGTGCACCGGGTCGAGGAACTTGTTGGCGTGCCAGGAGGCCGCGAGCGGGCCGGTCTCGAACTCGCCGTCGCCGACCACCGCGGCCACCAGCAGGTCGGGGTTGTCCAGGGCCGCGCCGTACGCGTGGGAGAGGACGTAGCCGAGCTCGCCGCCCTCGTGGATCGACCCGGGCGTCTCCGGGGCGACGTGGCTGGGGATCCCGCCGGGGAAGGAGAACTGGCGGAACAGCTCGCGCATCCCGTCCCGGTCCCAGGACACGTGCGGGTAGACCTCGCTGTAGGTGCCCTCCAGCCAGGCGTTGGCGACCGCGGCCGGGCCGCCGTGCCCGGGGCCGGCCAGGAAGATCGCGTCGACGTCGCGCTCGCGGATCAGCCGGTTGAGGTGGGTGTAGACGAGGTTCAGCCCGGGCGTGGTGCCCCAGTGCCCGAGCAGCCGGGGCTTGATGTCCTCGGCCACCAGCCCGCGGTCCAGCAGCGGGTTGTCCAGCAGGTAGATCTGCCCCACGGCGAGGTAGTTCGCGGCCCGCCACCACCGGTCGAGGGCGGCCACCTCGGCGTCGTCGATGGGGGCGCCGGCCGGTACGCCGGTCCGCGGTGCAGTCGTCATCGGTCCTCCTGGCCTCGTCGGCGCCGGCCCGGACACGCTCGCACGGGCCGCCGTCGCGGGCACGGGTCGAAGGTCCGTAGCCGGCCCGGAGGTTCGGGCGGCGGGCCCACCCGGCCCCGTACCCGCCGGAACGACCGCGGACCGGCCGGCGGAACGACCGCGGGCCGGCCCGGGCGCGAATGCACCCGGACCGGCCCGCCGCCGTCGTGGGAGTCGGCTACTGCACCATCACCGGGGCGAACGCGTGTCCCTTGACGACGCCGTCGACCGGGCCGAGGACCTCGCCCGTGCGCAGCTGCACCGCGTGCCGGCCGAGGTACACGACGTGCCCCCCACCCCGGCCGACGCCGGTCAGCGAGACCTCGACCTCGTCGTTGCGGACCAGTCCGTCCAGCCAGGCGCCCATCTTGGCCACCGAGCGCGGCGGCCGGCTGTGGCCCAGGCTGTTGCCGCCGAGCACCGCCAGGAAGGCGACCTTGCCGGAGAGCCGGTCCGGGACCTGCAGCCGGAACGGGACCATCCGCTCCTGGCCGCCCGAGGCGAGCACCAGCCGCCCGGCCAGCGTCCCGCCGGCGCGGGTGAGCAGCGGGCTGCGCCGGCCGACCGGCACCCACACGCCGTGCTGGCGGGCCTGCAGGCCCTTCACGTGATAGGTCGGCACCGCGTCGGCGAGGTCGCTGGTGAGGGCGATCGAGTCGATCGAGATCCCGGGCACGTGCGCGAGCCGGTAGACCAAGTCGCCGACCTCGTAGCCGACCCGCCAGGTCAGGTCGTGCTCGGAGGAGAACAGGTTCGAGGAGGAGAGCTCGAACGGCGCCCCGTCGGCGTCGGTGCCGGAGATCGTCCAGCTCTGCTCGTCCGAGCCGGTGACCGGCCCGTCGACGACGGCCTGCAGGTCGGCGGCCAGCCCGTAGAACGTGGTGCTGGCCAGCGCGTCGGGGGTGCGCAGCGCGACGTGCGAGACCCCGGTGCGGCTCTGGCCGTCGCGGTTGATCGTGACCGAGACCTCGGTCGTCGTGGGGAGGCTGCCCAGGGTGCCGGCGATGCCGGTGCCGCGGTCCTCGGTGATGGTGCCGACCGGCTCGCCGAGGTTCGCGACCTTGAAGCCGGCGACCAGGTCGTCCTGGATGTAGATCGCGTCGGCGGGGCTCAGGCCGAGCGTGGTCGCGCCCCGCCACTCCACCGGGTGGCCGAAGCCCAGCACCCGGTCGCCGCACACCGAGGTGGCGGTCCCGACGGCGGCCATCGTGACGTCGCCGTAGGACAGCGAGGCGGCCAGGTTGCCGCCCGCGACGATGCCGTCGGCGGTCGCGGCGCCGGGCGACGCGAGGCCCACGGCGTACGTCGACCGCGGCAGCCAGCGGTGGCCGGCGGCGTGCCGCTCCGCGGCCGCGAGGCGGGCCGCGCCGACGCCGGCGACGCCGACCGGCATCGCGAGCTGCTCGAAGCCGCCGCTGGCCGCGGCGACGCCCACGTCGGTGCGGCGCGCGATCGTGCGGGCAGCGGCCCGGTCGACGGGGACCGTGCCGGGCGCCTCGGAGAGGTGCTCCTGCATCGCGGAGTACGGCGTGACGCCGGCGACCGTGGAGCCGCCCATGGCCAGCCCGTAGGCGACCGCGCCGATCAGCCGGCCGTCCGCGGCGTAGACCGGCGAGCCCGACATGCCCTCCCAGATGCCGACCCGGTCGATCTCGGGGGAGCTGAGCCGGACCATCACCATGTCGGTGCCGGGACCGATGCCGTCGTTCAGCACCCCCAGCACCTCCCCGGTGAAGCCCTCCGGCGTGGTGCCGTGGGTCACGGTCAGGCCGGTCACGGCGTCGCCGGCGGCGAGCTGGTCGACGGGGAAGGCGGTCGCGCAGTCCCCGGCGGGGGCGGCGGACAGCGCCGGGGTGGTGACCACGGTGGCCCCGGCCAGGCCGACGGCGGTCAGGGCGACGAGAGACGCCAACGCGCGGGCGCGCGGGCGGGGCAGAGGACGCATCATGGTGCAGCCGCTTCTACGAGGAGGTGCCGAGCGAGACTCGCGCGGCGGGGCGAGGAGGGGCCCCGGCCGAAACGTAGATGGTCTGGACCGGTCGTGGGGGCGAACCCGCACGCCGTTACCGTTCCGAGACCTGAGCGACCGCGACCGGCCGGATCAGAGTCCCTCGAGCACCCCCGCCAGCCGGCGTAGCTCCTCGAGGTGCACCTCGGTCAGCGCGCCGAGCACCCGGTGTCCCCGGTCGGTGAGCAGCAGCCGGACACGGCGGTGGTCGTCGGGGTCGCGCACCCGCTCGAGCAGCCCGAGCGCCTGGGTGCGGTCCACCAGCTCGCTGGCGGTGTGGTGCTTGACCAGCAACGACGCGGCGGCGTCCCCGATCGTCGGGGCCACCGGACCGGCGTGGCCCCGGATCGCCAGCAGCAGCTGGTGCTGGGCGTGGGTCAGCCCGTGCTCGGCGGCGGCGTCCTTGCTCCAGCTCTCGAACCGGCGCAGGCGGGTCCGGAAGGCGAGCAGGAGCTCGTACTGATTATCCGTTGGCACGTTCCCCATCGTAATATGTCGTAACCCGACCATTTTTCCTCAGGAAGGCCCATGCCCGCTCCCGTGCGCGACGTCCGACACCTCGGCGACTTCTCCGCGACCCCGCGGATGATCCTCATCACCGCCCTCGCCCTGCCTATCGGCGCCGTCGCCGCCGGCGTCGCCTGGTGCCTGCTGCGGCTGATCGGCCTGGTCACCAACGCGGTCTTCTACCAGCGCGTCGGCACCGGGCTGGTGGCGCCGGGGGCGACCGACCACCCGTGGTGGCTGGTGCTGCTCGCGCCGGTCGTCGGCGGCCTGGTCATCGGGCTGATGGCGAGGTACGGCTCGGAGAAGATCCGCGGCCACGGGATGCCCGAAACGATCGAGGCGATCCTGATGAACGGCAGCCGGATCCAGCCCCGGGTCGCGGTCCTCAAGCCGCTCTCGGCGGCCGTCGCGATCGGCACCGGAGGCCCGTTCGGCGCCGAGGGCCCGATCATCGCCACCGGCGGCTCGATCGGCTCGCTGTTCGCCCAGTTCCTGCACCTGACCGCCGACGAGCGCAAGACCCTGCTGGTCGCCGGCGCCACCGCGGGCATGGCGGCGACGTTCAACGCGCCGCTGGCGTCGCTGGCGCTCGCGGTCGAGCTGCTGCTCTTCGAGTGGCGCCCGCGCAGCCTGGTGCCGGTGGCTGCCGCGGTCTCGATCGCCACCGTGCTGCGCCACCCGCTGCTCGGATCCGGGGCCCTGTTCCCCACCGTCGGGGACCTGCACGTCACGACCTCGACGTACCTGCTCTGCGTGGTCTCCGGCGTCGTCTCCGCGCTGCTCGCGGTGGTCGCGACCGGCCTCGTCTACGCCTCCGAGGACGCCTTCCACAAGCTGCCGATCCACTGGATGTGGTGGCCCGCGATCGGCGGCCTGGTGATCGGGATCGGCGGCCTGTTCGTGCCGCAGGCGCTCGGCGTCGGCTACAACGTGATCGGCGCCGAGCTCGACGGGTCGATCGGACTCGGGCTGGTGGCCGGCATCCTGATCGTGAAGACGCTGATCTGGGCCCTCTCGCTGGGCTCGGGGACCTCCGGCGGCGTGCTGGCGCCGGTGTTCATGATCGGCGGCGCGCTCGGCACGCTCGAGGCGCACGTGTTCCCGACGGTGGGCCCGGGCTTCTGGGCGCTGGTCGGCCTGGCCGGCGTGCTCGGCGGCGTGATGCGCTCGCCGTTCACCGGCGTCATCTTCGCCCTCGAGCTCACCCAGCGGTTCGACGCGCTGCTGCCGCTGCTGATCGGCTGCACTACGGCGTTCGCGCTCTCGGTGCTGCTGCTCAAGCGCTCGGTGCTGACCGAGAAGATCGCCCGCCGCGGCTACCACCTCACCCGGGAGTACGACGTGGATCCGCTCGAGGTGCTGTTCGTCTCCGAGGTGATGAGCGAGGAGGTGCTGGAGCTGCGCGCCGACCTCGACGTCGCGGCGGCGTACGAAGCGCTCGGCGACCCGGCCGACGCGGCCTCCGACTGGCGCCAGCAGCTCTACCCGGTGGTCACCGACGACGGCGAGCTGCTCGGCCTGGTCGCCCGCGCCGACCTGCTCGAGGCCGGCTCCGCGGGCCGGGGCAGCACCCCGGTCAAGGACCTGCTCACCGTCGACCGGGTGCAGACCCACGGCGACCAGACACTGCGGCACGCCGCCGAGACGATGGCGGTGCACGGCGTCACCACGCTGCCGGTGGTCGACCGGGACGACCCCGCCCGGGTCATCGGCCTGATCTCGCTGCCGCAGCTGCTCGCCGCGCGCCGTCGCGACCAGCAGGAGGCCCGGGACCGCGAGCGGGTGCTGCGGATCCGGCGGGTCGCTCCCGCCGGCCGCTGAGCGTCGCCGGCTGCTGTCCAGGGCTGGCCAGTGCTGATCAGGGAGCGGTGAAGCTGCCCGAGAGGTCCCGCGGGAGGCAGAGCGCGGCCCGCAGGCCGGACGGGTGCCGGGCCGAGAGCGTGAGCTGGCCGCCGTGCGCGGTCGCGACGGTCTTGGCGACCGCCAGCCCCAGGCCGCGGCCGGCGACGTCCTGGCGCGGGTGCCGGCCGCGCTCGAAGGGCTGCAGCAGCCGGTCCCGGTCCTGGGGGGCGATGCCCTCGCCCTCGTCGGCCACCACCACCTGCACCCAGTCGGGGCCGGCCTCGACCGCGATGTGCACCCGGGAGCCGGACGGGGCGTAGGTCACCGCGTTGTCCAGCAGCGCCTCGACGGCCCGGCGGGCGCGGGCGCCGTCGATGACCACCTCGGGGCCGGCCGTCGGGCAGCCGACGAAGGCCAGGCCGCGCCCGCGGGCCCCCTCCTGCCAGCGGTCCACCTCCTCGCAGACCAGCCGGCCCAGGTCGCAGGGGCCGCGGGTCAGCCGCGACTGCAGGTCGAGGTCGACCAGCTCGGTCACGGTCTGCAGCAGGGCGGCCACCCGGGCCCCGGCCTCGGTGACGGCCGCGAGCGAGCGGCGCAGGTCCTCCGGCACCTCCTCCGCGCGGTCCGCCAGCAGCTCGGTGTGGCCCACCAGCGAGGTCAGCGGGGTGCGCAGCTGGTGGTTGATCGTGGAGACCAGCCGGTCGCGCAGCTCGTGCTGCTGGCGCACCGCGGCCCACTCGGCGCTGACGTTCTCCACCAGGACGATGGCCCCGCTCAGCTCGCCGCTGTCGTCGTGCACCGGCGCGGCGTGGCAGCGCAGGTGCACCAGGCCGCCCCGGGAGTCCCGGGCGCAGATCACCGCGTCACGCACGGTCTCCCCGTGGCGCGCCCGCATCAGCGGGATCTCCTCGGGGGCCAGCCGGCGCTCCCCGGCGACGTCGTACAGGTCGAACCGGTCGACGAGCTGGTCCTCGGCGAACGGCCGGAACTCGATGCCGAGCAGCCGCTCCAGCCCCGGGCTCAGCATCGTCAGCCGGCCGTCGCGGTTGCAGGCGGCGATGCCCACGTCGGTCTGGGTGATGAGCGTGCGCAGCTGGATGCCCTCCAGCGAGTGCATGGTTCACCTCGCTTCGTGCCGGGCATCGTCCTCCCGATCGGCAACGCCCGGTGCCAGCGCACGTTACCGGCCGGGTCCGGGGAGTGGGGGCGGACCACCAAATCCGGTGACCCGGGGCGCGTGCCGGACCCGGGCGGCCGGCCGGGACCTACCCTCGACCGGGTGGACGCGAGCAACGACCGATCGGCCCCCACCCGGGTGGGCGTGGTCGGCGCGGGCATCGTCGGGCTCGCGGTGGCCCGCCGGCTGCTGCAGCTGCGGCCGGGCTCCGAGGTGACCGTCTACGAGAAGGAGTCCTCGGTCGGCGTCCACCAGACCGGCCACAACAGCGGCGTGGTGCACGCCGGGCTGTACTACCCGCGCGACTCGCTGAAGGCGACGCTGTGCCGCCGCGGCGTGGGCCTGCTGCGGGACTACTGCCACGACCGCGCGATCCCCTACGTCGAGTGCGGCAAGACCGTCGTCGCGGTCACCGCCGAGGAGGTGCCCCGACTGCGCGACATCGAGGACCGCGCCCGCCACAACGGCGTGCCCGGCCTGCGCCGGCTGGACCCCTCGGAGATCCGCGAGCTCGAGCCGCACGTGACCGGCGTTGCGGGACTGCACTCGCCGACCACCGCGATCGTGGACTTCGTCGCGGTCGCCCGGGCGTACGCCGAGGACGTGGTCGCCGCCGGCGGCACCCTGCGGCTCGGCACCGCGGTCGAGCGGATCGACCGGTCCGGCGACCTCGTGCACGTGCACGCCGACGGTGGGCGGGCCACCTTCGACCGCCTGGTGATCTGCGCCGGGCTGCAGTCGGACCGGGTGGCCATGCTCGCCGGGGACGACGCCGAACCGGCGATCGTGCCGTTCCGCGGGGAGTACCTCACCGTGCGGCCCGAGCGCACCCACCTCGTGCGCGGCCTGGTCTACCCGGTGCCCGACCCGCGCTACCCGTTCCTCGGCGTGCACTTCACCCGCCGCGTCGACGGCGGGCTCGACGTCGGACCGAACGCGGTGCTCGCCGGCGCCCGCGAGGGCTACCGACGCTCCTCGCTGCGGCCGCGCGAGCTCGCCGAGACCCTCGCGTGGCCGGGCTTCCGGCACCTCGCCCGGCAGCACTGGCGGATGGGCGCCACCGAGATGCGCGGCTCGCTGTCACGCCGGGCCTTCGTCGCCGCCGCGCGGCGCTACGTGCCGGAGCTCGCCGTCGCCGACATCGACGGCCGGCACGCCGGCGTCCGCGCCCAAGCGCTGGACCGCGACGGCAGCCTGGTCGACGACTTCCGGATCAGCCGGCTCGGCCCGGTCACCGCGGTCCGCAACGCCCCCTCCCCCGGCGCCACCTCCTCGCTGGCGATCGCCGAGCACCTGTGCGAGGGCATCCTCTGAGCCGAGTCGGCGCACGTTGACACCCCAGGCCACGCCGAGTCGGCGCACGTTGACGCCGTACGCCGGACAGCAGCGTCAAACAGCGCCGACTCGACGCACTCCCGCTCGTCAACCAGCGCCGACTCGGCGGGATCCGGGTCAGGCGATGGTGTCGAGGATCGCGACGGTCCGCGCCCAGGCCGGGGAGGCGGTGTCGACGACGACGAAGTGGTCGCCGTCCACGGCCACCAGCTCGGCCCGGGCACCCGCGGCGGTCGCGGCGGCGACGTACCCCTCCGACTGCGAGATCGGTACGACGTCGTCCGCGCGGCCGTGCACGCACCACAGCGGCACGTCGAGCGGCAGCTGCCGCGCGGGGTCGACCGGGTCGTCGGCCGGGCCGGGCGGGTGCCCGAGGAACGCCTCGACCGCGCCGCTGCCGAGGCCCTGGTCGTGGGCGGCCGCCAGGTCGAGCACGCCGGCCTGCGAGACCACGTGGGTGACCGGTACGCCGGCGGCCCACCGCTCGAACCGGCCGCGCGAGGCCGACCAGGCCGCCAGATGGCCGCCGGCGGAGTGGCCGAGCGCGACCACCGTGGACAGGTCGAGGCCGAGCAGCGCCAGCCGGTCGATGCCCGCGGCCACGTCGTCGAGGGTGGCCGGGGCCCCGCCGCCGCCGCCGGGCCCGCCGCCCGGGTCGCCGACGACCCGGCGGTACTCCAGATTCCAGGTGGCCCAGCCGCGCGCGGCCAGGTCCGCGGCCAGCGGCCGACCCAGGTCGAGGTCGTAGGCGGCGCGCCAGAAGCCGCCGTGCACCACCACGACGACCCCGCGCGGGGTGCCGTCGGGCAGCGTGAGCTCGCCGTACTGGCTGGGGTCCTCGCCGTAGGCGACCTGCTGCGGCTCGGTCACGACCGCCCCCGCGCGATGCGCCGGGCGGGCCGGCGGGCCGGCCGGCTCACGCGAGCGCGGCGGGCAGGGTCGCGGTCCAGGCCTGGCGCAGCTCGGCCAGCGGCAGCTCGAACTGTCCCTCCACGACCAGCGCGTCACCGCCGGTGGCGCCGAGCCGGGTGAGCGGTACGCCGTGCCGGGCGGCGAGGTCGGCGAGCGCCGGCTCGTCGGCGGCGGGCACCGTGACCAGCACCCGGCCGGCCGACTCGGCGAACAGGTCGAGGAACGCGTCGCCGGGCAGCGAGACCGTGGCGCCGACGTCGTGGCGCAGCGCCGACTCGACCAGCGCCTGGCCCAGGCCGCCCTCGGAGAGGTCGTGGGCGCTGGTGAGCAGCCCGACCCCGGCGTGCAGCAGCTCGCCGAGGGCCCGCTCCCGGGCGAGGTCGACCTTCGGCGGCAGGCCGCCCAGGTGGCCGTGCACCACATGGGCCCACTCCGACCCGGAGAGCTCCTCGCGGGTCTCGCCGAGCAGGAACACCGCGTCGCCGGCCGTCGACCAGGCCGAGGGGGTGCGCCGGGTGACGTCCTCGATCACGCCGAGTACCGCGACCACCGGCGTCGGCAGGATCGGGTGCTCGCCGGTCTGGTTGTAGAGGCTGACGTTGCCCCCGGTGACCGGGGTCCCCAGCTCGAGACAGCCGTCCTTCAGCCCGCGGCACGCCTCGGCGAGCTGCCACATCACCGCCGGGTCCTCGGGCGAGCCGAAGTTCAGGCAGTCGGAGATCGCCAGCGGGGTGGCGCCGCCGGTGGCCACGTTGCGGTAGGACTCGGCCAGGGCCAGCTGCGCCCCGGCGTACGGGTCGAGCTTCGCGAACCGGCCGTTGCAGTCGGTCGAGACCGCGACCCCGAGGTTGGTCTCCTCGTCGACGCGCACCATGCCGCTGTCGGAGGGCTGGGCCAGCACGGTGTTGCCGCGCACGTAGCGGTCGTACTGGTCGGTGATCCACGACTTGTCGCACAGGTTCGGGCTCGCGACCAGGCGCAGCAGCGTCTCGCGCAGCTCGGCGCCGTCGGCCGGGCGAGGCAGCCGCTCGGCGCCGTCGGCCTGCAGGTCGTCCTGCCAGTCCGGGCGGGCGAAGGGGCGCTGGTACGTCGGGCCCTCGTGCGCGACCGTCCGCGGCGGCACGTCGACGACCCGCTCGCCGTGCCAGTCGATGTGCAGCCGGCCGGTGTCGGTGACCTCGCCGACCACGACCGCCTCGACGTCCCACTTGGCGCAGATCGCGAGGAACGCCTCGACGTCGCCGGGCTCGACGACCGCCATCATCCGCTCCTGGGACTCGCTCATGAGGATCTCCTCCGGCGCGAGCGTGGAGTCGCGCAGCGGGACCCGGTCGAGCTCGACGTGCATGCCGCCGTCGCCGGCGCTGGCCAGCTCGGAGGTGGCGCAGGACAGGCCGGCGCCGCCGAGGTCCTGGATCCCGGCGACCAGCCCGGCGGCGAAGAGCTCCAGCGTGCACTCGATGAGCAGCTTCTCCATGAACGGGTCGCCGACCTGGACGCTGGGCCGCTTCGCCGGGCCGCTCTGCCCGTCGACGCCGGCGTCGAACGTCTCCGACGCCAGCACCGAGACGCCGCCGATCCCGTCGCCGCCGGTCCGGGCGCCGTAGAGGATCACCTGGTTGCCGACCCCGCTGGCCTTGGCCAGGTGCAGGTCCTCGTGCCGGAGCACCCCGACGCACAGCGCGTTGACCAGGGGGTTGCCGAGGTAGCTCTGGTCGAAGACCACCTCGCCGCCGATGTTCGGCAGCCCCAGGCAGTTGCCGTAGCCGCCGACGCCGGCCACGATCCCGGGCAGCACCCGGTGGGTGTCGTCGGCCTCCAGCGGCCCGAAGCGCAGCGGGTCCATGACCGCCACCGGGCGGGCGCCCATCGCGAGGATGTCGCGGACGATGCCGCCGACGCCGGTCGCGGCGCCCTGGTAGGGCTCGACGTACGACGGGTGGTTGTGGCTCTCGACCTTGAAGGTCACCGCGTAGCCCTGGCCGACGTCGATGACGCCGGCGTTCTCGCCGATGCCGGCCAGCATCTTGCCGGACCGGCCCTCGGCCGCGAGCTGGTCGGCCAGCTCACCGAACTGCTTGAGGTGGACCTTGCTGCTCTTGTAGGAGCAGTGCTCGCTCCACATCACCGAGTACATCGCCAGCTCGCTGCTGGTGGGCCGGCGGCCGAGGATCTCGCGGATCCGCTGGTACTCATCGGCCTTCAGGCCCAGATCGGCCCACGGCTGTTCGCGGTGCGGGTCGTCCTTGGCGACGGTGACGGTGTCCAGGGCGGTGCGAGTCGTCTCGGGCACGAGGTCAATCTACCGGCGTCCGCCGCGGACGCCGCACTCGCCTCCGTCCAGCCGCCCGCCCGCCCGCCGAGTCGGCGCAGCTTGACACCCCCAGTACGCCGAGTCGGCGCAGCTTGACGCTCGCCAGTACGCCGAGTCGGCGCAGCTTGACGCTCTCGGGCGTCAACGAGCGCCGACTCGACGTGTCCCGGGCGTCAACGAGCGCCGACTCGGCGTGACTCGGCGTGCCTCGGCGTGTCCTGGGCGGGGCGCTGGGCTCAGCGCAGCAGGCCGTCGGCGACGACCTCGAGCAGCGGGCGGACCGTGCTGAGCGGCTGGTCGGCGTTGTCCGCCACGGTCGCCACGCCGCCGACGAGCTTGCACACCCCCACGGCGTCCACGCCCGGGCGCAGCGCGCCGGCGGCGTCGAGCCGGTCCATCACCCGCTGGCTGGCCTGGGCCAGCACCTGGCACTTGCCGATGATCGGGGAGTCGGGGTCGCCCATCGCCGAGGTGATCTTCGCCGGGCCACCCTTGTGCAGCGAGATCAGGCCGGCGTACGTCTCGAGCCAGCCCACCAGCAGGTCGCGGTCGGAGCCCTCGAAGGCGAGCGTCTTCTCGGTCGCCTCGTTCACCCGGTCCACCCAGCTCTGCATGATCGCGTCGAGCAGCGCGTCCCGGGTCGGGAAGTGGCGGTAGAGCGTGCCCGCCCCGACCCCGGCCCGGCGGGCGACCTCGTCGAGCGGGGCGTCGTACCCCTTCTCCCGGAAGACCTCACGAGCGACGTCGACGATCCGGTCGCGGTTGCGCTTGGCGTCAGCGCGCACAGAAACACCCCTTGATAACCGGAGACACTCTCCGGTACTGTCGATCCAGAACCGGAGTCATTCTCCGCTAATTCTACGTCGGTCGGCAAGACCAGAAACAGGACTGACCCACCATGCCATTCTCCTCGCTCCGCCCTGCCCGCACACGGGCCCACGACCTCCCGACCGAGCTCCACACCGAGCTCCCCACCGAGCTCCCGGCGGACGCCGGCCGCGCCGCGACCGGCATCGCCGTCGTGCTGCTCGCCCAGCTGATGCTCGTGCTCGACGCCACCGTCGTGAACGTCGCGCTCCCCCGCATCGACGCGGACCTCGGGTTCGGCCCGGCCTCCCTGTCCTGGGTGCTCAACGGCTACACGCTGGCGTTCGGCGGCCTGCTGCTGCTCGGCGGCCGGCTGGGCGACGTGCGCGGCCGGCTGCGGATGTTCCAGATCGGGCTCACCGTGTTCACGCTGTTCTCGTTCCTCGGCGGCCTGGCCCAGACGCCCACCCAGCTGGTGCTGGCCCGCGCCCTCCAGGGAGCCGGGGCCGCGATGGCCGCGCCGAGCGTGCTCGCGCTGCTGACCACCAGCGCGCCCGACCAGGCCGCCCGCAACCGGGCGCTGGCGCTCTTCGGGGCCGTCTCGTCGGCCGGCGCCTCCCTCGGCCTGCTGCTCGGCGGCGTGGTCACCGACCTCGGCTCGTGGCGCTGGACGCTGTTCATCAACGTGCCGATCGGCCTGGCCGTGCTGGTCCTCGTACCGCGGTTCGTCGCCGAGACCCCGCGCCGCCCGGGCCGCTTCGACCTCGTCGGCGCCCTGACCGCCACGCTCGGCGCGGTGGCGATCGTCTGGTCGCTCATCGGCACGCCGGAGCACGGCTGGCTCTCCGGGCGCACCGTCGCCGGCTTCGCCGCCGGTCTGGTGCTGCTCGCCGTGCTCGCCCGCACCGAGGTCCGGCACCCGCACCCGCTGGTCCAGCCGCACCTGCTGCGCGACCGGGAGCGGGTGGTCGCCCTGGCCGCGATGGCGCTGGTGATCGGCGCCAACCTGTCGATGTTCTTCCTCGTCGTGCAGTACGACGAGCTGGTCCTCGGCTTCGGCCCCTTCGCGACCGGGCTGGCGTTCCTGCCCTTCAGCCTGGGCGTGTTCGCGATGTCGCGGGTGACCCCGTGGCTGATCACCCGGATGGGTCCGCGGCGGATGGTCCTGACCGGCACCGCCGCCCTGGTCGTCGGGTACGTCTGGCTCAGCGGCCTGACCGGCACCGACGACTACCTCGGCTCGGTCTTCGGCCCGGTGCTGATCGCCGGCCTGTCCACCGGGTTCGTGTTCATGCCGATCACCGCGACCGTGCTCTCCGACGTCGAGCCCGAGCACGCCGGCTCCGCCTCCGGGCTGCTGCAGACCACCCAGCAGCTCGGCGCCGCGGTCGGCGTCGCCGCGATCGTGTCGGTGTACGCCGCCGGCGCGGTGCCCGGCCAGTTCCTGCCCGGGCTGCGGGCGGCGTTCCTCACCTCGGCCGGGTTCTCGCTCGTCGCGTTCCTCGTCACCGCGATCGCGCTGCGGCCGCGGCGGGCCCCGGCCACGGTCACCGCGCTCGAGCCGGACCGGGCGCCGGTCGCCGACGCGGCCTGACCCCGGTCGGCCGGGTCGGGCCTCCCCGGGCGGGGAGGCCCCACCCGCCCGGAGTCGAATTACAGCGGGGTACTTATCTGCAACTGCTGTTACTGCTGAGATTCCTGAGGTTATGGTGAACCGCCCTCCGCCCCTGCACCTCGGGAGTCACCCATGTTCCGACCGGCCCGCCGGACCGGCCGCCCCACGGTCCTGAGCCTCGCCACCGGCCTGCTGGCCACGCTCGCGACCGCCGCCCTCATCACGACCTCGGCCCCGGGCGCCAGCGCCCGCGCGGCGAACCCGGTCACGCCGGGCGACTTCACCGGCTACGGCTTCGACCAGTGCCAGGCCCCCTCGCAGCAGACGATGAACCGGTGGCGGCGGCACTCGCCGTTCTGGGCGGTCGGCATCTACATCTCCGGCGACTCCCGGGCCTGCCGCGACCAGACCAACCTGAGCCCGGCCTGGGTCGGCACCCAGCTCGCGCGGGGCTGGCGGCTGCTGCCGATCACGCTGGGCCCGCAGGCCTCGTGCCAGCCCCGGTTCCCGCGCTACGGCGACGACGAGACGATCGACCCGCGGCTCGGGAGGCACAAGAACTACCTGCCCGCCCGGCGGCAGGGCAAGGCCGAGGCCACCAAGACCGTGGCGGCGGCCCAGGCGCTCGGGATCGTCCCCGGCAGCACGATGTACTACGACCTCGAGGGCTTCGACCTCGGCAACACCGCCTGCCGCGAGTCCGCGCTGGCGTTCCTCACCGCGTGGACCAACCAGATCCACGCCCTCGACTACGTCTCCGGCGTCTACTCCAGCGCCGGCTCGGGCATCAAGATGCTCGACGACGCCCGGGTGCAGCGCCCCGGCCAGTTCGCGCTCCCCGACCAGATCTGGATCGCCCGCTGGGACGGCCGCGCGGACACCTCCACGTCCTACATCCGCGCCGACGGCTGGATGCCGCACGCGCGGGTCAAGCAGTACCAGGGCGGCCACGACGAGACCTGGGGCCGTGCCCGGGTGAACATCGACCGCGACTTCCTCGACGTGGGCCGCGGCTCGGTGGCCCCCCGGGAGTCGCACTGCCCGAAGACGGTCGTCAACCACCGTGACTACCCGAAGCTGCACCCGGCCAACGACCACTACACCCCCGCCCCGATGCTGGTGAAGACCCTGCAGTGCCTGTTGCAGGAGCACGACGCCTACACCGGCAAGGTCACCGGCCGGTACGACGCCGACACGGTCGCGGCCGCCCACGCCTGGCAGAGCGCCCACGGCCTGGCCGCCGGACGGGCGTGGAACCGGCGCAGCTGGATGACGCTGCTGGCCGACGGGGGCCGCCCGCTGCTGAAGTTCGGCTCCGCGAGCTCCGACGTACGCCGCCTGCAGCGGACCCTGGACGCGGCGAGCCGCGGGACCCAGCTGAGGGTCAGCGGCGTGTTCGACGCGGCCACCCAGTCCGCGCTGCGCGTCTACCAGGACGGGGTCGGGCTGCCGATCGACGGCATCGCCGCCGGTCCCACCTGGTCGGCGCTGCAGGCCGCGAGGCGCTGAGCGGGCCGGGTCAGCCCGCGGGCGGCCCGGCCACCAGCGCCACGCCGGTGAGCACCGCCACCGCCACCAGGCCCGCGACGGCGCCCCGGGCCGGGTTGCGCAGCAGCCAGGCGGCGGCGCGCTCGGCCAGCGAGGCGGGCTGCGAGACGGGCTGCGAGACGGGCTGCGAGGCGGGCGCGGCCGAGCGCAGCCGCCAGCGCTCATCGAGGGCGCCGCGCGACTCGGCGTACCGGTCGAACAACACCGTCGCGAACGGCGGGATCGAGCAGGCCAGCCCCAGCAGCACCCGGCCGCGGGACCAGCGCTGGTCGACGCCGACGAGCAGCGTCACCAGGCAGTAGGCGATGAAGACGATCCCGTGCAGCATCCCGAAGACACGGACGCCCAGGTCGGTCGTGCCGGTGCCGTACTTCAGGACCATGCCGAAGAGCAGCAGCGCCCAGGTGATCGCCTCCGCGACCGCGACCCGGCGGAACAGGCTGCGCGGGCCGAGGCGGCCGGCGCTCACGCGAGGACCGCGGCGGCGAGCGAGGTGAAGAAGCCCAGCCCGTCGGTGCCCGAACCGGTCAGCTCCTCGACCGAGTGCTCGGGGTGCGGCATCAGGCCGACGACGTTGCCGCGCTCGTTGGTGATGCCGGCGATGTCGCGCAGCGAGCCGTTGGGGTTGCCCTCGAGGTAGCGGGCGACCACCCGGCCCTCCCCCTCGAGCCGGTCCAGGGTCTCGGCGTCCGCGACGAAGCCGCCCTCGCCGTTCTTGAGCACGATGGTGACCTCGGCGCCCTCGTCGTAGGACGAGGTCCACGCGGTGCGGTTGCTCTCGATCCGCAGCCGCTGGTCGCGGCAGACGAACCTGCGGTGGTCGTTGCGGATCAGCGCGCCCGGCAGCAGGTGGGACTCGCAAAGGATCTGGAAGCCGTTGCAGATGCCGAGCACCGGCATGCCGCGCCGGGCCGCCTCGACCACCTCGGTCATCACCGGGGAGAAGCGGGAGATCGCGCCGCAGCGCAGGTAGTCGCCGTAGGAGAAGCCGCCCGGCAGGATCACCGCGTCCACGCCGCGCAGGTCGTGCTCGCCGTGCCACAGCGCAACGCCCTCGTGGCCGCCGAGCCGGACGGCGCGCCGGGCGTCGACGTCGTCGAGGGAGCCCGGGAAGGTGACGACGCCGACCTTCACGCGCCCGCCCCCGGGACCGGGGCGACCGGGGTCTCGACCGAGACCGTGAAGTCCTCGATCACCGGGTTCGACAGCAGCGTCTCGGCCATCTGCCGGACCTCGCCGAGCACCTGCTCGGTCAGCTCGCCCTCGATCTCCAGCTCGAACCGCTTGCCCTGGCGGACGTCGGCGACGCCGGAGAACCCCAGCCGGGGCAGCGCGCCGAGGACGGCCTTCCCCTGGGGGTCGAGGATCTCGGGCTTGGGCATGACGTCGACGACGACTCGGGGCACGGAGAGCTCCTGGGGCACCAGAGGGGGGAACGCTTCGGCACCGGAGTCTAACGGGACCTTCGCCCCGCGGTCCGGCCTGGTCCGTTCCGGCAGACTGGAGGCCATGAGCATGCCCTCGGCCTTCCCGCGCCAGCAACCGATGAAGCTGCAGTTCCCCCAGTCACTGGCGGTGTACGACGACTACGAGGCCGCCCAGCGCGCTGTCGACTTCCTCTCCGACAACAAGTTCCCGGTCGAGCAGTGCATGATCGTCGGCACCGACCTCAAGCGGATCGAGCGGATCACCGGCCGGCTCACCACCGGCCGGGTGGCCGTCGGCGGGCTGCTGTCCGGGGTGTGGCTGGGGCTGTTCGTCGGGCTGATCTTCGCGCTCTTCGACACCGGCACCAGCGCCGTCGCCGTGGTGCTGTCCACGATGCTCTTCGGCGCGCTGTTCGGGCTGATCTGGGCGCTGGCCGGCTACGCCGCGACCCGCGGCCACCGCGACTTCTCCTCGGTCACCTCGGTGGTCGCCACCAAGTACGAGGTGCTCGTCGAGCACAAGGTCGCCCAGCAGGCCCGCGACCTGCTCGCCCAGCTGCCCGGCGCGATGCCGAACCCCTTCGCCTGAGCACGCGCCGCTGAGATAGTCCGTGACGATTGGGCCCCTTACCGGTCAGTAGGAGGGCCGGAACGTCACGGACTACCCGAGCCGCCTCAGCTCAGCTCGCGCTTGAGGATCTTCCCGGTGGCGGTCATGGGCAGCGAGTCGACGACCTCGACCAGGCGCGGGTACTTGTAGTTGGCCATCTGCTCCTTGCCCCACGCGACGAGCTCCTCGGCGGTGGTGGTGGCACCGGGCTCGAGGATCACGAACGCCTTGATCTCCTCGCCGTGGCTCTCGTGCGGGACGCCGATGACGGCGGCGAGCGAGACGGCGGGGTGGGTCATCAGGACCTCCTCGATCTCGCGCGGGTAGACGTTGAAGCCGCCGCGGATGATCATGTCCTTGGACCGGTCGACGATGTAGTACCAACCGTCGGCGTCGCGGCGGCCGAGGTCGCCGGAGCGGAACCAGCCGTCGCGCATCACCTCGGCGGTGGCCTCGGGCCGGTCGTAGTAGCCCTTCATGATGTTGTGGCCCTTGATCGCGATCTCCCCGACCGCGGTCTTGCCGTCCGCCTCGAGGTCGCCGGGCACCTCGTCCCAGGTGCCGGGCTGGAGCAGCGTCATCTCCACGCCGGGGATCGGCCGGCCGATCGAGCCGACCCGGACCTCCTCGCCGCGCGGGGAGAAGCTGGCCACCGGGGAGGTCTCCGAGAGCCCGTAGCCCTCGAGGATCGTCACGCCGAACTTGCGCTGGAACTCCTTGTGCACCTCCACGGGCAGCGCGGCACCACCGGCCGCGGCCACCCGGAGGTTGCGGGCGAGCTCCTCGACGTCGACGCCGCCGGCCGCGCGCACCTCCTCCAGCGCGCCGAGCAGGCCCCAGTACATCGTCGGGACACCCGCGAAGTAGGTGACCTTCTCCTTGCCCATCAGCTGCAGCGCGGCCCGGGCCTCGAAGCGGGGCAGCATCACGACCGTGCCACCGAAGGCGAACGCGCCGTTCTGGATGCAGGTCTGCCCGAAGGAGTGGAACAGCGGCAGCACGCACAGGAACGTGTCGGGGTTCTCCGCGTCCGCCCCGAACAGATCCCGCCCGACCTGCGCGTTGTCGCGCATGTTGCGGTGCCGCAGCTCGGCGCCCTTGGGCTGGCCGGTGGTCCCGGAGGTGTAGAGGATGACCGCGGTGTCGTCCTCGTCGGTCGCCACGGTCTCGAACGTCGGGGGCTGGGCGGCCATCGCCGCACCCAGGGTCTCGGTCCCGTCGATCGGGGAGGCCGCGGCCGGGTCGGCGGTGATCACGAAGAAGTGCTCGCAGCCCGGTGCGTCGGAGAACCCGGCGTACCCCTCCTTGGCCATCGGCAGGTCAGGGGTGCCCTCGAAGCACAGGTAGGCCTTCGCGTCGGAGTCCCCGAGGTGGTAGGCGATCTCGCGGCCCTTGAGCAGCACGTTCAACGGCACCACGGTCGCCCCGGCCTTGAGGATGCCGAAGTAGGCGATCGTGAAGTGCGGCAGGTTCGGGCAGCTGAGCGCGACCTTGTCGCCGTGCCCGATGCCGCGCGAGGCCAGCAGGTTGGCGACCTGGCTGGCGGCCGCGTCGACCTGGGTGTAGCTCAGCCGGGTGTCCCCGAGGACGACCGCCTCGCGGTCGGGGAACCGCCGGGCGCTGTCCTCGAGCAGGGTCGACAGGTTGTACGACAACGTGGCCTCCATCACGAGATCTGTGGTGGGGCCAACCTACTCATCGCCTGATGAGCGCCGCGAGAGGTTCGCCGCCGCGCGGCGCAGGTCGGCCCGCACCGCAGGTACGGCGAGCCGCGTGAGCACCGCGGCCACGGGCGCGAGCGGACCCTGCCCCTCCACCCGGAAGTCGAACGCGACCTCGCAGCCCTGCCCGGCCGGCTCCAGCACGAGCGTCAGCCCAGCCGAGAACCCGCGCCAGGTGCCCCGCTCGGACCAGCGGCGCGGCCGGTCCAGCTCGGTGGTCTCCATCGCCGGGCGCAGGCCGGGTCGGGTGACGTCGGTCCAGCGCTGCCCCGGCCGCGGCTCGCCGTCGACGTCCTCGACCCCGGCCAGGCTGGACTGCCAGGCGGGCCGGTTGCGCGGGTCGACGAGGTAGTCGAACGCGACCTCGGCCGGCACCGGGAACCGCACGCGGCCGGCGCCGGTCACCGCAGCGGCCCGCTCACCAGGACTCGCCGGTGAGCAGCTCGTAGGCCTCGACGTAGCGGGCCCGGGTCCGCTCGACGACCTCGGGCGGCAGCGCGGGCGGCGGCCCGCCGGCGGCCCGGTCCCAGCCGGACTCGGGCGAGAGCAGCCAGTTGCGCACGATCTGCTTGTCGTACGACGGCTGCGCGCGGCCGGGCTGCCACCGGTCGGCCGGCCAGAACCGCGAGGAGTCCGGGGTGAGCACCTCGTCGGCCAGCACGATCGTGCCGTCCGGGCGCCGACCGAACTCCAGCTTGGTGTCGGCCAGGATGATCCCGCGCTCGCGGGCGACCTGCTCGCCGCGGGCGTAGACGGCCAGGGTCAGCTCCCGCAGCCGCCGGGCCGTGTCCGCGCCGACCTGGCGCTCGACGGCGTCGTAGGACACGTTCTCGTCGTGGTCGCCGAGCTCGGCCTTCGTGGCCGGGGTGAAGACCGGCTCCGGCAGCCGGCTGCCGTCCTCCAGGCCGTCCGGCAGCGCGATCCCGCACACCTCGCCGGTGGCGCGGTAGTCCAGCAGCCCCGACCCGGTGAGGTAGCCGCGGGCGACGCACTCGACCGGGAACATCTCCAGTCGCTCGCAGACCACGCCCCGGCCCCGGACGGCGGCCGGCACGTCGAGCGAGACCAGGTGGTTGGGGACCAGGTCGGCCAGCTGCGCGAACCACCACAGCGACATCCGGGTGAGGATCTCGCCCTTGTCGGGGATGGGCGTGTCCAGCACGAAGTCGAAGGCGGAGATCCGGTCGCTCGCGACCATCAGCAGGCAGCCCTCGTGCTCGCCGCCGGTGACCTCGTAGAGGTCGCGCACCTTCCCGCTGTGCAGGTGACGGGTGCCGTCGAGGGCAGGGGCGGTGGGGATGTTCAGGTCGGCCACGGCTGCCAGCCTAGGGCGTGGCGTTGTCGGCCCCGGCGGGGCGGGCGGTGGGCCGGGCGGCGGGCGGGCGGCGGGCGGCGGGGCGTCCCCAGGATGGTCGGGCCGGTTTGACGCGCCGCCGGTTCGTCGGCATAGGTTGACCGACCATGAGCACGCCGCCCCGCCCGCACCGCCGGCTCCTCACCACGCTGGGCTCGGTCACCGCCGCGGCCGCCCTCGCGCTGGGAGTCAGCACGATGACCCCGGCCGACGCCCACCACGCCCAGCCCCCGGGCCCGGTGCACGCGGGCAGCGAGTACGGCTGGGGCAAGCCGCAGGCCAACTACAAGTTCGTCGGCCACCTGCCCAGGAGCCAGTGGCGGGTCAAGGGTCCCGGCGCCGTGCGCAACCAGCACGGGATGCTCACGCTCAACACCGCCGACCACGGCACCGTCAGCGCCCGGCAGGTGACCGGCGGCCACGAGGTCGGTCGCTGGGAGATCCGGCTCCGCTCGCGCCAGTACGGGTCGGGCCACCACGCCTATCGGGTGATGACCGAGCTGGTGCCGGCCGGCGACCGCAAGCAGTACTGCGGCGCGAAGAACGTGGCGCTGGAGACCTACGCCCCGCACCACCACTCCGTCACCCACTACATCCGCAGCCGCCCCGACCACCGCTACCGCATGCACCAGCGGATCGGGCTGCACGACGACCAGTGGCACACGTTCGCGGTCGAGGTCACCCACAGGCGGATCTCCTGGTTCGTCGACGCACACGTGGTCAGCACCGAGAAGCGCAAGGACGCCCTGACCGGCACCAGGTTCGCGGTGAAGTTCACGATGCAGGGCGTGCACCACGCACGGATGAACAAGTCGCGGATGCAGATGGACTGGCTTCGCTACTGGAACCTGAGCCGCAAGGACTCCAAGTCCACCCGGGCCCCCAGCCCGCAGCCCGGCACCTACCGCGACGCCTGCTGACGCCTGAGCGGCCGGGCGGCTCCGGTCACCGGACCATCGTCACCAGGTCGTGGGCGCCGTCCGGCCGGGCCGCCTCGACGTAGAACCGGGTCCGGCCGTCGGGCAGCGGCACCGCGGTGGCGTAGCGCAGCGCCCCGTCGGAGTACGGCGAGCGCAGCGGGCCGGCGCCGGGCACGGGCACCAGGCGGCCGTCCTGCCAGCGGGCCGGCCCGGTGGTCTCGTGCCAGTTCGACGCGGCGTCCGGGCGGCCGTCGTAGAGCACTGTGAGCGGGCCGGCGTCCAGCCCCGTGCCCGTCCCGTCGCCCAGCACGGTCGTCACCCGGGCCCCGCGGGCGTCCCACTCCCCGGGGCGGCCCGCCAGCACCTCGCCCCGGTCGGTCCAGGCGAGCCCGTCGTCGCTGGTCAGCCGGCGGGTGGTCATCCGGTCCTCCTCGCCGGGCAGGTCGAGCGGGTGGCAGCACAGCCACATCTCCCAGCCGTCGTCGCCCCGGTGCACCACTGGGTCCTTGACCCCGGTGAGCTCGTCGCCGGGGTGCACGACCGCCCGCTCGCCGTCCGGCAGCCCGGCCGGGTCGGGGGCGGTGAGGCTGTCGACCCACCAGTGCTTGCTGCCCGGCGTGGCGCAGGAGAGGTAGAGCCGCCACCGGCCGTCGGGCAACGGCACCAGGACAGGCTTCTCGAAGGACTCCGCCCCGAACGCGTCGCGGTGCACCTCGGCCACGGTCTCGAACGCGAGCCCGTCCTCGGAGCGGGCCACCACCACGGTGACGCCGCGGCTGTCGGCCAGCGGCTGGTCCTGCGGGTTGTCCAGGGGGCGCCGGACCCGGTAGGTCAGCCAGAAGGTGCCCTCGTGGAGCAGCGCGCTGGCGGCGCCGGCCCAGTTGCCGGGGCCCGCACCGGGGGCGGGCACGACGACGGCCACGTCGTCGCCCCAGGTGGGCAGCGGGATCGGCCCGGGAGTCGAGCGGGTTTCGGGGGACATCCGGCCACGGTAGCTGCGGCCGACGGGTGGGCGAGCGGCCGCCCGGGACGGATGGCACAGTGTCTCCATGCCGGAGTCCGCAGCCGAGATCCACGCCCGCATCGCCTCCGTCGCCGGGGAAGGGGGCCGGCTCCCGACGCCGCCCCTGGCCGGTTGGGACATCTTCCCGTGGGAGGTCGTCGACGGCGCCCTGGTGCCCAAGGTGCTGCCGCCGCCCGGCGCGGAGGCGGCCCGCGCCGGCGAGGTCGCCGAGTCGGACTGCCCGACCTGCACCCGCGACCGCGGCGCCGACATCTGGGAGAACGACCGCTGGGTGGTCACCCGCCCGGCGGCGCCGAGCGGGCTGCCGGTGGTGCTCTTCCTGCAGACCAAGGAGCACCTCGATTTCACCGACCTCGACGACGAGATGGCCGCGGAGTACGGCCGGCTCTCGATCTGGCTGACCCGGATCATCGCCCACCTGCCCGAGATCGGCCGGGTGCACGTGAGCCGGTGGGGCGACGGATCGGCCCACCTGCACGTGTGGTTCATGGCGCGTACCCGTGGCCTGAGCGGCGTGCTCGGCTCGTTCGCCGCCGAGTGGAAGGACATCCTGCCGCCGGTGCCCGAGGACGTGTGGCGCGCCGACCTCGCCACGATCGCGCAGAAGCTGGCCAACCACGACGGCAAGGCCATGGTCTGACCCTGCGCGCCTCGGGTGGGGTCAGGGCCGCACGCCGAACGACGAGTCTCCCCCGCGCGTCGCCTCGCGGACGTCGACGCCCTCCACCCGGGCCCACCGGGGGCCGGTGCGGCACCAGTCGACGAGGGTGTCGACCGCGACCGGGTCGCCCTCGAAGTGTCCGGCCACCGACCCGTCCGGCTCGTTGCGGATCCAGCCGGCCACGCCCAGCCGGCGGGCCTGCTCCTCGGCGTACGCCCGGAACGACACGCCCTGGACCCGGCCCCTGACCGTCACGTCCACCGCCCGACACCCTCGAGTGCTGCGCATGGCCCCATTGTGCCCGCGACTGGGCCCGCGACTGGGCCGGCCCTGGCGGCGCCGCTTGGCGGCGTTGGCAAGAGTGGGGAGGTGAGCGACCAGCAGGCCACCACGTCCCGGACCGGGGACGACGCGCCCGGGCCCGATCCCCGCCGGTGGCGGATCCTCGGCGTCACGCTCGTCATCGGGTTCATGGCGCTGCTGGACGTCACGATCGTCAACGTCGCGATCCCCTCGATGCGGGTCGGGCTGCACACCTCGACCTCGACGGTGCAGTGGGTGGTCTCGGGCTACGCGCTGACCTTCGGCCTGACGCTGGTGACCGGCGGCCGGCTCGGCGACGCCTACGGCCGGCGCCGGATGATGCTGATCGGGCTGGTCGGGTTCGTGGTCACCAGCGCGGCCGTCGGCCTGGCTCCCGGCGCGGCGTGGGTGATCGCCGCGCGACTGCTGCAGGGGGCGGCGGCCGGCCTGCTCACCCCGCAGAACACCGGACTGATCCAGCAGCTCTTCCGCGGGCCCGAGCGCGGCCGGGCGTTCGGCCTCTTCGGCCTGACCGTCTCGATCTCCTCGGGCCTCGGCCCGGTCATCGGCGGATTGATCATCAGCACGGCCGGTGAGGCGAACGGCTGGCGCTACCTCTTCCTCGTCAACGTGCCGATCGGCCTGGTCGCGATGGTGTTCGTGGCACGGCTCGTGCCCGGCCGGTCCCACGAGGAGGGGGAGCAGGAGGGAGCCCCGGCCACCGGCCGGACCCAGCTCGACCTGGCGGGCGCGCTGCTGCTCGGCGGTGGCGTGCTGTGCCTGCTGTTCCCGCTGGTCAGCATCGAGAGCGGGGCCCGCTGGCCGCTGGTGTTGCTGATCGGGGCGCCGTTGTTCCTGTGGGGCTTCGTCCGGTGGGAGCGCCGGGTCCGGCGCCGCGGTCAGCCGCCGTTGCTCGACGTCTCGCTGCTGCGGCAGACCGCCGGCTACGCCAACGGCCTGGCCGTCGGTGCGCTGTACTTCCTCGGCTTCACCGGGATCTTCCTGGTGCTCTCGGTCTACTTCCAGGACGGGCTCGGGCTCTCCCCGCTGCGCGCCGGGCTGCTGCTCACCCCGTTCGCGGTCGGCTCGGCGTTCACCGCGCCGCTCGCCGGCCGCCTGGTCTCCCGGATCCACCGGCTGATCACGGTGCTGGCGCTGAGCGTGATGATGACCGGCGTGCTGCTGGCCGCCCTGCTCGTGCCCGGCCACGCCGGCCCCGGCCTGTGGGTCGTGGCGGTGCCGACCCTGCTGCTGGCCGGGCTCGGCGGCGGCGGCGTGGTCTCCCCCAACATCACCCTGACCCTGGCCGAGGTCCCGAACCGGATGGCGGGGGCAGCGGGCGGGGCGCTGCAGACCGGTCAGCGGATCGGCTCGTCGATCGGCGCCGCGCTGCTGATGACCGTCTACGGAGTGGTGTCCTCCGCCGGCCCCGAGACGGCGCTGCGCGCGGCACTGTTCACCTCGCTGGGCGTGCTGGGCCTGGCCATGGCGATGGCCGTGCGGTCGCTGGTGCGCGAGGGCCGGCCGGACCCAGGACGGGACTAGGACCGGGACCAGGGCCGGGAGCAGACGCCGGGGCTGGAGGTCGGACTAGAGGATGGCGCCCGGAACGTACGCCGCGGCGTCGGGGTGGCGGGCGGCCACGTCCTCGATCCGCCGCACCACGGCCTGCACCTGGTCCACCGCCGCGCCGGTGAACGTGATCGGCTCGGCGACCAGGCCGGCGAGCTGCTCGGCGGTCAGCCCGAGCCCGGGGTCGGCGGCGAGTCGGGCGAAGACGTCGTTCTCGGCCTGGCCGCGGCGCATGTCGAGCGCGGTGCCGACCGCCGCCTCCTTGATCGCCTCGTGGGCGCTCTCCCGGCCGACGCCGTTGCGGACCGCGGCCATCAGCACCTTCGTGGTGGCCAGGAACGGCAGGTAGCGGTCGAGCTCGCGCTGGATCACCGCCGGGAACGCGCCGAACTCGTCGAGCACGGTCAGGAACGTCTGGAACAACCCGTCGGCGGCGAAGAACGCGTCCGGCAGCGCGACCCGGCGTACGACGGAGTCCGAGACGTCGCCCTCGTTCCACTGGTCGCCGGCGAGCTCACCGATCATCGACAGGTGGCCGCGCAGCACGACCGCGAGGCCGTTGACCCGCTCGCAGGACCGGCTGTTCATCTTGTGCGGCATCGCCGAGGAGCCGACCTGTCCCTCCTTGAACCCCTCGGTGACCAGCTCGTTGCCGGCCATCAGCCGGATCGTGGTCGCGAGGTTGGACGGCCCGGCCACGAGCTGGACCAGCGAGGAGACCACGTCGAAGTCGAGCGAGCGCGGGTAGACCTGGCCGACCGAGGTCAGCACCCGGTCGAAACCGAGGTGCGCGGCGACCCGCTGCTCGAGCTCGGCGAGCCTGCCGGCGTCGCCATCGAGCAGGTCGAGCATGTCCTGGGCGGTGCCCATCGGGCCCTTGATGCCGCGCAGCGGGTAGCGCGCGAGCAGGTCCTCCACCCGCTCGAGCCCGATCAGCATCTCGTCGGCGACCGTCGCGAACCGCTTGCCGAGCGTGGTCGCCTGGGCGGCGACGTTGTGGGAGCGGCCGGCCATCACGGTGGTCTCGTGCTCCGCGGCCAGCCGGGCGAGCCGGGCGAGGGCCGCGACCGCGCGGTCCCGCAGCAGCGCCAGGGACTGGCGCACCTGCAGCTGCTCGACGTTCTCGGTCAGGTCACGCGAGGTCATGCCCTTGTGGATGTGCTCGTGCCCGGCGAGCGCGCAAAACTCCTCGATCCGCGCCTTCACGTCGTGGCGGGTGACCCGCTCCCGCGCGGCGATGGAGTCGAGGTCGACCTTCTCGACGACCGCCCGGTAGGCCTCCACGACCCCGTCGGGCACCGCGATGCCGAGGTCGCGCTGTGCCTCGAGCACCGCGATCCACAGCTGTCGCTCGAGCACGATCTTGTGCTCCGGCGACCAGATGCGGGCCAGGTCTGCGCCGGCGTAGCGGGTGGCCAGGACGTTGGGGACGGTCACGCGTTCTCCTCAGGCGTCGGGTGGTCCTCCCGGATTCTCCCACGCTGGGCCGGACGCCCCGACCGGGGCGGCGAGGGCGGACGCCTCACCAGCCGCGGAAGACGAAGTCCCGTCCCGGCCCGCACAGCAGCCGCCGGCCACGGAACGCGGCGAACCACTCGCCCGCGTCTCCCAGCTCCATCCGGTACGTCCGGCCACCGACCTCGCCCCGGAGCCGCTGGATCTGCGCGCCGAGCACCACGAAGCCGCAGACCGTGGCGACCAGGGGGATGCTGCCCTGGACGTAGAGGAAGGCCTGCAGCAAGTTGTTCGTGCCCCGCACACCCAAGTCCCAGCCTGGTGCCAGCGCCGCCAGCTGTTCCTCACGGCCGGCCCCGGCGTCGAGCAGGCGACGGGCCACGAAGAGCGGGCCCGGACAGGCGTGGTCGACGTCGCTCTCGCTGAGTGGAGGCCGGGACGCGAGCTCGATGACCGCCTCCTCGCGGTAGAGGCGGGCACCTCTCGTCACCACCGGCTCCCCGGCCAGGCGCGCCGCCAGCGCAGCCCTGGCCTGCCGTCTGGTCACGCCGGCGCCGGCGAGCACCTCGACGGCCTGTCGTCCGCTGATGAGCATGCGCCAACGCTAGGTCTGATCCGCCAGCGTCGTGGGGCTCGATGCCCTGGCCTGTGGAGGACCACTCGGCCGCGGTAGCACTGCTTGTCCTGGTGGGCTCGTCCGTCCCGTCCTAAGGAGAGGGGCACACCCGCGCCCTTCTCCTTAGGACACCCGACACCACCCGGGCGACCACGCCGACCACCCCAACCGGCCGCGACAGCAGCAACCCCCACCAACGACGGAAACCAGCCCCGACGCGCTAAGGAGAGGGGCACACCCGCGCCCCTCTCCTTAGGACACCGACACCACCACGCCGACCACGGGCGACCATCCCAACCCGCCGCGACAACAGCAACCCCCACCGACCACCGACACCAGCCCCCGCGCGCTAAGGAGAGGGGCACACCCGCACCCCTCTCCTTAGGACACCCGACACCACCACGGCCAACCGCGGGCGACCACCCAACACGCCGCGACAGCAGCAACCCCACCGACGACGGACTTGAGCCCGCGGTGGGACTAGACCGAGGCCGCGATGTCGGTGCGGTGCTGGGCGCCGTCGAAGGAGATCGCCTCGACCCCGCGGTACGCCGCGGTGCGGGCTGCGGCCACGTCGGCGCCCGTGCCGACGACGGCGAGCACCCGGCCACCGGCGGTCACCAGGTCGTGCCCCTCGAGCGCGGTGCCCGCCTGGATCACGTGCACCCTGTCGAGCGCCTCGGCCGTCTGGACCCCGCTGATCACGTCCCCCTTAGAGGACGACTCCGGGTAGCCACGGCTGGCCATCACGACGGCGACGGCGGCTCCGGGCTTCCAGGCCGGCGGCTCGACGTTCGCGAGCGTGCCGGTGGCCGCCCCGTAGAGCAGCGCGCACAGCGGCGAGTCGAGCAGGGCGAGGAGCGGCTGGGTCTCGGGGTCGCCGAAGCGGGCGTTGAACTCCACGACGCGGACCCCGTGGGAGGTGAGGGCGAGCCCGGCGTACAGCAGCCCGGCGAACGGCGTGCCGCGCTCGGCCATCTCGTCGACGGTCGGCTGCAGCACGGTGGCCAGCACCTCGTCGACCAGGTCGGCCGGCGCCCAGGGCAGGGGGGTGTAGGCGCCCATGCCACCGGTGTTCGGCCCCTGGTCGCCGTCGAGGATCCGCTTGAAGTCCTGGGCGGGCTGGAGCGGGTAGACGGTCGCGCCGTCGGTGATCGCGAACAGCGAGACCTCGGGTCCGTCGAGGAACTCCTCGACGACCACCCGCGAGCAGCCGGCTGCGTGGTCGAGCGCGGCCTGCCGGTCCGAGGTCACGACAACGCCCTTGCCGGCGGCCAGGCCGTCGTCCTTCACCACGTGCGGCGCGCCGAACTCGTCGAGCGCAGCGGCCACCTCGGCCGGCGTCGTGCACACGCGGGCCGCGGCCGTCGGCACGCCGGCCGCCTCCATCACCTGCTTGGCGAACGCCTTGGAGCCCTCCAGCCGGGCCGCCTCGCGCGACGGGCCGAAGCAGGCGATGTCGCGCTCGCGCACGGCGTCGGCCACCCCTGCCACCAGGGGCGCCTCGGGACCGACCACGACCAGCCCGACGCCGAGGTCGACCGCGAGGTCGGCGACCACCTCGCCGTCCAGCGGATCGACGTCGTGCAGGCTCGCGACCGCGGCGATGCCGGGGTTGCCGGGGGCCGCGTGGACGGCCTCCACCGCCGGGTCGTTCGCGAGCGCCCGGGCCAGCGCGTGCTCGCGACCGCCGTTGCCGACGACCAGCACCCTCACGCGTGCACCTCGACGGTCTGCTCCCGGCCCGGGCCGACGCCGACCCCCCAGATCCGCGTGCCGGACATCTCCTCCAGCGCCTGCACGTAGGCCTGCGCGTTCTTCGGCAGGTCCTGGAAGCTGCGGCAGCCGGAGATGTCGCTCTGCCAGCCGTCGAAGAACTCATAGATCGGCTTGGCGTGGTGGAACTCGGTCTGGGTCATCGGCATCTCGTCGTGCCGGACGCCGTCGATCTCGTAGGCCACGCACACCGGGATGCGCTCCCAGCTGTCGAGGACGTCGAGCTTGGTGAGGAAGAATTCGGTGAGCCCGTTGACCCGGCTGGCGTAGCGGGCCACGACCGCGTCGTACCAGCCGCAGCGCCGGGTTCGCCCGGTCGAGACGCCGAACTCCCCACCGATCCGCTGCAGGTTCTCGCCGTCCTGGTCGAAGAGCTCGGTGGGGAACGGCCCGGAGCCGACCCGGGTGGTGTAGGCCTTGATCACGCCGATCACCCGGTCGATCCGGGTCGGGCCGATGCCGGCGCCGGTGCAGACACCGCCGGCGATCGGGTTGCTGCTCGTGACGAACGGATAGGTGCCGTGGTCGACGTCGAGCATCGTGGCCTGGGCGCCCTCGAAGAGCACCGTCCGGCCCTCGTCCAGCGCCCGGTTCAGCAGCAGGGAGGTGTCCTGGACCATCGGCCGCAGCCGGTCGACGTAGGACAGCAGCTCCTCGACGACCGCGTCCACCTCGATCGCGCGGCGGTTGTAGACCTTCGCCAGCAGGTGGTTCTTGAGGTCGAGGGAGGCCTCGACCTTCTTGCGCAGGATGCCCTCGTCGAAGAGGTCGGCGACCCGGATGCCGATGCGGTTGATCTTGTCGGCGTACGCCGGGCCGATGCCGCGACCGGTGGTGCCGAGCTTGTTCTTGCCGAGGAAGCGCTCCGCGACCTTGTCGATCGTCGAGTGGTAGGACGCGATGACGTGCGCGTTGGCGCTGACCACCAGGTCGGCGACCTCCACCCCGCGCTCGAGCAGCGCGTCGAGCTCGCTGAACAGCGCCTCGGGCGAGACCACGACCCCGTTCGCGATCACCGAGGTCGCGCCCGGCGTGAGGATGCCGCTGGGCAGCAGGTGGGTGGCGAACTTCTCGCCGTTCACCACGATCGTGTGGCCGGCGTTGTGGCCGCCACTGGTGCGGACCACGTAGTCGATGGTCTCGGTCGTGGCGAGCTGGTCGGTCGCCTTGCCCTTGCCCTCGTCGCCCCACTGGGCGCCGAGGATGACGATGGCGGGCATCGCTGCCTCCTCCGGGCGGCTGCCGGCGCCGCCCGTGCTTCGTTCGGTGGTCGAGCCTGTCGAGACCACGAGTCGATCGTGGAAACACAAGAAGCCCCGGCAACAGCGCACCGGGGCTCTTGCGGCCCCACGATACCGCAGGGGGTCCGGAGCCCCTGCTGAGCCGACCGGTCCTCGGATAGGGTCCGCCGGGTGGACCCGCTTCTCGTGATCACCAACAGCGACGCCGGCACCGCCGACGAGGAGTCGCTCGAGCGCGCCCTGGCCGTCCTGCGCGAGCGGGCCTCGGTCGAGGTGCAGGCCACCGGTGACCCCGGGGAGCTGGACGGCGTCCTGCACCGGGCCGCGTCCCGGCGCATCGTCGTGGCCGGCGGGGACGGCAGCCTGCACGCCGTCATCGCCGCCCTGCACCGGCGCCACGAGCTCGAGGGCGCGGTCATCGGCCTGCTGCCGCTCGGCACCGGCAACGACTTCGCCCGCGGCGTCGACATCCCCCTCGACATCGAGGAGGCGGCCCGCGTGGTGGTCACGGGCGAGCCGACGCCGATGGACCTCGTGGTCGACGAGGTCGGCGAGGTGGTCGTCAACAGCGTCCACGTGGGCGCCGGTGCGAACGCCAGCCGGCGCGGAGCCCGCTGGAAGGAGCGCCTCGGCTCGATCGGGGTGGGCAAGGTCAACCTCGGCAAGCTCGGCTACCCGATCGGCGCCGCGATGACCGCGTGGAATCCGCCTGTGCTGCGACTGCGGGTCGAGGTCGACGGTGAGATCGTCAACGACTTCGACCAGCCGGTCCTCATGGTGGCGGTCGGCAACGGGTCGTCGGTCGGCGGCGGCACCCGGCTCACGCCCCTGGCCGACCCCGAGGACGGCAAGGTCGACGTGATGATCTCCCGGTCGGTCAGCCCTCGGCAGCGGTTGAAGTACGCCGCAACCCTGGGCCGGGGCACGCATCACCTCCAGGAGGAGGTCGACTACCTGCGCGGCGGGTCCGTCTCGATCTCCGGCGAGTCGTTCTGGTGCAGCGCCGACGGCGAGATCTATGGCCCGGAGCGGCAGCGCGCCTGGCACGTGGAGGCCGGCGCCTACAGCCTGGTCCTCCCGACCCCGGTCGCTGACTGAGCAGCCGGCGTCAGCGCGCGGCTCGAAGCCCCTCGGCGTCGCCCGCTACAACCATCCCCGCCGGGCCGCCTCCACCCCGGCCTGGAACCGGGTGTCCGCGCCGACCTCGGTCAGCACGTCGGCGATCCGGCGGCGCACCGTCCGCAGGCTGATCCCGAGGGTGCGCGCCACCTGCTCGTCCTGCGCGCCCGAGGCCAGCTGCTGGAGCAGGAACCGCCGCATGTCCGGGCGCGCCTCGCCGCGGTCGAGCGAGGGCACCGGGGCCGCGCGCTCCCACATCAGCTCGAACCAGAGGGTCAGCGCCTCGACCAGGCCCTGCTGGCGCACCAGCGTCCGGGGCTCGTCGGTGAAGCCGAGCGGCTCGGGAAGCACCGCGTGGGTGCTGCCGATGATGAACATCCGGGTGGGGAGCTCGGGCAGCACCCGGATCTGCTCGCCCACCTCGGCCCGTGCCCGCAGCGTCTCCGGCGCGTCCTGCAGCGCCCGCACCGGGTAGATGGCCCGGGACCGGCGTCCCGAGGCGATCAGCTCCCGGATCACCTCGATCATCGCGTCCTCCCGCGGGATCCGCCACTGGTCGGGGCGCAACCACCGCAGGTCCCCCTTGCTCTGCGCGATCAGGGCCGCGATCAGCTCCACCGGCTGCCCGCCGGTGCTGATCTCGCCGTCGATCGACTCGACGCCGTGCACCTCCCCCGGCTCTGGCTTGACCGACCCCGCGGTGAGGAACGGGATCGCCGCCGAGAGCGCGTCGAGCCGACGGCGGGCCCGGGCCGCCTCCTCCGCCTGCGCGGTCACCAGCCGGGCGACCGCGGCCGCCGGGCCCTCGACGAAGACCCGGGAGTCCTCCAGCCGGACCACCTCGGCGTCCATCAGCGGGGCGAGCTCGGCCACCAGCTCGTCGGGGGTGCGCAGCAGCGCCTGCGCGACCGACACCAGCTCCCGGCCGGACTGCTTGCGCACCCGCTCGTAGAGCCGGTCCACCGCCGGGGGGAAGCCCAGGGCGGTCATGACGCTGGACGGCTGACGACGCGGCATGCTGGCAGGTTAGTGCCATCGACAGCCGATGACCACATGGCAGGGAAGTGTCAGTGCGAAGATGCTCGGACGCGTCAGCACGCACGCATCTCCTCTCGGGGAGAAGCCGTGCAGCGGCACGACCCACATCGGGGGATGCGGTCGAGCAGCGACGCAGGAAGGGGCGCCGGAAACGCCGCAGGGGACGGGTCCGGCGCCCTTCCACCACTCCGGGCCCCGAGCCCGCCTCATCGCCTTCGATCGCGCCCACCCGCTCCGGTAGCGTTCGCCGCACGGCACGAACCCACCGAGCAGGAGCGAGCAGCGCATGGCACGCGGCGCAACCGGCCAGCCCACCGACCAGCCCACCGACTGGGTGACCCGCGCGGCGGACGACGCGATCCGTCACGCCCGGCAGGCCGACGAGAAGGCCGGCACCGACGAGGGCCGGCTGATCACCTGCGCGTCCGGGGCCAGCCCGTCGGGACCGGTCCACCTGGGCAACCTGCGCGAGTTCCTCACCGTGCACTTCGTCGCCGAGGAGATCAAGCGCCGCGGCATCCGCTGCCGGCACCTGCACAGCTGGGACGACTACGACCGGTTCCGCAAGGTGCCGGCGGGCGTCGACCCGTCGTGGAGCGAGCACATCGGCCGGCCGCTGTCCGCGGTGCCGGACCCCTGGGACTGCCACGACTCCTGGGCCGAGCACTTCAAGGCCCCGCTGCGCGCCTCCCTCGCCGAGCTCGGCGTGGAGATGGAGGAGGTCTCCCAGACCGAGCAGTACCGCGCCGGCGCCTACGTCGAGCAGGTCCTCACCGCCGTACGCCGCCGCGACGACATCGAGCGGGTGCTCGCGGCCTACCGCACGAAGAAGACCGCGCCCGTCGCCGAGAGCGAGCAGGAGGCGCAGGCGCTCGAGGACTCCGTCGCCGACGAGGACGGCGAGGAGGCGACCGCCGGCGACCTGTCCCGGTTCCCCTACAAGCCCTACTGCCGCCGGTGCGGCCGCGACACGACCACGGTCACGTCGTACGACGACGACTCGACCGACCTGGGCTACACCTGCACCGCCTGCGGGTTCGAGGGCGTCACCAACCTCGCGACCCAGCACGAGGGCAAGCTGGTCTGGAAGGTCGACTGGCCGATGCGCTGGGCCGTCGAGGGCGTGGACTTCGAGCCGGGCGGCGTCGACCACGCCACCCCCGGCTCGTCCTACACCGTGGGCAAGGAAGTGGTGAAGGAGATCTACGGGGGCCGGGCGCCGTCGTTCGTCGGCTACTCGTTCGTGGGGGCCGGCGGCCAGGTGAAGATGTCCTCCTCCCGCGGCCGGGTGCCGACCGCGGCCGACGCGCTGCGGATCCTCGAGGCGCCGATCCTGCGCTGGCTCTACGTCCGGCGCCAGCCCAAGCAGGCCTTCAACGTCGACTTCGGCCCCGAGGTGGTCCGGCTCTACGACGAGTGGGACGCGCTGGGCCGCAAGGCCGCGGACCCGGAGAAGCGGGACGCCCAGGTGCTGGCGTTCGAGCGCGCCTCGACCACGAGCAGCGCCGGGACCCTGCCGACGCCGCAGGTCGTGGTGCCGTTCCGGGTGCTCTCCTCGGTCGCCGACGTGACCGCCGGCAGCGCGGACCTGATCAGCCGCACCATCGCTCACGTGGGTTACGCGCACGACGACGTCGCCCTGCTCGAGCCGCGACTGACCCGGGCGATGGCGTGGATGGGCGACTTCGTGCCCGCCGACCAGCGCACCACCGTGCGCGAGAAGCCCGACCTGGAGCGGCTCGGCGCGCTCGGCGAGCAGGAGCGCCGGTGGCTCGGGCTGCTGCTGGACGGGCTGCCGGCCGAGCTCGACATCGCGCCGGTGACCACGCTGGTCTACGGCGTGCCGAAGCTCGCCCACGGGCTGCCGCTGGACGCCGACCCGACCGAGGAGGTCAAGGCCGACCAGAAGGCGTTCTTCAAGCTGCTCTACAACCTGCTCGTCGACGCCGACCGCGGCCCGCGGCTGCCCACGCTGATCGTGGCGCTGGGCGCCGACAAGGTGCGCTCCCTGCTCGCTCCCTAACCGTCCGCCGGCCGGGGCGCAAGGAGCGCCGGCCCCGAGGCTCGGGGCCCCGGGCCGGCGGCGACCTCAGGCGACCTCAGGCGACCTCAGGCGAGCAGCGCGTCGTACGCCTCCGGGCTGGAGTCGCGAAGGAACTCCGAGCACCGCTCCCACTCCTGGGTCTCGCCGATGGCGCGGGCCGAGAGCGCGAGCAGCGCCAGGCTGCGCAGGAACCCGCGGTTGGGCTCGTGCGACCACGGCACCGGGCCGTGGCCCTTCCAGCCGTTGCGCCGCAGCAGGTCCAGGCTGCGGTGGTAGCCGACCCGGGAGTAGGCGTAGACGCTCACGTCGTCGGCGCCCTGGTCGCGGGCCTGCGCGGCCATCGCGGCCCAGGCGTACGGCGAGGCCGGGTGCCGGCGTACGACGGAGGCCGGGGCCTCGCCGGCGGCCAGCTCGGCCGCGGCCGGGTCCTCGGGCAGGTGGGTGGGCGGGGGTCCGGCCATCAGGTCGACGTGGGGCATGCCTGCATTGTCCACGCTGCGGTGTTGACTACGACCATGACCCACGCCGCCGCCCCGGCTACCGCCACGCACGAGAAGGATCCGTGGCCGGCCCTGTTCGCTCTCTGCCTCGGCTTCTTCATGATCCTGGTCGACTCCACGATCGTGTCGGTGGCGACCCCGGCCATCATCGAGAACCTGCACGCCGACGTGAACGCCGTCGTCTGGGTCACCAGCGCCTACCTGCTCGCCTACGCCGTGCCGGTGCTGATCACCGGACGGCTCGGCGACCGGTTCGGGCCCAAGCGGCTCTACCTCGTCGGGCTGACCGTCTTCACGCTCGCCTCGCTGTGGTGCGGCCTGACCACGACGGTGGTGGCGCTGGTCGTCGCGCGGGTGGTGCAGGGCCTGGGCGCGTCGATGATGACCCCGCAGACGATGGCGATCATCACCCGCATCTTCCCCGCCCAGCGGCGCGGCTCGGCGATGGCGCTGTGGGGCGCCACGGCCGGCGTCGCCACGCTGGTCGGCCCGATCCTCGGCGGCGTGCTGGTCGACGGGCTGGGCTGGGAGTGGATCTTCTTCATCAACGTCCCGGTCGGGCTGATCGGCTTCGTGCTGGCCTGGCGGCTGGTGCCGACCCTGGAGACCCACAGCCACCGCTTCGACTGGCTGGGGGTGGCGCTCAGCGGCGTCGGGATGTTCCTGCTGGTCTTCGGCATCCAGGAGGGCCACCAGTACCACTGGAGCGCCACGATCTGGACCCTGATCGTCGCCGGGCTGGCCCTGCTCGCGGCGTTCGTGTGGTGGCAGGCCCACAACCGCGCGGAGCCGCTGGTGCCGCTGCAGCTGTTCGGGGACCGCAACTTCTCGCTCGCCAACGTCGCGATCAGCGCGATGGGCTTCGCGATCACCGCGATGGCGATCCCGATCATGATCTGGGCCCAGGTGGTGCGCGGGCTCAGCCCGACCCGCTCGGCGCTGCTGCTGGTGCCGATGGCGGTGATGACGATCCTGCTGGCCCGTCCGGTGGGCCGGCTGACCGACCGGGTGCATCCGCGCAACCTCACCGGGCTCGGCTTCGGCTGCATCATCGTCTCGCTGCTGTGGCTGTCCTGGGCGATGCAGCCCGACCTCACCATCTGGGCGCTGGTGCCGCCGATGGTGCTGCTCGGCATCGGGAACGCCGCGGTCTGGGCGCCGACCAGCGCCACCGCCACCCGCAACCTGCCGATGCAGCTCGCCGGGGCCGGCGCGGGCATCTACAACGCCACCCGCCAGGTCGGCGCGGTGCTGGGCTCGGCGGCGATCGCGGTGCTGATGGACTCGCGGCTGGCCGCCGAGGGCCTCCCCTCGTTCAGTGGCGAGGGCGCCGGCGGCGGCGCGCTGCCGCCCGCGGTCGTCGGCCCGTTCAACGACGCGATGGCCGCCTCGATGCTGCTGCCGCCGCTGGCGCTGCTGGTCGGCCTGGTCGCGGTGCTGTTCTTCGAGCGGCCCAAGCACGCGGGCTTCGGCGTGGCCACCGAGCGGGCCTCGGCCCAGCCGGTCCCCGAGGCCGGCTGAACCGCGGGCAGCTGACCCGCGGGCAGCTCCCCCGAGACGCCGTACGGCCCGGTCGCCGCAGCGACCGGGCCGAAGGACGGTACTGGGACGACCTGCCGGGACCGATCAGGCCGAGAGGGACTTGCCCGCCGAGCGCAGGTTCTCGCAGGCCTCGACCACGCGGGCGGCCATGCCGGCCTCCCCGGCCTTGCCCCACGAGCGGGGGTCGTAGACCTTCTTGTTGCCGACCTCGCCGTCGACCTTCAGCACACCGTCGTAGTTGGTGAACATGTGCGCGGCCACCGGGCGGGTGAAGGCGTACTGGGTGTCGGTGTCGACGTTCATCTTCACCACGCCGAAGTCGACCGCCGCGCCGATCTCCTCGGCCGTGGAGCCGGAGCCGCCGTGGAAGACCAGGTCGAAGGGGCGCGACCCCTCGGCCAGCCCGAGCTCGCGGGCGACCGCCTCCTGGGCGTGCTGGAGGATCTCGGGGCGGAGCTTGACGTTGCCGGGCTTGTAGACGCCGTGCACGTTGCCGAAGGTCAGCGCGGTCAGGTAGCGGCCGTTCTCGCCGGCGCCCAGCGCCTTGATCGTGGCGATCGCGTCACCGGGGGTGGAGTAGAGCTTCTCGTCGATCTTGCCGACGACGCCGTCCTCCTCGCCGCCGACGACGCCGACCTCGATCTCGAGGATGATCCGGGCCTTGGCGGCCTTCTCGAGCAGCTCCTGGGCGATCTGCAGGTTCTCCTCCAGCGGCACCGCCGACCCGTCCCACATGTGGGACTGGAACAGCGGCAGCTCGCCGCGGGCCACCCGGTCGGCGGAGATGTCGAGCAGCGGCCGCACGAAGCCGTCGAGCTTGCCCTGGGGGCAGTGGTCGGTGTGCAGCGCGACGTTGACCGGGTAGTTCTTGGCGACCTCGGCGGCGAACGCGGCGAAGGCGACCGAGCCGGTCACCATGTTCTTCACCGACGGGCCGGAGAAGTACTCCGCGCCGCCGGTGGACACCTGGATGATCCCGTCGGAGCCGGCGTCCGCGAAGCCCTTCAGGGCGGCGTTCAGCGTCTGCGACGACGACACGTTGATGGCCGGGAACGCGAAGGCGTTCTCCTTGGCCGCGTCGAGCATCTGGGCGTAGATCTCGGGGGTGGCGATGGGCATCTGGGAACTCCTGCGGCCGACGGCTGGGCGCTTCCCACCCTAGTGGCTCGCCGAGCCGCCGCCGAGGGGCGTTCGTCCGTCGTCGCTCCCGTGCCCGCCGGCCGAGCGGCCGGCCGACCTGCCGGGCGGGGGGCGCCCCTGGAGCCGGCCCCGTGACAACCTCGGGGCGCTGCGGTCCGTATCCAGGGTGAGACCGTGCGGAGGGACCACGCGATGGACATCAGGGACGAGATCGACCGCAGCTTCGGCAGCGGGCCGAACGACGGCGCCACGGACGCCGAGATCGAGCGGCTGCTCGCCGCCGGGCACCGGGCGCTGCGCCGCCGGCGGCTCGCCGTGGCCGGCGCGGCGCTGACCACGGCGGCCGTGGTCGGGGGCACCGCGTGGGCCGCGGCCGGCGCCGGCAGCGACCGCGCGGACGACGCCCCCGTGGCCAGCAGCTCCGGCGCGACGCGGGCGGCGGACCCCAGCACCGCCGCCACGCCCTCCACCGGACCCACCAGCTCGCCCACCGGGGGGCCGGGCGCCGAGCGGACGCCGAGCAACGCCGAGCTCGACCACGTGCTCCACGAGCTGAGCCTGGTGGCGTACGACGACGCCGGCAACGTGGTGGTCGACGACCGGGCCACCGTGGTGCAGCGGCTCGCCAACCCGTTCCACCTCGACCCGCCGCAGAAGTCGGTGGGGGTCGCCGTGCGCTTCCACGGCGTCACCTACTGGTACGCGCTGAACTACGCCGGCGACGGCAGCTCGAGCGGGACGCTGGCCTGGGCCGGCGGCCAGCAGGGATCGTTCCTCTCCTGGGTGCAGGGCGCGAGCGGCACGGTCTCGGGCCCGGAGTCGGTCGGCGACCCGGTGCTGGACGGCATCGCCTCCGTCGACCTGGTCCGCTTCGTCGGCGACACCGAGCAGCTCGAGCCGGTCCGGGGCGCCACCATCCTCGAGCAGCGTGCTCACGTGCGGGTCGGTGACTCCTTCGCCGGGCCCGGCGACCACACCGCGGCCGCGGAGGTCGCGGGCGGCGACGGCGAGCGCTACTACGTGCTGGCCCGCAGCTTCGACGGGAAGCCCGGCCAGTACATCGCGATCCCCGTGAAGCGGGGCGGGGCGAGCCTCGACGACTTCCTGGCGCTGGCCCGGCAGCGCTATGCCGGCGGTGGGGCCGAGGGCGGCGGTGGCCTGAAGTGAGGCCCGGCTCGGGGACCGGATCGAGGACGGCGGACCGCGACGCGGCGTTCTCGGAGTTCGTGCACGCCCGTCGCGCGCACCTGCGCCGGGTCGCCTACGCGATCTGCGGCGACTGGCACCGCGCCGACGACCTCGTGCAGACCGCGCTGGCCAAGCTCTATGTCGCGTGGCCGCGGGTGCGGCGCGAGGGCGGCGAGGAGGCCTACGTGCGCACGATCATCGTGCGCGCCAACATCGACGAGTCCCGCCGGCCGTGGCGCCGCGAGCGGTCGACGGCGGAGACCCCCGAGGGCGCGGCCCCGGCGACGCTGGGGGTCGAGGAGCGTTCGGCGCTGTTCGAGGCGTTGCAGGCGCTCCCGCTGATGCAGCGCAAGACCGTGCTGCTGCGGCACTGGCTGGGCCTCTCGGTCACCGAGACCGCGCACGAGCTCGGCATCACCGAGGGCACGGTCAAGAGCCACACCTCCCGCGGCCTGCAGGCGCTGCGCGGCGTGCTCGCCGCCGACCAGGCCTGAGCAACCCCGCCGCCCAGCCCCGCACTCAGCCCCGCCAGGTGGCGTCGCCGGTCAGGTCGGCGTGCTCGCGGATCCAGGTGTGCATCGCGATCGCGGCGGCCGCCGAGGCGTTGATCGAGCGGGTCGAGCCGAACTGGGCGATCGAGAAGGTCCCGTCCACGACCTCGCGGGCCCCCGCGGACAGCCCGGGTCCCTCCTGGCCGAAGAGGAAGCACACCCGGCGCGGCACGCTCATCGTCTCCAGGTGCCGCGACCCGGGCAGGTTGTCGATGCCCAGTAGGGTCACCGGCCCGCCGGGCAGCCCGTGCAGGTGCGCCGCGAGGTCGGCGACGGTCGGGTGGTGCCGCACGTGCTGGTAGCGGTCGGTCACCATCGCACCGCGCCGGTTCCAGCGCCGGTTGCCGACGATGTGCACCTCGGCGGCGAGGAAGGCGTTGGCGGACCGGACGATCGTGCCGATGTTGAAGTCGTGCTGCCAGTTCTCGATCGCCACGTGGAAGTCGTGGCGCCGGGTGTCGAGGTCGGCGACGATCGCCTCGAGGCTCCAGTAGCGGTAGCGGTCGACGACGTTGCGCCGGTCTCCGTGTGCGAGCAGCTGCGGGTCGTACTGCTCCCCCGCCGGCCACGGCCCCGGCCAGGGCCCCACGCCCACCTCGGCGGGGCCGTGCGGCATCGGGTCGTACGGCGCCCTGCGCTGCTCGTGACCGGTGGTGTCGGCCGCCGCGTCCCGCTGCTCCACAGCCGGAACCGTACCCTCGCCTGCCGGACATTCAGGCGCAGCCCGGTAGCGTGAGTCCGTGACCGCCCTGCTCGATCTCCACCCGATGCTGCTCGGCATCCCGTGGATGGATCCCAACTGGCTGCTCGACCACTTCCACGCGGAGTTCGTCTGGATCAGCCTGGCCATCGTCTTCATCGAGTGCGGGCTGCTGTTCCCGTTCCTGCCCGGGGACACGCTGCTGGTCGCGGTCGGCCTGTTCATCGCCGGCGGGCAGCTGAACCTCAACATCTTCGTGGCGCTGGCCGCGTTCGCGGCCGCGGCCTTCCTCGGCAACGTCACCGGCTACGGCCTCGGCCGGGGCATCGGTCAGCGGCTGGGCGACCACGACGGCCGGCTGATCAAGAAGAAACACCTCGAGCAGACCCACGAGTTCTTCGACCGGCACGGCAGCAAGGCGCTGGTGATCGGCCGGTTCGTGCCGTTCGTGCGCACCTACATCACGCTGGTCGCCGGCATCACCGACATGGGCCGCCGCAAGTTCCTGGTGTGGAGCGCGGTCGGCGCGGTGCTGTGGGTCCTGGTGATCACGCTGGTGGGCTACTTCCTGGGCCAGGCCGTGCCGTGGCTGGCCAGCAAGATCGACCTGGTGATCCTCGGCCTGCTGGTGCTCTCGGTGGTGCCGCTGGTCATCGAGTGGTGGCGCCACCGCAGCCACCAGGACGCCGACGAGGCCGCCTGAGCCTCGGGCCGCCCCGCGGCGACCGGCCGGCCAGGCGGCGCGCTCACGACCGTCCCCGGCGCCCCCGGCCGACGCTGGCGACCCGGTCGAGCCGGGCCTGGGACGCCAGCCGGACCGGGGCGTCGCCGGCGCCGTACCCGTCGTAGCCGGCGGCCCGCTGGACGACCTCGAAGAACACCCGGCCCACGCGGCGGGTGTAGAAGTGCAGGAACTCCCCCTCCGGACCCCGGTCCAGCAGCAGCTGGTGCGAGCGCAGCCGGTCGAGCAGCGCGGCGTCCAGGCCGAGGCGGGCGGCGAGGTCGTCGTAGTAGTTGTCCGGGACGGGCAGGAACTCCATCCCCCGGGCCCGCGCCCGCGCGGCCACCGACCAGATGTCGGAGCAGGCCAGCGCGACGTGCTCGGGGTACTCGGGGCTGACCTGGGGGGCGACGTTCAGCGGGAGTCGGACGCCCCCGTCGGCGGTCCTCATGACCCGGCTGCGGACCAGCCCCTGCGGGCTGGCGACCTCGGTCGCCGGCGGCGCGTCGAGCCCCAGCACGCTGGTCCAGAACAGGACGGCCTCGTCGTGCTCCTGCCAGGTGTGGACGAGGTTGACGTGGTCCACGGCGAGGTAGCAGCCGGGGTCCTCGGGGGCCAGCCCGTGCTCGAACTCGTGGGTCCAGGCGGGCTGCACCCCGGGCGCGGGACGCTCGGCCAGGAACACCTCCAGGCCGTTGGGGGCCGCGAAGCCGGCGAGCCGCTGTTCGTCGGCCTGGGTGCGCCGCGGCACCGGCGCCACGGCGAGCTGGCCGGCCCTGGCCTCGGCCGCGACCGCGTCCTCGACCTGCAGGCCGATCCCCGCCACCTCGGGCTCGAGGTCACGGGCGTGCTGCTCGTTGAGCACGATCCGCACCTCGCCGGCCGACCACAGCCGCACCGGCTTGGTCCGGTGCTGGCCGCGGAAGGTGAGCCCGAGCTGGTCGAGCATCGTCTCCACCGCACTGGTGTCCTCGGCCTTGACCTCGACGAAGTCCACCGCCGCCGGAGGCGCGACCCGGCTGATCGTGGCCAGCCCGCCGGCCCGGTCATCGGCCCGGTCATCGGCCCGGTCATCGGCCCGGCGGGCGGCCTGGTCCTGCAGCCACACCAGCGAGCGCAGCGCGTGGGCCGCGGTCCGGTGGGTGTCGGTCTGGCGGAACGTGTCGTTGAAGACCTCCAGCGAGAGCGGCCCCGCGTAGCCGGTGCCGGCCACGGTCGCCACGAAGCCGCCGAGGTCGAAGTCGCCCTCGCCGGGGAACAGGCGGTGGTGACGGCTCCACGACAACACGTCCATCGTCAGCCGGGGGGCGTCGGCGAGCTGGACGAAGAAGATCTTCTCGCCGGGGATCCACGCGATGTCCGCCGGGTCGTGGCCGCGGGAGAGGATGTGGAAGCTGTCCAGGCAGGTCCCGACCGCGGGGTGGTCGGCCCGCTCGACGATCCGCCAGGCCCGGCGGTAGTCGTCGACGTAGCGACCCCAGGCCAGCGCCTCGTAGGCCACCCGCACGCCGTACGACGCCGCGAGATCGCCGAGCCGGCGCAGCTGCTCGGCCGCGACCTCGTCGGACTCGACCGTGGCGGTGGCGACGTTGGAGCAGACCAGCACCGTGTCGATGCCCAGTCGGTTCATCACGACGAACCGGGCCTCCGCCCGCCGCAGGTTGTCGGTGAGCGTCGCCTCGTCCACCCCCTCGAAGTCGCGGAGCGGCTGGTAGAGGTCCAGGGACAGTCCCAGCCGGGTCGCGCGGGCCCGGATCTCCTCGGGGCTCAGGTCGCTGCCCACCAGGTCGGGCTCGAAGACCTCGATGCCGTCGAACCCCGCCTCGGCGCAGGCCGCCATCTTCTCCTCGAGGCTGCCGCTGAGGCAGACGGTGGCGATCGAGGTGCGCATCACGCCTCCGCCGGGTCGTCGACGAAGGAGCGGATGGCCAGCTCGTAGCCGCGCGTGCCGAGCCCCACCACGACGCCGCGCGCCACCGGCGAGACGTAGGAGTGGTGCCGGAACTCCTCGCGGGCGTGCACGTTGGTCAGGTGCAGCTCCACGACGGGGACCTCGGCCCCGGCGATCGCGTCGCGGATCGCGACCGAGGTGTGGGTGTAGGCGCCCGGGTTCAGCACCGCGCCGACGCAGTCACCGGTGCGGACGGCGGCGCCGATCTCCTGCAGCCAGTCGACCAGGCGGCCCTCGTGGTTCGACTGCCGGAAGACCAGGTCGAGGCCGAGCCGGGCGCAGAGGAGCGCGCAGCGCGCCTCGACGTCGGCGAGCGTCTCGGTGCCGTAGAGCCCCGGCTCGCGAGTGCCGAGCAGGTTGAGGTTGGGCCCGTTGAGGACATGGATGGTCGTCATGGTGGCTCCTGTTCGGTGGTCAGCTGACCAGCTGGCGGAAGTGGTCGTTCATCCGCTCGACGTCGGGCTCCCGGCCGGTGATCAGCCGGAGGCTGTCCACGGCCTGGCCCACCGCCATGGCCCCGCCGTCGAGGGTGTCCAGCCCGTGCGCCCGGGCGCGGCGGAGCAGCTCGGTCTCCAGCGGTCGGTAGACCACCTCGGCGACCCAGGCGTCAGGGCGGAGCCGCTCGGGCTCCAAGGCGACGCCCGGATGCTGGGCCATGCCCATCGGGGTCACGTGCACCACGCCGTCGACCTTCTCCTGCCAGGGCTCGAGCGAGCCGTCCGTGGCGGCGAGGGACGCCCCGGTGGCGCCGGCGAACCGGTCCACGAGGCGGTCCGCCGCGTCCGTGGACCGGTCGTGCACGACCAGCTCCTCGAAGCCCATCCCGATCAGGGAGTAGGCCGTGGCCAGGCCGGCGCCGCCGGCGCCGACCTGCAGCACCCGGCCCCGCGGCCGGTCGCCGAGGAAGCTCTCGAGGCCGTGCCGGAAGCCGGTGCAGTCGGTGTTGTGCGCCGTGCGCCGGCCGCGGCCGAGCAGCACCAGATTCGCCGAGCCGATCCGCTCGACCACCTCCCCGAGCTCGTCGACGTGCCCGAGCACCTGCTGCTTGAACGGGTGCGTGACGTTGACCGCGGCGAAGCCCTCGTCCTCGAGCCGCCCCAGCTGCTCGCCCAGGTCGACGTCCGGCACGTCGATCAGGTCGACGGTGACGTACTCGTAGGAGAGGCCCAGGTGCTGCGCCTCCCGCTCGTGCAGCGCCGGGGAGAGCGAGGGGCCGATGCCGTGGCCCAGGAGCGCCACGCGGTACTCCGGGCTCATGCGGTGCCCCCGGCCGGGGTGAGCAACCGTCGGGCGTTCGCGATCATCATCTGGTCGATGTCCTCGGATCGAGCCCCGCGCTCGCGCAGCTGTGGCACGACGTGGCGGGGCAGGTGGTCGTGGCGCCAGTGCGGGGTGTGCACGCGGCGCCACGAGGGCGGGGTGACGCGGCTGAAGAAGGCCGCGTCGTGGGAGAGCACGATCCGGTCGGCGTAGCCCTCCTTCAGCAGCGCCAGCACGGTGCGCACGCTGGTCTCGTCGTCCACGACGTGGGCCATGCCGAAGCGGTCCACGCCGATCGTGGCGCCTGCGTCCATCAACCGACGCAGGTAGTCCAGGTCGTCGCTGTCGCCGCTGTGGCCGATCACCAGGTGGCGCGGGTCGACCCCGCGCTCGGTGAGGAAGGCCAGCTGGTCGAGCCCGTTGCGGAGCCGGGCGTTGCTGTGGGTGGTGATCGGCACGCCCGTGGCCAGGTGGGCCTCGGCCGCGGACTCCAGCACCCGGCGTACGTCGGGGGTCAGGCCCGGCGCATCGGTCACCACCTTGAGCATCCCGGCGCGCACGCCGCTGCCGGCGATGCCCTCGCGGATGTCTCGCAGGAACATCTCGGTGAGCGGCTCGGGACCGCCGACCAGCCGGCCCGGGCCGTGGGTCCGGAAGTAGGGCGGCAGGACATCGTCGGTGTACCACCCCGTGCTGGCCACGAGGTTCACGCGCACCCGCGCCGCCACCCGGCCGACAAGGGCGACGTCACGCCCCAGACCGGGGACGGTGAGATCGACCACCGTGCGGACGCCCAGCTCCCACAGCTCCTCGAGCCCGGCGACCGCCGTGTCGACCGCCCGGTCCGCGTCCCACTCCGGGTGCGGGTGGTCACGGTCGAGCTCGGGGCTCAACACGAACACGTGCTCGTGGGTCAGCGTCCAGCCCAGATCCTCCGGGACCACCGGCCCGCGGTAGGTGGCGACGGGACGCGCGGCCTCGTCGCCCGAGACGGCGGGGTGCGCGGCCGCCGTCACTTCGCGGAGCTCTTGATGGCCTCGTAGACCTCCAGCGACTTGCCCTCGAGGTGGTCGCGGAAGTAGGCGTCGGCCTGCTCGCTGAAGGCGGCGACGTCCACGTCGTCGACGATCTTGATGGAGCCGTCCTGCTTCCAGCCGCTGATGATCTCGTCCTCGGCGTCGGCGACGCAGCCGGGCATCTTGTCGACGGCGGTGTCGACGGCGTCCTGGAGCACCTGCTGCTGCTGCTCGGACAGGTCGTCCCAGACCTTCCCGACGATGACGAGGTTCGAGTTCTGCTGGTGGTCGGTCATGCTGAGGTAGTCCTGCACCTCGGGCAGGTTCAGCGCGGCGATGTTCGTGATCGGGTTCTCCTGACCGTCCACGACGCCCTGCTGGAGCGCGAGGTAGAGCTCCTCGTAGGCCACCTCGGTGGCGTGCGCGCCGAGGGCCTTGGCGTTCTCGAGGAACTGCGGCGAGCCCGGGAACCGCATCCGCAGCCCATCGAGGTCCGCCGGCTCGCGGATCGGCTGGTTCGCGGTGAACTCGCGGGCGCCGGCGGAGTAGGCGCCGAGGATGCTCACGCCACCCGAGGCATCGTGGAAGGCCTGCTTGAGCTGCTCGGACTCCTTGCCGCGGAAGAAGTCGGCGACCTGCTGGCCGCTGTCGAAGGCGTACGCCGCGTCGACGACACCGATCGGCTCGTAGACCGAGGCCAGCGCCGAGGCGCCCTGCAGGTCGAGGTCGATGTCGCCGGACTGCACCGAGGCGATCCGGTCGGCGTCGCCGCCGAGCTGGCTGTTGGGGTAGATCTCCACGGACATGCCGGCGTCCGCGGCCTCGACCTCGTCCTTGATGACCTCGGCGCCGCAGGTGTGCTGGGGCTGGTCCTCGGTGTAGCTGTGAGCCAGGGTCAGCGTGATGCCACCTGCCGCGGTGGCGTCGTCGCCGCCGCCACAGGCGGAGAGCATGCCCAGCGGCAGCAGCGCGGCCACGGCGAGGAGCGTCGTACGAGTGCGGTTCATCGGTGTCTCTTCCTTCGGGTGGGGGCGCACCGGACGGCGCGCCGGGAGGGGGTGCGTGCAGCGGTGGGGCTAGAGCCCGAGATGGGTGGGGAGCCAGGTCACGACGCCGGGGACGAAGATGACCAGCAGGCAGACGACCAGCAGCGGCACCAGGAACGGCAGGGTGCCTGCGAAGACCTGCCCGACCGGCACCCGCTGGGTGGAGCTGAGCACGTAGAGGACGGTGCCGACCGGCGGCGTGAGCAGCCCGATCATCAAGGAGATGATCATCAGCACGCCGAGGTTGATCGGGTCCACGCCGAGGTGCAGGCCGATCGGCATGAGGATCGGCACGGTGAGCACGAGGATCGCGGTGGCGTCCACGACCGTGCCCAGGATGAGCATCAGCACGGCGACCAGCAGCAGGAAGACGGTGCCGTCCGAGGTGAGGCTGAGCACCAGCTCGGAGAGGTCCTGCGGCACCCGCTCCCGGGCCAGGACATAGCCGAGCAGGGCGGCCGAGGAGACGATCAGCATGATGGCCGCGGTGGTCGTCACGGTCTCCGACAGCACGCGGGGCAGGTCGCGCAGGCGCAGCGTGCCGTAGGCGAAGCCGAGCAGCAGCATGTAGAGGGCCCCGACCGCGGCCGCCTCGGTCGGGGTGAACAGCCCGTAGAGGATGCCGCCGAGGATGATCACCGGCGCCCCCAGGGGGCCGATCACCCGGGCGCCGGTGCGGCGTACCCGCTCCCACGCGAAGCCGGTGTGCACGATGTCGGGCTGGCGGCGCACCAGCACGAACACGACGACGCACAGGCCGAGCGCCATCAAGATCGCGGGGACGACCGAGGCGGCGAACAGCGCTCCCGTCGAGACCGCGGCGAGGCCGGCGTAGATCACCGCGGGGATGCTCGGCGGCATCACCGGAGCGATCAGCGCCGAGGAGCCGACCACGCCGAGGCCGAAGCGCATCGAGTAGCCGTTGCGCAGCATCGCCGGGATCTCGACCTTGCTCAGGGCGGCCGCGTCGGCCACGGCGGACCCGCTCATCCAGGAGAAGCCGAGGCTGACGCCGATGCTGACGAAGCCGAGGCCCCCGCGCACCCGGCCCATCAGCGCGAGCGCGAAGTCGAAGAGGCGGTCGGCGATGCCGGCGTGGTTGGCCAGGGAGCCGAGCAGGATGAACAGGGGGACCGCCAGCAGCGGGAAGCTGGCCGTGGAGTTGGTGACCAGTCGCATCGCGAGGCCCACCGACTGGCCGGTGAGGACCAGGTAGGCCAGGCCGGGGCCCAGGAAGGCGAAGGCGACCGGCACGCGCAGCAGGAGCAGCACGAAGATCGCGACCAGCAGCAGGGTGACGGTCATGCGCGGGCCTCCTCGCCGGCCGTGAGGGTCAGGCTCTCGGCGCCGGCGGCGTCGCCGTGCTTCTCGGGAACGCCGTCCTTCGCGACGAGCACGGCGGCCACCAGCGCGCGGACCGCGGTGCTGAGGAATCCGAGCATCGGGAGCAGGTAGACCCACTGCATCGGCATCCCCATCGAGGGGGAGTCGAGGTGCCCGGACTCACCGATCAGGCTCCAGCACGCCCAGGCGAAGCCGGCCCCGGTGGCGGCGACGAGGAGGTCGGCGAGGACGTGGATCCCGCGCACGATCATCGGCGAGGGGATCGAGTCGACGACCTGCAGGGCGATGTGGCCGTCGCGGGTCACCAGGACGCCGGCGAGCACGAAGGTCATCCACACCAGGCTGTAGCGGGCGAGCTCGCCGGTCCAGGTCCAGCCCTCGATCGGCAGGTAGCGCTGCCCGGCCTGGACGAGCACCAGCAGGAAGATCAGCGTCACGGCGATCGCCGCGAGCCCGACCTCGACGGCGGTGACCACGCGCAGCACGCGCTGGGCCGGCGATACGCCGGTCGGTCCGGCCGGTGGCCCGGAGGGCCGGGGGCTCGGCTCTGCCAGGGGGACGGCATCCACGAGGACCTCCTTCGGTTCCCACCACAGGGCTGTGGCGGCACTCACAACGGGCCCGACCCTAGAAACAAAGTGGAAACTGTTGCAATACGTTGCCAAAAGTTGCCATCGTGGTGTTCCATCGCCTCGTGAAGGTGACGATCTACGACGTGGCCCGGCACGCGGGCGTCGCGCCCTCGACGGTCTCGCGGGCGTTCGCGATGCCGGGCCGGGTCAACCCCGCCACCCGGGACCGGGTGCTCGCCGCGGCCGAGGAGCTGGGCTACCGGCCGGGCAACAAGGGTCCGGGGCGGACGACGGACGGCCACCGCACGATCGCGATGCTGGTCTCCGACATCACCAACCCGCACTACTTCGAGCTGATCCGGGGCGCCGAGCTGCGAGCGCGGGCCGCCGGATCGACCCTGGTGCTGGTCAACTGCGAGGAGTCACCGCAGATCGAGCTCGAGCAGATCCGGGGGCTGGCGGGCTCGGTCGGCGGGTTCGTGCTGGCCGCGAGCCGGCTCCCGGACCAGGACCTGCGCGACATCGCCGCCGAGCACCCCGTCGTACTGCTGAGCCGCGAGCTTCCGGGCATCCTCAGCGTCACCCTGGACATGGGTTCGGGCTGCCGACAGATCCTGGAGCACCTCTCCTCGTTGGGGCACCGGTCCCTGGCCTACTGTGCGGGCCCGCCGAGCTCCTGGATGGGCGCGGTGCGCTGGGCCGCGCTCTCCGCGGGGGCCGCGGAGTACGACCTCGAGGTCCACCGGGCGGGCCCGTACACCCCGACGGTGGCCAACGGCAGCAGCGCCGCCGACGCAGCCGTGCGCACCGGCGCGACCGCGATCGTGGCGCACAACGACCTGCTGGCGATCGGCATCATGCGCCGGCTCGCGGACCGAGGCGTGAGGGTGCCCGACGAAGTCAGCGTCGTCGGCTTCGACAACACCTTCGCCGCCTCCTTGGTCCAGCCGGCGCTGACCACGCTGGGCGGCGCCGTCAGCGACGCCGGGCGTCGGGCGGTGGACCTCCTGGTCAGCATGCTCGGACACTCCGGTCCGGGCCGTCCCGACGCCCACGAGCGGGTCACGCTGCCGACCGAGCTGATCGTCCGGGCCTCCTCCGGCCCGGCACCCAGCCGACCCGAGACGACCGGGTGAGGGAGCCGCACCGCCGGCTCCGATCGAGGGCGTGGGCGGCGGTCAGCTCCGGGCCTGCACCGCGTCCAGCTCGGCCTTGGTGAGCACCGGGCGCACCTCGAGGGCGACGTCGGCCAGCGGGTTCTCGCCCGCGGGGCTGCGGTCGATCGCGCAGACGACCACCTCGACGACGGCGCCGGCGTCGCGCAGGGCCCGGGTCGCGTCGCGGACCGCGCCCCCGGTGGTGATCACGTCCTCGATGATCGTGATCCGCCGGCCGGCGACCTCCGGGCCCTCGGCGAGCTTGCAGGTGCCGTACTCCTTGGCCTTCTTGCGCACGAACAGCGCCGGCAGCCCGGTCAGGCCACTGAGCGCGGTGGCGATCGGGATCCCGCCGAGCTCGAGGCCGCCGAGCAGCTCGGTGTCGGCCGGCAGCAGGTCGCGCATCTGCTGGGCGACCCGGTGCAGCAGCCGGGGGTCGGACTCGAAGAGGTACTTGTCGAAGTACTCCGAGGACACCTGGCCCGAGCGCAGGGTGAACTCCCCGGTCAGGCGGCAGCGGGCGTCGATGTCACGGGCGAGTTCGAGATCAGCGTTGGTCACGCCCGCAGGGTATCCGCGTTAGGTTCGGACCCATGCTCGCCTCCCGCCTGCAGGGCATCCCTGCGACCATCTTCTCCGAGATGTCCGCGCTGGCCGCGCGGACCGGGTCGGTCAACCTCGGCCAGGGCTTCCCGGACGTCGACGGCCCGCCGTCGGTGATCGCCCGCGCGGTCGAGGCGCTCGAGCACGGCCAGAACCAGTACGCGCCAGGCCCCGGCGTCCCCGCCCTGCGGCAGGCGATCGCGCGCCACCAGCGGCGCAACTACGGGCTGGAGCTCGACCCCGACACCGAGGTGGTGGTGACCACCGGCTGCACCGAGGGGATCGCGGCCGCGCTGCTCGGGCTGGTCGACCCCGGCGACGAGGTGGTGGTGCTCGAGCCCTACTACGACTCCTACGTCGCGATGATCCAGATGGCCGGCGGCGTACGCCGTCCGGTGACGCTGCGCGCCCCCGACTTCCGCCTGGACGCCGACGAACTGCGCGCGGCGGTGAGCGAGCGGACCCGGCTGATCCTGCTGAACAGCCCGCACAACCCCACCGGCACCGTGCTCACCCCCGAGGAGCTGGCCGTCGTCGCGGACGTCGCGACCGAGCACGACCTGGTCGTGGTGACCGACGAGGTCTACGAGCACCTGACCTTCACCGGCCACCGGCACGTGCCGCTGGCCACGCTGCCCGGGATGGCCGAGCGGACGCTGACGCTGTCCAGCGCCGGCAAGTCGTACTCCTTCACCGGCTGGAAGGTCGGCTGGGCCACCGGGCCCGCCCACCTGGTCGGCGCGGTGCTGGCAGCCAAGCAGTGGCTGACGTTCACCTCCGGCTCCCCCCTGCAGCCGGCGGTGGCGCTGGCCCTCGACGAGGAGCCGGACTGGCCGCGGCAGCTGGCCGCCGGACTCGAGGAGCGCCGCGACCTGCTGTGCGCCGGGCTGGCCGAGGCCGGGCTCGGCGTCCGGGTCCCGGAGGGCACCTACTTCGTCAACACCGACGTCTCGGCGCTGGGCTGGGAGGACGGCCGCGCGTTCTGCACCGCGCTGCCCGAGCGCGCCGGGGTCGTGGCCATCCCCACCCAGGTCTTCTACGACGACCCGTCCGCACCCGGCGCCGGCCGGCACCTCGTGCGCTGGGCGTTCTGCAAGGAGCCGGCGATGATCGAGGAGGGCCTGCGCCGGCTCAAGGGCGCCGACCTGCACGCCTGACCCGTTGAGTTGGGCCCCCCGCCGCGTTGAGTTGGGCCCCCCGCCGGGTTGAGTCGGGCCTCGCGCCGGGTTGAGTCGGGCCTCGCGCCGGGTTGAGTTGGGCCCCCCGCCGGCCCAGCTCAGCGTCGGTCGAACCAGGCCTTCACGTCGGGCCGGACCAGCAGCGCGACCGCGACCACGCTGGCCGCCAGCGGCACCAGCATCAGGAACTGGCCCACGCTCGCGAGCAGGCAGCAGCCCGCCGAGGCGAGCGCCGAGACCAGCAGGGCGATCCGCGCCCAGCGCACCCGGCGGAACGCCAGCACCGCGACCACCACCGCCACCACGGACCAGACCACCAGCACGCCGCCGAGCACGAACGTGGCGGTGCGCAGCACGTCGTCACCCAGCCCGGCCTCGGCCAGCTGGGGGTCCTGCCGGTGCAGCTCCGCGAACACCGCGTCCGGGCTGGTCGCGAGCAGCGCGATGCTCGCCGTCATCAGCACCGCGGTCAGGCCGGCGAACAGCCAGGCCAGCCCGCACGCCCAGGCCAGCGCCGGCGGGCGTACGCCGGGTTCGGTGGCCAGCCGGGGCAGGTGCTCGGTCCGCTCCCACGGCTGCGGGGGCCAGGCCACGTGCGCCGGCGTACCCGTGCTCCCCGGAGCCTCCCCCGGCGTCGCGCCGGCCCCGGGCCGGGTGCGGGCCCCGGAGGCCGCGGGCGCCGCGGCCGTGGGGATGCCGCGGAACCAGTCCCGCGACGGCTGCAGCCACAGCATCACCGACGCGGCGGCGACCACCGAGGACAGGAAGCCGCCGGTGACCAGCCCGCTGAGGAACAGCGGCGCCGCCAGCACCGTCAGCACCACCCTGGCCGCGCGGTTGCGACGCAGCACCTCGAAGCCGAGGATCGCCGCGGCGGTCGCACACCCCGCGGCCACCAGGCACACGACCCGCAGCGCGTCGAGCACGCCGGCGGCGCTGATCCCGAGGTCGGAGCCGGGAGGGCCGCCGACGAAGTCCCGGACCGCCTGCTGGGTCTCCAGGCTGTGCAGCCCGTTCATCCGCTCGAACGCGGTGAGCACCAGCAGCACCGACCCGCCCATGATCAGGGTGGCCGCCAGGGTGACCTGGCGGGGACGGGCCGGTGCCGCGGGTGGCCGGGAGGGGCTGCTCATGCCGCCCATTCCACCAAACGGCCGGTCACACCGACAGCGCCAGCCCGTCCTCGCCGCGATCCACGGTGACCCGGTCGCCGTCGGTGACCTCGCCGGCGATCAGCATCCGCGCCAGCGGGTCGCCGATCGCGGTCTGGATCAGCCGGCGCAGCGGGCGGGCGCCGTACGCCGGGTCGTAGCCGGACTCGGCGAGCCAGGTGCGGGCCGCGTCGGTGACCACGATCGAGATCCGCCGGGCCGCCAGCCGGCGCTCGAGCAGCGCCAGCTGCAGGTCGACGATGTGGGTCAGCTCCGCGGGGGTCAGGGCGTCGAAGACCACCACCTCGTCGAGCCGGTTGAGGAACTCCGGCTTGAACGAGGAGCGCACCACGGCCAGGACCGAGTCGCGCTTCTTCTCCGGGTCCAGGGTCGGGTCGACGAGGAACTGCGAGCCGAGGTTGCTGGTCAGCACCAGCAGCGTGTTGCGGAAGTCCACGGTGCGGCCCTGGCCGTCGGTCAGGCGCCCGTCGTCGAGGACCTGCAGGAGGATGTCGAAGACCTCGGGGTGGGCCTTCTCGACCTCGTCGAGCAGCACCACGGAGTACGGCCGGCGGCGGACCGCCTCGGTGAGCTGGCCGCCCTCCTCGTAGCCGACGTAGCCGGGCGGCGCACCGACCAGCCGCGCGACCGCGTGCTTCTCGGAGTACTCGCTCATGTCGATCCGGACGATCGCCCGCTCGTCGTCGAAGAGGAAGTCCGCCAGCGACTTGGCCAGCTCGGTCTTGCCGGTGCCGGTGGGGCCGAGGAACAGGAACGACCCGGTTGGCCGGTTCGGGTCGGCGATGCCGGCGCGGGAGCGTCGTACGGCGTCGCTCACCGCCTGCACCGCGGCCCGCTGGCCGATCAGCCGCTCGCCGATGACCTCCTCCATCTGCAGCAGCTTGGCGGTCTCGCCCTCGAGCATCCTGCCGGTGGGGATGCCGGTCCAGGCCTCGACCACCTCGGCGACCTGCTCGGCGCCGACCTCCTCGGAGACCAGCGGCTCCAGGTCGGGCTTCTCGGTCTCGACGACCGCGCTGATCTTCTTCTCCAGCGCCGGGATCGACTCGTAGTTGATCCGGCTGGCCGCCTCCAGGTTGCCCTCGCGCAGCAGCCGCTCGGCCTCGATCCGCAGCTGGTCGAGCTGGCGGCGCAGCTCGCCCTCGCCCTCGAGGGACTGCTTCTCCTGCTCCCAGCGGGCCTCGAGCGCCCGCAGCTCCTCCTCGCGGTCGGCGAGGTCGGCCTTGAGCTTCGCCAGCCGCTCCACGGAGGCCTCGTCGGACTCCTTCTCCAGCGCGAACTGCTCCATCTTCATCCGGTCCACCTGGCGGCGCAGCTGGTCGACCTCCTCCGGGGAGGACTCGATCTCCATCCGCAGTCGCGAGGCGGCCTCGTCGACGAGGTCGATGGCCTTGTCGGGCAGCTGCCGGCCGGGGATGTACCGGTCGGAGAGGGTGGCCGCGGCGACCAGGGCGGCGTCGGTGATGCGGACGCCGTGGTGCGCCTCGTACTTCTCCTGGATGCCGCGCAGGATCTGGATGGTGTCCTCGACGCTGGGCTCGCCGACGAAGACCTGCTGGAAGCGGCGCTCGAGGGCGGGGTCCTTCTCGATCCGCTCGCGGTACTCGTCGAGCGTGGTCGCGCCGATCATGTGCAGCTCGCCGCGGGCCAGCATCGGCTTGAGCATGTTGCCGGCGTCCATCGCGGAGTCGCCGCCCGCCCCGGCCCCGACGACGGTGTGCAGCTCGTCGATGAACGTGATGATCTGACCGCCCGCGTCCTTGATCTCCTCGAGCACGGCCTTGAGCCGCTCCTCGAACTCGCCGCGGTACTTCGCGCCGGCCACCATCGCGGCCAGGTCGAGGCTGAGCACCCGGCGGCCCTTGAGCGAGTCGGGCACGTCGCCGGCCACGACCCGCTGGGCCAGTCCCTCGACGACCGCGGTCTTGCCGACGCCGGGCTCGCCGATCAGCACCGGGTTGTTCTTGGTGCGCCGCGACAGCACCTGCACGACCCGGCGGATCTCGCTGTCCCGGCCGATGACCGGGTCGAGCCGGCCGTCCTCGGCGGCCCGGGTCAGGTCCACGGAGTACTTCTCCAGCGCCTCGTACGTCGACTCCGCGTCCTCACTCGTCACGCGGCGGTTCCCGCGGACGGCGGTCACGCTCTCGCGCAGCCCCTGCTCGCTCAGCCCGGCCTCGGTCAGCACCTTCTGGGCGGCGCTGTCGGTGCCGGCGATCGCGATCAGCAGGTGCTCGGTGGCGACGTAGTCGTCCTTCATGCCGGCGGCCAGGTCCAGCGCCCCGGCCAGCACCCGGGTCAGCGCGGGCGACGCCGCGGGCTGCTGGACCGTCGTACCGCTGGCGCGGGGCAGCGCGGTCATCGCCGCCTCCGCCTGCTGGGTCAGCCGGGCTGCGTCCACCCCGGCCTTGGCGACCAGGTTGCGGGCGGTGCCCTCCTCCTGGCGCAGCAGCGCGACCAGCAGGTGGATCGGCTCGGTGGCGGTGTTGCCCGCGGTGGTCGCGGACAGCTGGGCGGCCTCGATCGCCTCGCGGCTGCGGGTGGTGAACTTCTCGGCGCCGAACTGGCTCATCTGCGTGTCTTCTCCTGCCAACAGGTCCCCACGGACGGCACCCAGTGTGCTCGTCACTTCTGCCAACGCACCAGAAGTTGAGTCTGTTCCGCTCAACTTTGATGATTTTTCCAAATCAGGTGGCCGAGGGTGTGCCCCCGCCTCGGCCGGCCGCGCGGCCACGGCGGGTGCGAGGATCGGCGGGTGCCGACCCCCTCGCCCACCCCCGGCCGGGACCTCGAGCTGGTGGCCGACTGCTCGCGGTGCTTCGCGCTGTGCTGCGTGCTGCTGCCCTACCGGCGCGACGCCGGGTTCGGGGCGGACAAGCCCGGCGGGGTGCCCTGCGGCCACCTCCGCGACGACGACCGCTGCGGCATCCACGCCGACCTGCGCGAGCGGGGCTGGCCGGGCTGTGCGGTCTTCGACTGCTTCGGGGCCGGCCAGCACGTCTCCCAGGTGACCTACGCCGGGACGTCCTGGCGCGACCACGACGACCTCGGCGAGATGGCGGCGGTGCTCTCGGTCGTGCGCCGGCTGCACGAGATGCTCGCCCACCTCGAGGAGGTGCGCCGGCGTACGCCGGACCGCGCCGCCGCGGACCTGGCCGAGCGGCTGCTGGCGCTGCGCGACCGCACGCCCGTGGAGCTGCTCACGGCCGATCTCGACCAGCTGCACGAGGAGTGCGGCGCGCTGCTCGCCGCCGCCGCCCGCCGGCTCCGGGACCCCGCCGCGCCGGACCTCACCCGGGCCGACCTGGCCGGCCGCGACCTGCGTCGCCGGCGGCTGCACGACGCCGGCCTGCGCGGCGCGCTGCTGATCGGTGCCGACCTACGCGGCGTCGACCTGGGCCGCGCCGACCTGCTCGGCGCCGACCTGCGGGGGGCCGACCTGCGGGGTGCGCTCCTGCGCGAGGCGCTGTTCCTCAGCGGTCCGCAGCTCGAGGCGGCCCGGGGCGACGCCGCGACCACGATCCCGGAGGGGCTGCGCCGGCCGTCGGTGTGGGGCCGCGACTGAGACGGCCTTCGGGCCGGAAGTCGGTGTGACCAAGGACTCCCGGCCCTTGCCTTGGCCGCCAGGGGTGCTCTTGCCACAGTGGAGGACGTCCCCGCCGGCCTGCGACCACGCACCGGCCCGGGGACGTCCTGACCGCCGGGCACGGGGTGCGGCGGGGCCCGAGGAGCTCGTCCGGGTCCCCGGCGCCCGGGCCCGAGCCCGTCGCGGGGGAGCAACCGGCCGTGCGCGGCCGCCGGCGGGTGCCGTTCCCCTCCGAGGAAGACCTCCATGCCTGCTGTCCCCCCGCCGCTCAGACGCGCCCGCACGGTGGTGCCGCTGCTGTACGCCGTCCTGACGCTCCTCCAGTTCCTCGTCCCCGCCCTCGGCCCCGCCGCCCCCGCCGAGGCGACCGGTCCCTCGGCGGCGGCCGTCCACCCCGGGGCCGGTCCCGGGTCGAACCCCCCACAGACCGACCGCCCGCGCGGCCGGGCGCGCTCGACCGGGGAGCCGCCGCAGGTCGAGGCGGCCCGGCGGGCCGGCTGCACGATGGCGGGCACGGCCCGGCGGGCCGCGCGCGCGGCGGACATCCCCCTGTACGTCGGCTGCGCGTTCCTGCAGCAGGAGACCGGAGGGGGTCGCAACGTCTTCGGGCACGACCCCACGGTCTTCGCGGGGGCCGGCGAGGTGACCCGGTCGAAGTACCGCGCCTACAAGCGGGCGCGGCACCGCACCGGCGAGGTGCAGGGGGTGGGTCCGATGCAGCTGACCTGGCCCACGTTCCAGGACCGGGCCGACCGGCTGGGCGGCGCGTGGCGGCCCTACCCGAACATGCTGGTCGGGTTCCGCCACCTCGCGCAGCTGCACGCCGCGGCCGGCAGCTGGACCGGCGCGGCGCACGACTACAACGGCAGCGGTCCGATGGCCCGGGCGTACGCCGCGCAGATGGCCGGGCGCCTGGACCGGATGCGCAGCGCGCTCGGCTGAGCCGGTGCCCCACGCCGAGTCGGCGCTCGTTGACGGCCGGGGAGACGCCGAGTCGGCGCTCGTTGACGGCCAGGGCCACGCCGAGTCGGCGCTCGTTGACGGCCGGGGACGCCGAGTCGGCGCTCGTTGACGGCGGGGAGACGTCGAGTCGGCGCTCGTTGACGGCGGGGAGACGCCGAGTCGGCGATCGTTGACGGTCTACGGCGTCAAGCAGCGCCGACTCGGCGTACGGCGCCGGGCCGGGCTAGCGACCGTTGCGGCGCCAGACCACCAGCGACTGGCCGGGGCCGGGCTGGCGCAGCACGGGCAGCTTGTTGACCGCGACGGCGGCCACCTCGGACCGGCCATTGCCGCGGCGGACCAGGCTCGCCTGGCGCAGCGCCTCGCGGGTCGCGTCGAGCTCGGCGACCAGCTCCTCGTTGCGCTGGGCCAGGGCGGCGACGCGGTCCTGCAGCTCGAGGATCCGGCGCACGCCCTCGAGGCCGATACCAGCGGCACTGAGCTCGGCGATCTCCCGCAGCAGCTCGATGTCGCGGTGGGAGTAGCGGCGGCCACCGCCCCCGGTGCGCCCGGGCGTGATCAGGCCGAGCCGCTCGTAGGTGCGCAGGGTCTGCGGGTGGAGGCCGGTCAGCTCGGCGGCCACGCTGATCACGTAGACCGCCACGTCCGGTGTAGGCGCCCGGAACTCCCGCCGGGTGGGCATCACGCGTCCTTGAACAGGTTGGCGCGCAGCGGCCGGCTCGAGGTGGCGGCCCGGTAGGCCTCGACGGCCTCCCGCGCCTCGGTGTCGAGCACGGCCGGGACCTGGACCTCGACGGTGGCCAGCAGGTCGCCGCGGGTGCCGTCGGACCGGGCCGCGCCCCTGCCGCGGACCCGGAAGGTCCGGCCGTTGGGCGTGCCGGCGGGGACCTTCAGCGTGACCGGGGCGCCGCCCAGCGTGGGGATCTTGATCTCGGCGCCGAGGGCGAGCTCGTCGAAGGACACCGGCACCTCGAGGGTGAGGTTGTCGTCCTTGCGGCCGAAGAGCCGGTGCGGGGAGACCTTGACGGTGACGAACAGGTCGCCCGCCGGGCCGCCGCTCTCGCCGGCCGCGCCCTTGCCGCGCAGCCGGATCCGCTGCCCGTCCTTGACCCCGGCCGGGATGCGCGCCTGGATGGTCCGGGCCGACAGGCCGCGGCCGCTGCCGTGGCAGGTCGGGCACGGCTCGTCGTAGACCAGCTGGCGGCCGCCGCAGGCGGGGCAGGTCTCGTTCATCGAGAACGCACCGCCGACGGAGGCGACCACGAACCCCGCGCCCTCGCACTCCGGGCACACGTGCGGCTTGGTGCCGGGCTTGCCCCCGGTGCCGTTGCAGTCCGGGCAGGGCGCGTCGGAGGTCAGCCGCAGCGAGATCGTGACGCCCTCGAGCGCGTCGGTGAAGCTGATCGTGGCCCCGGACTCCACGTCCGCGCCCTTGCGCGGGCGACGCTGCTGCGGGCGCTGCCGGCCACCGCCGAACAGGTCGCCGAACATGTCGCCGAAGCCGCCGCCCGCGCCCCCGGCGGCCCGGTCGCGCAGCAGGTCGTTGAGGTCGAACCCCCCGGCGCCAGCACCGCCGGCACCGCCGCCGAAGCCCCCGGGGAAGCCGCCCCGGAACCCGCCGCCGGCGTAGAGCTCGCGCATCTCGTCGTACTTCTTGCGCTTCTCCGGGTCACCGACGACGTCGTAGGCCTCGGCGACCTTCTTGAACTTCTCGTGCTTGGCCCGGGCCTCGGCCGACTCGCCGGGGTGGGAGTCGGGGTGGTTGGCGCGCGCCAGCTTGCGGTAGGCCTTCTTGATCTCGACGGCCGTCGCGTCCTTCTTCACGCCGAGCTCGGCGTAGAAGTCCTTCTGGGCCCAGTCGGCCCGCATCCCGTCGGTGGCACTCATCCGCGCACCCCCTCTCCGTCGTCGTCGATCGTTACTGCTGCTCGTCGGCCGGGTCGACCACGAGCACCTGGGCGGCCCGCACCACGCGGTCGCCGATCCGGTAGCCGGCCTTCGCGATCAGCTTGCACGTGGTGACCGAAACCTCGGGATCCTGCCCGACGTGCGAGAGCGCCTCGTGCAGGCTCGGGTCGAACGGGTCGCCCGGCTCGCCGAACCGGGCCAGGCCCTGCTTGGCCACCACCCGCTCGAGCTGGTCGGCGACGGTCTGGAAGCCGGGGTCGAGGTCGCCGTGCTCACGGGCCCGGTCGATGGTGTCGAGCACCTCGACGATCGGCACCAGCGCGGCGTACGTCGCGTTCTCGCGCACCAGCTCCCGGTCCCGTTCGACGCGGCGCTTGTAGTTGAGGTACTCCGCCTGCAGCCGCTGCAGGTCCGAGGTGAGGCCGGCCAGGTCGCGCTTGGCGCGCGTGAGGTCGTCCTCGAGCTCCTCGTCGCCCGCTCCGGCGTCCTCGCCGGTCTCCGCGGGCCCCTCGGCCTCGGGCACGGACAGGTCGGGCGCGGACTGGTCGGGCGCGGACCCCTCGGGGGGAGCCGCGGCGTCGCGCCGCGGCTCCCCCTCCGGGGCGACGTCCGACTCGGGTCGGAAGTCGGTCACTTGCTGTCACCCTCCGCGGTGTGGGTCGTGTCCTCGTCGACGATCTCGGCGTCCACGACGTCCTCGTCGGCCTCGCCCGTGGCGCCGGTGGCGCCGCCGGCGGCGGCCGACTCCGCCTCGGCCGCGGCGTACATCGCCGCGCCCATCTTCTGGCTGGACTCACCGAGCTTGGTCACGCCGGCCTGGATCTCCTCGGCCGAGGAGTCGGCGTTCTCCAGCGTCGCCTTGAGCGCGTCGACGTCGGTGCGGACCTCGGTCTTCACGTCGTCGGGGAGCTTCTCGCCGTTCTCGTCGAGGAACTTCTCGGTCGTGTAGACCAGCGACTCGGCCTGGTTGCGGACCTCGACGGCCTCGCGACGCTTGGCGTCCTCCTCGGCGTACTGCTCGGCCTCGCGGACCATCCGGTCGATCTCGTCCTTGCCGAGCGCCGAGCCGCCGGAGATCGTCATGGACTGCTCCTTGCCGGAGGCCTGGTCCTTGGCGGTGACGTGCACGATGCCGTTGGCGTCGATGTCGAAGGTGACCTCGATCTTCGGCACGCCACGCGGCGCCGGCGGCAGGCCGGTCAGCTCGAAGTTGCCCAGCGGCTGGTTCTGCGCCCACATCTGGCGCTCGCCCTGGGCGACCTTGATCTCGACCGACGGCTGGTTGTCGTCGGCGGTGGTGAAGATCTCCGAGCGCTTGGTCGGGATCGTGGTGTTGCGCTCGATCAGCGTGGTCATCACGCCGCCCTTGGTCTCGATGCCCAGCGAGAGCGGGGTGACGTCGAGCAGCAGCACGTCCTTGACCTCGCCCTTGAGGACGCCGGCCTGCAGCGCGGCACCGACGGCCACGACCTCGTCGGGGTTGACGCCCTTGTTGGGCTCCTTGCCGCCGAGCAGCTCCTTGACGACCTCGGTCACCGCGGGCATCCGGGTCGAGCCGCCGACGAGCACGACGTGGTCGATGTCCTTGACCGCGACGCCCCCGTCCTTGAGCACGCTCTGGAACGGGCCCTTGGTGCGGTCGAGCAGGTCGGAGGTGAGCCGCTGGAACTCGCTGCGGGTCAGCTTCTCCTCGAAGTGCAGCGGGCCGGACTCGCCGTGGGTGATGTAGGGCAGGTGGATCGTGGTCTCGCTGGAGGAGGACAGCTCGATCTTCGCCTTCTCCGCGGCCTCCTGGAGGCGCTGCTTGGCGATCTTGTCGGCACCGAGGTCGACGCCGTTGTTGTCCTTGAACCGCTTGATCATCCAGTCGACGACCCGGGAGTCCCAGTCGTCACCACCGAGGTGGTTGTCGCCCGAGGTGGCCTTGACCTCGACCACGCCCTCGCCGATCTCCAGCAGGGACACGTCGAAGGTGCCGCCGCCGAGGTCGAAGACCAGGATGGTCTGGTCGTCGCCCTTGTCGAGGCCGTAGGCCAGCGCGGCCGCGGTCGGCTCGTTGACGATGCGCGAGACGTTGAGGCCGGCGATCTCGCCCGCCTCCTTGGTGGCCTGGCGCTGGGCGTCGGAGAAGTACGCCGGGACCGTGATCACCGCGTCGGTGACGGGCTCACCGAGGTAGGCCTCGGCGTCCCGCTTGAGCTTCTGCAGCACGAACGCGCTGATCTGCTGCGGGGTGAAGCTCTTGTCGTCGATCTGCTGGGTCCAGTCGGTGCCCATGTGACGCTTCACCGAGCGGATGGTGCGCTCGACGTTGGTCACGGCCTGGCGCTTGGCGACCTCGCCGACCAGCACCTCCCCGGACTTGGCGAACGCCACCACCGAGGGGGTGGTACGAGCGCCCTCTGCATTCGCGATGACGGTGGGTTCGCCACCCTCGAGGACGGCGACGACGCTGTTCGTCGTGCCGAGGTCGATGCCGACCGCACGTGCCATGGGTTGTTACCTCCGCTTGTCGAAACCCCGGACGGGTCCGGGGCCTGGTTCAGGTCTGTGTGACGCCATCCTGCGCCGGGTGCGGTGAGTCTGGCAAACAAGTTGAGCCGATTCAACTCAACTTTGCTCACTGAACTTTGCTCAGTGGGTCCAACGGTGAGTACGGCGGCCTTGTTCCCGCCGCGGCGGCCGACTTCCGGCCGAGGGCTCAGTCGGTGGCGCCGGGGTAGATCCGGAAGCCGCTCATCGGCTTGTGGGCGAAGCCGGCGTAGAACCCCTCGGCGGCGTCGGTGATCAGGTCCATCCGCTTGGTCCGCGTGGGTCCGTCAGCGACGGCCACTGGACGGTCGTGGACAGCCGGGCGAGGTCGGCGGCGCTGGCGGCGTCGCGCGGGGCCGGGCATCGTGAACTCAGCGAGCTCCACGTGCGAAGGTTCACAGTTTGGGCGGGGCCGCCGCAAACACCCTCGCGAGCCGGAATATCCGCCGCCGCCTGCTTGTCATGCCAACCATGACCGTTTCCACGATCACCCTGAACAACGGCACGTCCATCCCGCAGCTCGGCTTCGGCGTCTTCCAGGTCCCGCCGGAGGAGACCGCCGAGACCGTGAGCAAGGCGTTCGAGGTGGGCTACCGCCACATCGACACCGCGGAGATGTACCAGAACGAGGCGGGCGTCGGGGAGGCCATCAGGTCCTCCGGTCTCGGCCGCGACGAGCTGTACATCACCAGCAAGCTCAACAACGGGTTCCACGAGCCGGACGCCGCGCGCCGGGCCTTCGACGAGACGCTCACCAAGCTCGGCCTGGACCGCATCGACCTGTTCCTGATCCACTGGCCGCTCCCGACGCTGTACGACGGCGACTTCGTCTCCACCTGGAAGACCCTGGCCGAGTTCGTCGAGGACGGCCGCGCCACCTCGATCGGCGTCTCGAACTTCCAGCCGGCCCACCTCGACCGGATCGTCTCCGAGAGCGGAGTGGTCCCCGCGGTGAACCAGATCGAGGTGCACCCCTACTTCACCAACGAGGCGGCCCGCGCCGCCTCGATCCGCCACGGCGTCGAGGTCGAGGCGTGGTCCCCGATCGCGCAGGGCAAGGTCCTCGACGACGAGCTCATCAACAAGATCGGCGCCGAGTACGGCAAGTCCGCCGCGCAGGTCACGCTGCGCTGGCACGTCGAGCGCGGCGACATCGTCTTCCCGAAGTCGATGAGCCAGGACCGGATGCGGGAGAACTTCGAGATCTTCGACTTCTCCCTCACCCACGACCAGGTCGAGCAGATCAGCGCCCTCGACCGTGGCGAGGACGGCCGCACCGGCCCGAACCCGGACACTTTCGACTACGTCCCGAGCTGAGGTCTCGACACGCTCGCCGGCGTTCGCTGCTCGACCACCGAGAACCATCGGCTCTCGGTGGTCGAGCAGCCGCCGCGAGGAACCAGCGGCGGGGTGACGAGACCTCCTAGGCGTCGACCGAGCGCCCCCACACCTCCAGCAGGTGGGCGAGCTGGGTCCGCTGCCGCTCGCTGAGGCCCGCGACCAGCCGGTGCTCGTTGGCCATGTGCGCCTCGAAGGCCCGGTCGATGAGCTCGCGCCCGGCGTCGGTCAGCGCGACCACCCTCCCCCGGGCGTCCCGGTCGCTGTGCCGCCGGGTCACCCAGCCCTGCTGCAGGCAGCGGTCCACCCGCTTGGTGACGGCGCCGGAGGAGACCATCGTCGAGGCGGCCAGCGCCGAGGGCGTCAGCTCGTACGGCGCGCCGGCGCGGCGCAGCGTGGCGAGCACGTCGAACTCCCCCTCGCCCAGGCCGTAGCGGGCGTAGACCACCGCCAGCTCCTCGGTGAGCCGCATCGCGAGCCGGTGCAACCGGCCGATCACCCCCTGCGGCGAGACGTCGAGGTCGGGACGCGCCTCGCGCCACTGCGCCATCACCCTGCCGACGTGATCGAGATCGCTCGTCATAGCCGGAATATACCTTCCGCAGAAACTATTATGTCTTCCATGGAAACAAATCAGGCACGCCTGGCGCTCGTCACGGTCGTCGCCCCCATCGCCTGGGGCTCGACGTACTACGTGACCGAGGCGTACCTGCCGCCCGACCGCCCGCTGTTCGCCGCCGCGGTCCGGGCGCTGCCGATCGGCCTGGTGATCCTGGCGACCCGCCGGCGGCTCCCACGCGGCAGCTGGTGGTGGAAGGCGCTGGTCCTGGGCGTGCTCAACATCGGGATGTTCTTCCCGCTGATCTTCCTCGCCGCCTACCACCTGCCCGGCGGCCTGGCGGCCACCCTGCAGGCGACCGCCCCACTGGTCACGATGGGCCTGGCCTGGCCCGGCCTCGGGGAGCGACCCGGCTGGGCCCGGGTCGGCGCGGCCCTGGTCGGCGCGCTCGGCGTCGGGCTGCTGGTGCTGCGCTCACCCGGCCACATCGACGCGATCGGGCTGGCCGGCGCCTTCGGATCGGTGCTGGTCTCCGCGCTCGGCTACGTGCTGGTCAAGCGCTGGCCGGTGCCCGTGGACAGCCTGACCCTGGTCTCCTGGCAGCTGGTGGTCGGCGGGCTGCTGCTGGTCCCCGTCGCCCTGCTGGTCGAGGGCGCGCCGCCGGCGCTGGACCTCCCGGCGATCGGCGGGTTCGTGTGGCTCTCGGTCATCGGGACCGGCCTGGCCTACTACTGCTGGTTCACCGGCCTGCGCGGCATGCCCGCCGGGGTGGTCTCGCTGATCGGCCTGGTCAACCCGGTCGTCGGCACGCTGCTCGGCGTGGTGCTCGCCGGCGAGCTGTTCGGCTGGGCCCAGGCGCTGGGCATGGTGCTGGTGCTCGGCGGCGTGCTGGCCGGCCAGCCGGCCGTGCACGCGATGCTGCGCCGCCGCGCCACCCCCGCGGTCGGACAGGTCGAGGCCGAGGACCGCGAGCCGGTGCGCAGCGCAGCCTGAGCGGCCCGGCGCAGCGCTGCGCGGCGCGATCAGCCGATCTGGACCCGCACCGGGTTGGACGCCCGGCCGCTGTCGGTGTCGACGACGCGGAACCGGTTCTGGCCGGTCTGGCTGGTCTGGACGTAGGTCGAGAACGTCTGGTTGCTGACCGAGACCGTCACCGGGAAGTCCTGCCAGGCGCCGTTGGTGAACCGCTGGACCTGCAGGATCGCGCCCTCGCCGCCCGGGTAGACGCCGGTCAGGTCGATCTGCTGCATCGGCGCCACCGAGGTGGCCCCGGCCGACAGCGAGATCTCCGGCTTCGACTTCCGGGTACGGGACGGCTTCTCCGAGGGGGCGGCCGAGGCCGAGGACGAGGACGAGGACGGCGCCTGGGTCTCGCCGGGCGCGAGCGTGATCAACGGCCCCGACGGCGCGGCGGTCTTCGACGGCGAGGGCAGGTACATCGAGTGCTCGGGGGTGCTCTGGGCGTCGACCGCGCCGCCGATCCCGACGATCCGGGCGCCGGCCACCGCGACGAGCCCGAGGACCAGCCCGACCGCCAGCGCGACGCCCACGAGCGCGAGCAGACCGGTCAGGACCGGACGGCCGTCTCCGTCATCCACGTGGCTGTGCCCCCTCGTTGCGCCGGACGCTTGTCCCACCATTGTCAGGGACGGCGTCAACGGTTCCCACCCGGGGCGGGTGGGTCGTCCTCCCGGATGATCCGTATCCACCGTGAGGGGGATATCCGGGCGATTCGGTGGCGAAGCCCGCCGCGGTGCTGCTCGACTCCCCCGGGGCCCACTCGGCCCCGGACAACGGAGGGAACCCACCATGAGAGCCAGCTTCAGATCACGCGGCACGGCGGTGCTCGCCGCTGCCACCCTCGCCACCTCGCTCGCGGCCACCACCTTCGGCACCGCCAGCGCGAGCGGGTCGACGGCCCACCGGGCCGCCGCGGCCCACACGACCGCCCGGCGGCTGCCGCCCGTGGTGGTCAACGTCCGGGTCACCAAGGACGGACTGACCCGGTCCCGGAGCAACTTCCGACCCGGCAACACGATCGTCAACATCCGCAGCGCCGGCGGGGGCGGCACCGTCGAGGTCATGCGCCTGCACCACGGCTACACGGTGGCCGAGCTGCGCAAGGACTTCAGCACGCTCTTCAACGGCGACGTCCAGGCGGTGCGCAGCATCGACAAGCACGTCGAGTTCTACGGCGGGTCGCAGGTCTACAAGCACCGCACCGCGTCGTTCGCGACCTACCTGCACCGCGGCCACTACCTGATCGCGAACCTCGACAAGGGCACCCTGACCCGGATGCGGGTCGCCGGGGACCGGCAGCTGCGCTCGCTGCCGCACGCCACCGGCCGGGTGAACCTCGTGCGCGAGGACCGGTTCGGCAACCCGGGGGTGCGCCGGCACACGGGTTGGATGCGCACCACGAACCGCACCGACGAACCGCACTTCGTCGACCTCGGCCGGGTCAAGGCCTCGACGACCCGCCACATGGTCAAGAAGTACTTCGACGAGGGTGCCCAGGGCCAGCCGGACTGGGCGTTGAAGGCCATGGCGGGCACGCTCGTGGTCGGCCCGGGACACACGGTGCTGTGGCGCTACCACCTGCCGCGCGGCAAGTACCTCGAGATGTGCTGGTGGCCCAGCGACGAGGACGGCATGCCGCACGCCCTGATGGGCATGTGGGCGCTCACCCACCTGCGCTGAGGGTCTGCGACCTGACCCGCCGACCCCGTCGGCGGGTCAGGTCGCAGGTTCGGTGCCCTCGCCCGCGCGCTGCCGGGCGGCCCGCTCGGCCACCGCGTGCACGTCGGTGCGGGCGTCGTAGGACCAGAAGTCGCGCAGCGCGAGCGCCGTCAGGCCCACCCCGGCCACGCAGGCCAGGCCGCCGCTGGCGATCGAGCCGCGGACCGTCCACAGGTCGGCGGTCGCGCCGGCGCGGACCTGCCCGCCCAGCGGGCCCAGCGAGTAGGACAGCATCTCGATGCCGGCCAGCCGGCCCCGCATCCCCTCGGGGATGGTCTGGTTCCACACGGTCCCGCGGAAGACCCCCGAGACCATGTCGGCCGCGCCCGAGAGCATGAGGAACGCCGCGACCAGCCACAGGCCCGGCATCACGCCCGCGGCCGCGACGCAGGCGCCGTACGCCGCCGCGGCGAGCACGATCGCCCGGCCGTGGTGGTGCACCCGGGAGGTCCACCCGCTCAGCGCCGTGGCCAGCAGCGCACCCACGGTCTCGGCGGAGTAGAGCAGGCCGAGCAGCTGGGGCCGCCCGAAGACCTCCTGGGCCAGGGCGGGGAACAGCACCACCGGCAGCGCCAGCAGCATCGCGGCGATGTCGACCAGGTAGGTGCCGAGCAGGTCGCGGCGGGAGAACGCGTAGCGCAGCCCCTGGCCGATCCCGGCCAGGCTCGGCGGCGTGGTCTCCTCCCGGTGCGGGTAGGGCCGCATCGCGACGTAGAGCAGGCTCGCGACCACCAGCCCGCCGATGTCGGCCACGAAGCACCAGCCGGTGCCGACGTACGCGACCAGCAGGCCGCCGACCGCCGGCCCGACCAGCACCCCGACCTGCATGCCGAGGCTGGTCAGCGCGTTGGCCGCGGCGATCTGGTCGTGCCGCACGGTCCGGGGCATCAGCGCCTCGCGGGAGGGCCGCTGCAGCGAGGAGGACGAGGCCAGCAGCGCCGAGACCAGGAAGATCAACGGCACACTCGGGTGGTCGAGGAACGCGTTGACCGCCAGCACCGCGGTGAACGCGGCCTGGGCGACGCCGGTCCAGATCAGCAGCCGGCGCCGGTCGACGTGGTCGGCCAGCGCCCCGCCGTACAGCCCGAAGACCACCAGCGGCACCAGCTCGACCAGGCCGATCGCGCCGACCGCGAAGTTGGACCCCGTCAGCGTGTAGACCTGGTAGGGGATGGCGACGTAGGTCATCATCCCGCCGAGGTAGAACACCGTGCCGGCGGCGAAGAGCAGCCGGAAGTCACGCGACCCGCGCAGCGGGGTCACGTCCATGCGCACGGCGCGCAGCCGTTCGCGCCAGGTCATGCGCCGTTCACGAGGAGCAATCGTCGCAGCGGCCGAACCGGAGCGCATCCCGATTTCCCGGACTGATTCCCGGGCTGTTCCCGGGCGGGCAGCCCGGTCAGGCCCGCCAGTCCTGCCGCCGGTTGGTCCAGGGGAACGGCTCGTCGGGGACCGGGAGGTCCAGGGCGTCGCAGAGCGGCTCCCAGCCCGCGCCGGTCGGCCACTCCACCAGCCGTCCCGCGGGAGCGGTGGCCCGCACCTCGGCCATCCAGCGGTCGTACGCCGCGCCCAGCACCGCCCGGTCGTCCCAGTCCACCGTGCCGGCGAACCGCCGCATCATCAGCTGCAGGTCGTGGCCGCCCACCCGCTCCGGCGCGACGCCGGCGCGGGCCGCCGGGACCACGGTGGTGAACAGGCTCTCGAGCCACTCCTCGGTCGAGTCCCGCCCGGAGAGCACGACGAGCGCGTCGGGCCAGTGCCCGGCGAGCTCGCGCCAGAACAGTCCGACCGGCCAGTCCACGCCCGCGACGTACCCCTCGAGCAGCGCGTCCCAGTCCGGGGTCCCGCCCTCGAGGGCGAGCCGCCAGCCGGGGCCACAGTCGAACGGGTGCCCGGGGAGGGTGCGCATGTGCGCGCACCGGCCACCGAGGAGCCGCTCCAGCGCGAACCGCAGCGACTCCGTGCCGGTCCGGGGCAACCCGGCCCCGATCACGCGCAGCGCCATGGGATCAGCGTGACACGCGGATCCGGGCGCCGTGCCGGGGCACGCTGGTGATGTTGCGGACCCGGGGGTGGTCCTCGCCGACCGCGGCGACGTCGTAGGCGGCGAGCACCTCGCGCAGCACCGCGACGCCCTCCATGAGCGAGAAGCCCGCGCCGAGGCAGCGGCGCACCCCGCCGCCGAACGGGATCCAGCTGTTCGCCGGCGGGTTCTGGCCGAGGAACCGCTCCGGACGGAACGCCTCGGGGTCGGGGTGGTTGTCGGCGCGGGCGTGGCCGACGATGATCGACGGCCCGACCGTGGTCCCGGCGGGCAGGTGCCAGCCCCCGATCGTGGCCGGCCGCCGCAGCGTGCGCACCACCATCGGGATCACCGGGTGCAGCCGCAGCGACTCCTTGACCACGGCCTCCAGCCAGGCGAGGCCGGCGGGGTCGCCGCTGCGGGCCGCCTCCCGGGAACGGGCCAGCAGGGCCGGGTCCCGGCCCAGCTCGTGGAGCGACCAGGCGAGCGCGGTCGCGGTGGTCTCGTGCCCGGCGAGCAGCAGCGTGACCAGCTGGTCGCGCAGCTCGGTGTCGTCGAGCGAGTCCGAGCCGTCCTCGCCGTCGCGGACCAGGATGAGCCGCGAGAGCACGTCGGTGCGCTCGGCCAGGTCCGGGGCCCGGCGGCGCTCCCGGATCTCGGCGTGGATGAGCCGGTCCAGCTCGTGCTGGTTGTCCACGGTGCGCCGCCACGGCCCGAACCGCTGCAGCCAGGGGTAGCCCCAGCCGAGCAGCACCGCGGGGCTGATCTCGACGGTCGCGTTCACGCGGGGTCGCAGCCGGGCGAGGCGCCGCTCGTCGGTGACGCCGAAGACCACCCGCAGGATCACCTCGAGCGTGAGCGCGTTCATCCGGTCCAGCGCGCGGAACGTGGCGCCGGGGGTCCACCGGCCGACCTCCTCGCGGGCGAGCTCGGTCACCAGCGACTCGTAGCCGCGCAGCGCGTGTCCGTTGAAGGCCGGCATCAGCAGCCGGCGGGCGCGCTTGTGCTCGTCGCCGTCCTGCAGCAGCAGGGAGTGCTCCCCCATGATCGGCCCGAGGATCGCGTTGCCCTTGCCGGCGAGGAAGGTCTCGGGGTCGCCGGCGAAGATCTCGCGGGCGTGCTCGGGCCGGGTGAAGAGCACCAGCGGCCGGCCGCCGGGGACCAGCCGCACGGTGAAGACGTCGCCGTACCGACGGTGCAGCCAGGGGTGGAACCGGTGCCGGAAGCGCAGCATGCCGGCGCTCTGCAGCAGCACCGGCCAGCGCGGGCCGGGCGGCAGCCCGGCGGTGTCGACCGGGGGCAGCCCGTCGTCACCGGTGAAGCTCATCCGGCGGAAGCGCTGCTCGGTCAGGGCGTCCACGTCCTGCTCCAGGCTGGCCATCCGTGCATACTACGGGTATGTCAAGCCGGCGGGCGCTCCGCGCCCGGGACAGCTGCGTACGCCGCGCTCCGGTCCCGGACGGCGCGCTCCCGCGGCTAGGATCGGTGCCAGCCGCCGACCGGGAAAGGCCCACCATGAGCGTGCCGACCAACCTGGTCGTCGATGACCACGACGGTGGGCAGGCGTCCCTGGCCCCAGGCCCGACCTCCCGCCCCACGGGGCCGCGTTGAACGCCTCGGTCGTCGCGCTGGGGGCCGCCAGCGGGTTCGCGGTGTCCACCTCGCTGCAGCACCGCGCCGCCAGTGGCGTGCCGGCCGCGACCGGCGCGGTCGGTCTCGTGCTGCGGCTGCTGAGGACGCCGCTGTGGCTCGCCGCGTCCACGCTGGGCCTGGTGTCGTTCGGGCTGCACGCGCTCGCGCTGCACCTGGGATCACTGGCGCTGGTGCAGCCGCTGATGCTCGTGGGCGTGGTGCTCGCCGTGCCGGTGCGCGCGGCGATGAGCCGCCGCCTGCCGCCGCGCGCGGAGCTCCTCGCGGTGCTGCTCACCGTGGCCAGCCTGGGCTGCTTCCTGGCCGCCACCCAGCTCTCCCCGGGCGTCGTCGACCCGTCGACGAGCCGGGCGCTGCTCAGCGTCGTGACGGCCGCGCTGGTGTTCGCCGCGCTGATGCTGCTGGCCTCCCGGCAGGGCCACCCCGTCCGGCGCTCCGGCCTGCTCGGGGCCGGCGCCGGCGTGGTCTTCGGTCTGATGGCGGGCCTGATCAAGCTGCTCGCGCATGAGCTGACCACGGCCGGGCTGTGGTCGACCCTGGCCAGCTGGCTCCCCTGGGTGCTGCTGGTCGCGGGGTTCACCGCCGTGACCACCAACCAACGCGCGTTCCACGCCTCCCACCTCGCGGCCTCGATGCCGGTGCTCAACGTGGTCAACGTGCTCGTGGCGATGGTGATCGGCTGGTTCGTCTTCGGGGAGGCGCCGGTCCAGGGACCGCAGGCCCTCGCCGTGCAGATCGCCTCCGCCACCGGCATGGTCGCCGGGCTGGTGTGGATCGCCAGGCTCGATCCGCACCCGCACGAGGAGCAGCCCGCACCCGGTCCGGAGCGCTCCCCGCGCGGCGAGTCCACGCAACGCCGCAGCACCGCCTAGGCTCGGGGTGTCAGGAGAACCAGCTTTCCGGGGGAGGCACAGGCAGATGGGGCGCGTCACGAGCACCCTGGCCGGGCACGCCCGGCGGCGGTTGCTGGCGCTGTCCGGACGTCGTGCCGTCGACCTGAGCAGCCTGGACCGGGTCCCGGCCCGGCTCGCCTGGCCGCTGCAGCGCACCGGCGTGGACCCCCTGCCCCGGCTCGAGGAGCTGCGCGACCGCGAGCCCGTGCACCTGCTCGCCTCGTTCCTGGGGCTCAAGGTCTGGCTGGTCACCGGGCCGGCCGAGGCGCGGGCGGTGCTCGCCGACGCCACCGAGTTCAGCAACGACATCCGGCCGTTCGTGGGCGGCTCCGGCTCCGACGACCAGCAGATCGGGGGCCTCGGCTTCACCGACCCGCCGGACCACACGCGGCTCCGCCGGCTGCTGACGCCGCAGTTCACGATGCGCAAGCTCGAGCGGCTGCGGCCCTTCATCGAGCAGGTGGTGGCACGCCAGCTCGACGTCCTCGAGGAGCGCGGCGCCGGGGCCGACGTGGTGCGCGACCTCGCGTTCCCGGTCCCGTTCGCGGTCATCTGCGAGCTGCTCGGGCTGCCCGACGACGACCGGGAGACGTTCCGGACGCTCAGCGCCAAGCGGTTCGACGTCAGCGGCGGCGGCACCAACGTCTTCGGCGCCGTCTCGGAGTCGCGCCGGTTCCTGATGGAGGTCACCCGGCGGCAGCGGGACCGCCCGGGGGACGGCCTGATCGGCGACATCATCCGCGACCAGGGCGACGCGATCAGCGACCTCGACCTCGCCGGGCTCGCGGACGGGGTCTTCACCGGCGGGCTGGAGACCAGCGCCAGCATGCTGTCGCTGGGCACGCTGGTGCTGCTCGAGCACCCCGACGACTACCGGGCCCTGGCGACCTCGCCGGAGGCGGCGGACCGCACCGTCGAGGAGCTGCTTCGGGTGCTCTCCCCCGTGCAGATCGCCTTCCCCCGGTTCGTCCGCCGGGGCACCGAGGTCGGCGGCCGACGGCTGGCGGCCGGCGACGTCGTCATCTGCCACCTGGCCGCCGCCAACCGGGCCACGGCCGACGGCGGCGGCTACGACCCGCACCGTGCGCCCGCCTCGCACCTGGCCTTCGGCCACGGGTTCCACCGCTGCGTGGGGGCCGAGCTCGCCCGGCTCGAGCTGCGCATCGCCTTCCCCGCGCTGGCCCGCCGGTTCCCCGACCTCGCGCTCGGCGTGCCGACCGACGAGGTGGCCCACCGGCCGCTCTCGATCGTCTTCGGCGTGGACTCGCTGCCGGTCCGGCTGCGCGGCTGATCGACCGGACCCGCCGTTCGTCTCACCGGGCGCCGCCCCCGGGCCACCCCCGGGCCACCCCGGGTCACCTCCCGGGCCGGGCTCAGCCGAGGAGCCCTCGTCGCCGGGCGATCGCCGCGGCCTCGGTGCGCCCCGCGGCGCCGAGCTTGCCGAGGATGTTGGACACGTGCACGGACACGGTCTTGGCGCTGATGAACAGCTGCCGGCCGATCTCGCCGTTCGAGCGGCCCTCGGCGACCAGCGCCAGGATCTCCCGCTCGCGGGCGGTCAGCGCGGCGGGCGCCGCGTCGCCGCGCACCGGGGTGCTGCCCAGCGCGAGCAGCTGGTCGAGGATCGGCCGGGCCCCGAGCCGGTGCGCGGTCTCGCGGGCCAGGTCGGCGGCGACCCGGGCGCCGGCCGGGTCGCCGCAGGCCCGCAGCACGGCGGCCAGCGCGACCCGGACCCGGGCGAGCTCGTGCACGTCGCCGAAGTCGACGAACAGCCGCTCGGCCTCCCGCCAGGCCGCGACCAGGTCGTCCGGCGGCACCTCGACCCCGCCGACCCACCGGGCGCGCAGCCGCTCGGCGTCCAGGCGCTGGACCCACGCGCGGCCCTCGGGGCCCCAGACCCCCGAGGGGTCGTGGTAGCGCTCGAGCACCACCTGGCCGTCGGCGTGCAGCCGATCCACGCGGGCCAGGTAGGCCGCCCGCTCGGCCGCCGGCACCCGGGGCAGGCTGTCGGCGACGACCCCGGTCGCGACGGCCGCGAGCCGGATCCGGGCGCTGAACCACTCCTGCCAGATCTGGCCCAGCACGCCGACCACGTCGTCGTACACCTTCAGCGCCGCCGCCGGATCGTCGCGCCGCCCCGCCTGGAGCATCTCGACGACGCTGGAGTGGATGGCGATCCCGCCCTCCTTGCGCCAGAACCGGCGCAGCGCGTGCGCCTCGGCCGCCACGTCCTCGCCGCGACCGGTCGCCGCGACCAGGCGCACGCTGTCCAGCATCGCCCGCGGGATCGAGGGTGGGTTCACCCCGGTGAGGTCGCAGAGGTCCGCGAGCTGGTCCCAGTCCCCGCGGGTGAGGTGGATCCACGCCAGCTGCCAGCGGGACTCGAAGCCGTACGGCGCCCACGGCACCCCGGCCTCGGTGGCCCGGGCCACCGAGCTGGCGAACCAGCTCGCGGCCCGGTCGAACTCCGCCCAGTCCTCGTAGTTGCGGCCGAGCAGGAAGCGGCCACGCAGCTCGGCGTGCAACGCGCCCGAGCCGACCGCGCGGGTGACGGCGTCCTCGAGCGCGGCACGCAACGCCTCCTTGGGCCCGGCCTTCTTCAGCCCGCTCAGGGTGGTGATCGCCTCGGACGCGAGCTCGGGCAGGTCGAGCCGCTCGGCGAGGCCGAGTGCCTCCAGGCCATAGGCCTGCGCCTCCTCGAACCGGCCGCGCGCCGAGAGGATCCGCGCATGCATCGCCAGCACCTTGGCCCGCAGGCCGCTGGCACCCTCGGGGGCGAGGTCGACGGCCTCCTGCGAGATCGCCACCGGGTCCTCGTCGGTCTCGGTGAGGACCAGCGCGGTCGCGCGCGCGGAGAGCATCCGCGCGCGCTGCGGCGCCGGTACGTCCTCGGGCAGCCGGGCGAGCTGCTCGGCGACCAGCGCCGCCGCCCGGATCGGCTGACCGCTGGCCAGCAGCGCGTCCGCGGCACGGGCGACCAGCTTGGACAGGTCCTCCTCGAGCTCGAGGCCGTGTCGCGGGTCGGCGAGCAACTCCAGGGCCTGCTCGTAGTGCTGGGCGGCCTCGTCCGGACCGCCGACGGCGCCGGCCTCGTCACCGGCGCGCACCGAGGCGTTGAGCGCGGTCCGCAGGTCGTGGGCGAGCCGGGCGTGCCGGGCCAGCTCGGCCGCGGTGCCGCGTGCCGTGCCCTCGCAGAGGGCGGTCACGTACGCCGCGTGCAGGCGGACCCGCTCGCCGGGCAGCAGGTCGTCGTACACCGCCTCGCCGAGCAGCGCGTGCCGGAAGGCGTAGTGGCCCTGCCCGGCGACCAGGACGTTCGTCTCGACCGCACGACGCAGGCCCTCGTCGAGCTCGGCCGCGGACAGGCTCGAGGTGGCGGCCAGCATGTCGTGGGGGACCTTCCGGCCGGCGACGCTGGCCACCCGCACCACCTGGCGCGCGGTGTCGTCGAGCCGGTCGAGCCGGACCAGCAGCACGTCGGCGAGGTCGTCGGGCAGCCAGCTGCCCGGGCCGCAGGCGGCCCCGACCAGCTCCTCGACGAAGAAGGCGTTGCCCTCGGCGCGGTCGACGATGTCGGCGATCTCGTCCTCGCCCATCGCGGCACCCGTCCCGTCGTCGGGCCGGAGCTCGGCGATCAGCGTGCGCACCGCGGGCGCCGGCAGCGGCCCGAGCTGGACCCGCTCCACGCCGCGGATCCGGGCCCACTCGGCCACCTGCCGGCGCAGCGGGTGGCGGCGGTGCAGGTCGTCGGAGCGGTACGACGCGACCAGACCGACCGGACCGGTGAACGGGCGGGAGAAGAGGAAGCTGAGCAGGTCGCGGGTGGACTGGTCGGCCCAGTGGGTGTCCTCGACGACGACCAGGACCGGCGCGACGGCGGCGGTGGCCTCCAGCAGCGCGTGCACGGCCTCGAACAGGTCGGCCCGGTCCAGGGCCGAGGAGCCCGTGCCGGTGACGCTGCCGGTGATGCTGCCGGTGATGCTGCCGGTGACCCTGCCGGTGACGCTGTCGGGGGCGCCGAGGACCCGGCGGCCCGGCTGCAGCCGGGTCAGCGAGGGGTGCGCGGCGGCGACCTGCGCGACGACGTCCGGCAGGTCGGTGACCAGCCGGCCGAGGATCTCGGAGAAGGGCAGGTAGGGCAGTGCGCTGTCACCGAAGTCGAGGCAGTGGCCGGCGACGACCTGCCAGCCCTCGGTGAACGCCAGGTCACGGAGCTCGGTGAGCAGCCGGGTCTTGCCGACGCCGGCGTCGCCGCTCAGCAGCACGGCGGTGCGCTCCCGGTCCGGACCGTGGCCGGCTACCTGGCCGGCAACCGGACGGACGCCGAGCAGCGAAGCGATCTCCGCGAGCTCGGCGTCTCGTCCGACCAGGATCCGGCTGGTGTGCGTCGCCACGCCGTCCATGATCTCGTGGGTGTCCACCTGATTCATCACCGTTTCGTCAATTCCGGTTCGTCGGTCTCGGCGTCGCGGCGGGGGTCAGCGCTCGGTCCCGTCCTGTCCCCGGCGTCCGCGCGTGAGGCGGCCGCGGCGGCGGCGCACCACCCGCCCGGAGCGGAGCCGGTCGGTGCGGTAGGCGAGCTCGGACTTCAGGAAGGGGGTCGTGTAGTCGTACATGGTGTGGGCTCCTCAGCTCCTCGTCGATGTCACCGAGGTTCGCTGACTGAGGTGGGCCCGCACATCGGGCAACTGCCTTATCTCCGCCTGCGGGGTGCCTTAGGGGGGCGTCCCCTTCCGGCGGAGCCTGCTGGTCGGGTGTCGCCGGCGCCGGGAGCGCCTCGGACTGCCTACCCCCAAGCGGCGGTGACGACCGGGCGGCCGGCCACCCAGACGCCGCGGACCAGCGGAACCCCGGGCCGGTAGGCGAGGTGCACGTGGGAGGGGGCGTCGAGCACCTGCAGGTCCGCCCGGCGGCCCGGCACCAGCGCGCCGACGTCGTGCCGGTCCAACGCGGCCGCACCGACGTACGTCGCCGCGTGCACCGCCTCCGCCGGGGTCATGCCCATCTCGCGCACGGCCATCGCGAGGCAGAACGGCAGCGAGCTGGTGAAGCACGAGCCCGGGTTGCAGTCGCTGGCCAGCGCGACCCGCACGCCGGCGTCGAGCAGCCGCCGCGCGTCCGGGTAGGGCTGCCGGGTCGAGAACTCCACGCCCGGCAGCAGCGTGGCGATCGTGCCGGCGTCGCGCAGCGCGTCGACGTCGGCGTCGTCGAGGTAGGTGCAGTGGTCGACCGCGGTCAGGCCGAGCTCCGCCGCGAGGCGGACGCCGGGGCCGGGGCCGAGCTGATTGGCGTGCAGCCGACCGCGGAGCCCCAGGGCGGCGCCCGCCGCGAGCACCGCGCGGGCCTGGTCGGCGTTGAACGCGCCGCGCTCGCAGAACGCGTCGATCCAGCGGGCGTACGGCGCGGCCGCCTCCAGCATCGGTCCGGTGACGAGCTCGACGTACGCCTGCGGGTCGGTCTCCGCGGGCACGACGTGGGCGCCCAGGAACGTCGTCTCCTCGGTGAACTGCCGAGCGACCGCGAGGCTGCGCGCCTCGTCGCGGACGGTGAGGCCGTAGCCGCTCTTGATCTCGACGGTGGTGGTGCCCTGGCCCAGCATCTCCTCCACCAGCCGGCCGACGTGGGCGGTCAGCTGCTCGTCGGTCGCGGCCCGGGTCGCGGCGACAGTCGTACGGATCCCGCCCGCGGCGTAGGACTCGCCGGCCATCCGCGCGGCGAACTCCGCGGACCGGTCGCCGGCGAAGACCAGGTGGCTGTGGCTGTCGACGAAGCCGGGCAGCACGGTGCGGCCGCCGACGTCGACGACGGTGTCCGCGGCCGGCGCGTCCGCGGCACGGCCGACCCAGGCCACGTCGCGGCCCTCGACGACCAGCGCGGCGTCCTCGAGCGCGCCGAGCAGGTCCTCGGCGTGGGGGTCGTTGGTGACGAGCTCCCCGATGTTCGTGATCAGCGTGCTCACGCCAGCTCCTTCCAGACCGCCGCGATCGCGGCGTCGAGCTCGCGACCGATCTCCTGCCGGTCGCCCGCCCGGGCCACGACCCGCCCGTCGGCGACGACGTGCACGACGTCCTCGGCGGTGGCGGCGAAGACGGCCGTGCCCTCGTCGGCGCCGGTGCCGGCGGTGCGCGGCGAGCGGGTGTCGAGGGTGACCAGGTCGGCACGGGCGCCGACGGCGATCCGGCCGGCGGTCGGGAACCCGAGGCTGGCGTGGCCGGTCGCGGTCGCGGCCTCCAGGAGCTCGGCGGCCGCCCAGTGGCCGCGGCGCCGGGTGGCCAGCCGCTCGTCGAGCTCGACCGCGCGCATCTCCTCGAACAGGTCGACCACCGCGTGGCTGTCGCTGCCGAGCGTGAGCGGGCTGCCGGCCTCGTGGAGGGCCCGGCTCGGCCCGATGCCGTCGCCGAGGTCGCGCTCGGTGGTCGGGCAGAAGCAGGCGCGGGTGCCGCTGTCCCCCAGCAGCCGGATGTCGTCGTCCTCGAGGTGGGTGGCGTGCACGGCCGAGGTCAGCGGGCCCAGCGCGCCGGCGTCGGCGAGCAGCCGGGTGGGGGTGACGCCGTGCGCGGCCCGGCAGGCGTCGTTCTCGGCGACCTGCTCGGAGAGGTGCACGTGCAGCGGCGCCCCGCGCTCGCGCGCCCACGCGGCGACCCGCGCCATCGCGGCCGGTGGCACGGCGCGCACCGAGTGGATCGCGGCCCCGACCACCACGTCACCGGCCACCACGTCGCCGAGGTCGCCGAGGTCGCCGGCCGTCGCGTGCCGGTCGGCCAGCAGGTCCACGCGCTCGGCCCAGGCCTCGACGGAGCCGTCGTCGTAGCGCACCTGCGCGCCCTCCGGCGGCGCGCCGAAGCCCGAGCTGAGGTAGCAGGTGTCGAGCAGCGCGATCCGGAGCCCCGCCTCCCGCGCGGCCGCGACCAGCGCGTCGCCCATCGCGTTCGGGTCGGCGTACGCCGAGCCGTCCGGCCGGTGGTGCAGGTAGTGGAACTCCCCCACGGAGGTGACCCCCGCCGCGGCCATCTCCCGGAACGTGGCCCGCGCCAGCGCGAAGTACCGGTCCGGGTCCAGGCTCCCCGCCACGGCGTACATCTGCTCCCGCCAGGTCCAGAACGTCCCCCGCTCCCGCTGGGTCCGCCCCCGCAGCGCCCGGTGGAAGGCGTGGCTGTGGCAGTTGGCCAGGCCGGGGAGGGTGAGGCCGGGGAGGTGGGTGCTGGAATCCCCGGCCAGCCGGGGATTCCCTCGGTTGTCAGCCGTTGCAACGCCCGTCAACCGAGAGGAAGGGCTGACAACCCCCGACTCCACCGAGGTGAAGACCCCGTCCTCGATCCTCACCAGCACGTCCTCGCGGACCGCGCCGTCGACCCAGGCGCGGTCGAGGAGGTACGACGAGGCACGGGTCACCGCGCGAGCCTCTCGAGGACGTCGGCGAGGGCCGAGACGCCGACCAGGCAGTCGGGCGTCGAGGCGTGCTCGTCGGGCGAGTGGGAGACGCCGGTCGGGTTGCGCACGAACAGCATCGCGGTCGGCACCCCGGCGACCGAGAGGATGCCGGCGTCGTGCCCGGCCGCGGTCGGGATGACCGGCCAGTCGCCCTCCTCGTGGTCCGCAGCCAGCGCGGCGGCCAGCGCCGGGTCGAAGCCGACCGCGGGCGAGACCGACTCGGCGGTGACCGCCAGCGCGGTGCCGTCCCGCCCGGCCCGCTCGGTCGCCATCCGGGTGACCTCCTCGACCAGCGACGACAGCGCGGCCTCCGAGTCGCAGCGGGCGTCCAGCCAGGCCGAGACCCGCGACGGGATCGCGTTGGTGCCGTTGGGCGCCACGTCGATCCGTCCGAAGGTCGCCCGGCCGCCGCCGAGCCGCGCCTGCTTGTTCGCGGCCAGCGCGGTCATCGCATAGGTCAGCATCGGGTCCGCGCGGTCCTCCATCCGCGTGGTTCCGGCGTGGTCGGCGACGCCGGTGAAGTCGAACCGGTAGCGCCCGTGCGGCCAGATCCCGCTGCCCACCCCCACCGCCGCACCGCGGTCCACGAGGTCGCGGCCCTGCTCGACGTGCAGCTCCACGAAGCAGGAGATCGTCGAGGCCAGGTCCCACGGCTCGTACGACGGGCCGCCGAGCCCGGACCGGTCCAGCGCCGACTCCAGCGAGACCCCGTCCCGGTCGGCCAGCGCGAGCGCGTCGGACCACGCCAGCGCACCCGAGGCGAGCCGGGAGCCGAGGCAGGCCAGCCCGAACCGGGAGCCCTCCTCCTCGACGAACACCGACACCCCGAGCGGCCGGGACGGCACGAAGCCGCGCGCGCGCAGCACGTCGACCGCGGCCAGCGCGGAGACCACGCCGAGCGGACCGTCGTACGCCCCGCCGTCCAGCACGGAGTCCAGGTGCGACCCGGTCAGCACGCCCGGCCCGGAGACGCCGGCCGGGCGCCACCACGCGGCCATGTTGCCGACCGGGTCGGTGGTCAGGGTCAGGTCGCGGGCGGCCGCCTGCTCGGCGAACCACGCCCGCAGCTCGACCTCGGCGCTCAGGAACGGCTGGCGGAAGTAGCCGCCGGAGGCGGAGGAGCGACCCACCGGGGCCAGGTCCGCCCACATCCGCTCGAAGTCGTCAGGCATGCTCGCTCCCATGGATTTCCAGGACGTGGTGGACAGGCGCCGGATGGTGCGCAGCTATGAGGAGCGCCCGGTCGACCCCACGATCGTGGACCGGGCGCTGAGGAACGGCGTACGCGCCCCCAACGCGGGGTTCAGCCAGGGCTGGGCGTTCCTGGTGCTCGACACCCCGGCGGACGTCGCCCGCTGGTGGCGCGCCACCGCCGACGACGTCGAGCACCCCGACACCTGGCTGGCCGGCATGATGCGCGCGCCGGTGGTGGTCGTGCCGTGCTCCAGCAAGGCCGCCTACCTGGGCCGCTACGCCGAGCCCGACAAGGGCTGGACCGACCGCGACGAGGCCCGCTGGCCGATGCCGTTCTGGCACATGGACGCCGCGATGGCCAGCCTGCTGATCATGCAGACCGTGGTCGAAGAGGGCCTCGGCTCGTGCTTCTTCGGCATCCCGCCGGAGCGCGACGCGGTGGTACGCCGGGAGTTCGACATCCCCGACGACTACGACCCGGTCGGCGTGATGACCATCGGCCACCCGGCCGCCGGCGGCGCCAAGGGCTCCCCCGCCCGCCGGGCGCGCCGGCCGATGGACGAGGTCGTCCATCGGGGTCGGTGGGGGCACCCCACCAGTCCACCGGCCTGACCATCGGCGGTCAACGACCGGCACCGGCCAACGGTCTCGCATCCGAGACTGTTGCCTTCGGCTCGCGCTCGCTGCGGCCCCGCCGGCACGGCACCGCCGACACCCCGGGTGCGGAGCCGGCGGCTATCCTCGGGCACCTGGGGGTGAGGACGTGCCCGACAGCGAGGACCAGCCGCGGGACCGACCGCGTGACGAGCCGCGCGACCAGCCGCGGGACCAGCCGGAGCGTGCGACCGAGCTCGACGCCCGGACCGGCCGGGGCGCCGCCGCGGCGCGCATCCAGCACCAGGCGAGCTGGGTGGACCAGCAGATCCGGGTCGCGATGGCCAAGGGCGAGTTCGACGACCTGCCCGGCGCCGGCAAGCCGATCAAGGATCTCGGCAGCCAGCACGACCCCGACTGGTGGCTGAAGAAGCTCGTCGAGCGCGAGCAGATCACCGGCGTGCTGCCGCCCTCGGTCCAGCTGCGCAAGGAGGACGCCGAGCTCGACGGCCGCCTCGACACGCTGAACACCGAGGCCGCGGTGCGCCGCGAGGTCGAGGAGTTCAACGGCCGGGTGATCGCCGCCCGCTACCGGCTGCCCGAGGGCCCACCGCTGGTCACGATGCCGCGCGACGTGGAGCACGAGGTCGCGGCCTGGCGCGACCGGCGTACCGCCCTGCTCGAGCGCCGGCGGGCCGAGGCCGCCCGGCGCGCCGACGCCGCGGCCCGGGAGGCGCGGGAGGCGCCGGCCCGGCGCCGTCGCTGGTGGCGTCGCTGACCCCTGTCCCCCAGCCGCCTGCCCGTCGAGCCGGCACCGCCGCCAGCACCGGCCGGCGGGCTGTTGCCTCGGTCATACCGAGGGGTGACCGCCCGCTGCTACGTTCCGCGCATGCCCACCTCTTCGCGCAGCGCCAAGGACTTCTTCCGCCCCCTCGCGGTCGGGGCGCCGGAGCCCCTCCGGGAGGTTCCGGCCCGGCCGAGCCGCGCCATCCACTTCTTCGATCCCAGCAACGAGAAGATGGCCGCCAAGATCCCGCAGATGGTGGGCACGGTCGACGTCCTGCTCGGCAACCTCGAGGACGCGGTCAAGGCCGACAGCAAGGAGGCCGCCCGGACCGGCCTGGTCCGGATCGCCCAGGACACCGAGGGCCTCGGCGGTCCCGAGGCGAAGACCCAGCTGTGGACGCGGATCAACGCGCTCGACAGCCCGTGGGTGCTCGAGGACCTGACCACGCTCATCCCCGCGATCGGCCACCAGCTCGACGTGGTGATGGTGCCCAAGGTGCAGGGGGCCGAGGACATCCACTACGTCGACCGGATCCTCGCCCAGCTCGAGGCCCGGGCCGGGCTGGACCGGCCGATCCTGGTGCACGCGATCCTCGAGACGGCGCGCGGCATGGCCAACGTCGAGGAGATCTGCGGCGCCAGCCCGCGCATGCAGGGGCTCTCGCTCGGCCCGGCCGACCTGGCGGCGGACCGCCGGATGAAGACCACCCGGGTCGGCGGCGGCCACCCGGGCTACCTGGTCCGGCAGGACCCGCCCCGCGACGACCTCGGGGTGACCCACGTCGACGCCGAGCGCCGCACCTTCCAGCAGGACCTGTGGCACTACACGATCGCCCGGATGGTCGACGCGTGCGCGATGCACGGCATCTACCCCTACTACGGGCCGTTCGGCGACATCGCCGACACCGTCGCCTGCGAGGACCAGTTCCGCAACGCCTTCCTGCTCGGCTGCGTCGGCACCTGGTCGCTGCACCCCAAGCAGATCGCGATCGCCAACCGGGTGTTCAGCCCCAGCGTCGAGGACATCGCCCACGCCCGCCGGGTGGTCGCCGCGATGGGCGACGGGACCGGCGCGGTGATGCTCGACGGCAAGATGGAGGACGACGCGTCCCTCAAGCAGTGCCTGGTGATGGTCGAGCTCGCCGAGCAGCTCGCCGCGATCGACCCCGAGCTCGCGCGGGCGTACGCCGCGATCGAGGAGGCCTGAGATGTCCGCGTCGGCCACGCCGTTCACGCCGCTGCGCTCGGTGCTCTACATGCCGAGCTCCAACGGGCGGGCGCTGGAGAAGGCGAAGTCGATCGCCTGCGACGGGCTGATCCTCGACCTCGAGGACGCCGTCGCCCCCGACGCCAAGACCGCCGCGCGGGACGCGGCCGCGGCCGCGGTCGCCTCGGGTGCCTACGGTCGGCGCACCGTCACGATCCGGGTCAACGGCCTCGGTACGCCGTGGCACGACGCCGACCTCGAGGCCGCCGCCCAGGCCGGTCCGGCCGGGATCGTGGTGCCCAAGGTCAACAGCGCCGACGAGGTCCGCGGCCTGGTCGCGGCGATCGAGCGGGCCGGCGCCCCGGACCACACCCGCCTGTGGGCGATGGTCGAGACGCCCCAGGCGATCTTCGACGCCCGGGAGATCGCGGCCGCCTCCGACCGGCTGGCCGTGCTGGTGATGGGCACCAACGACCTGGTCAAGGAGCTGTACGCCGAGCACGTGCCCGGCCGCGGCCCGCTGCTCACCGCGCTGCAGACCGCGGTGCTCGCCGCGCGCGCGGCCGGGGTCGAGATCCTCGACGGGGTCTACAACGACGTCCAGGACACCGACGGCTTCCTCGCCGAGTGCCGGCAGGGCCGCGAGCTGGGCTTCGACGGCAAGACGCTGATCCACCCGGGTCAGGTCCCGGGCGCCAACGAGGCCTTCGCCCCCGGCGAGCAGGCCGTCGAGGACGCCCGCGGGATCCTCGCGGCCTGGGAGGCCGGCCAGGGGGCCGGCGTCGTCACCTACCAGGGCCGGATGGTGGAGAACCTGCACGTCGAGTCCGCCCGGCGCACGCTCGCGATCCACGAGTCGATCCTGGCCCTGCAGGCCTGAGGGCCGGCGTACCCCGCGCGCGGAGGGGTTTGCGAACCGCGCCGAAGTGGTACAACGCTGTCAACCTGACCTTGGGAGGAGGTTGGCATGGTCATCCTGGGCTTGATTCTTCTCATCATCGGTCTGTTCACCGTTCAGGCACTCGTCTGGATCGGTCTGATTCTCATCATCGTCGGACTGGTCCTGAACTTCGTCCCGATCGGCGGCACCCGCCGGCGCTTCTACTAGCGCCACCGAATCCCACCTGACAGACGACGGCCCCGGCTCCCCTCAGGGAACCGGGGCCGTCGGCGTCGGTGGCCGGCCGGGTCAGGCGACCAGCTCCCGGGCCTCCTCCTCGTCGTGCGCGGCGGGGGCCGAGCCCCACATCCGCTCGCCGTTGGGCTCCTTGAGGAAGAGCAGCGCGGCGGCGCCGATCACGCCCGCCCCGACGAGGTAGTAGGCGGGCCAGTTCAGGTCGCCGGTGGCCCCCACCAGCGCGCCCACGACCACCGAGGTGGTGCCCGCGAACAGCGAGACCGCGACGTTGAACGACACCGAGAGACCGGCGCCGCGCACCTGCGTCGGGAACAGCGACGGCAACGTCGAGGGCATCGTGGCGCTGAACGTGATCAGCACCAGGCCCATGAGCAGCAGCCCGACGAAGACCGACCAGAGGCTCTGCGCGCGGATCAGCCAGATCATCGGGAACGACAGCAGGATCAGCCCGGCGACGCCGGTCCACGCGAGCGGCTTGCGGCCGATGCGGTCGGAGAGCATGCCGAGGAACGGGATCGTGAACAGCGCGACGACCATGACCGCGATCTGGATCCACTGCGAGGCCGTGGCCGAGACCCCGCCGCCGGTGGCGTTCGGCACGGTCTCGGTGACGTAGGTCGGCATGTAGGAGGTCAGCATGTAGTTGGTGACGTTCCAGACGATCACCAGGCCCATGCACACGGCCACGAACGGCCAGAGCGCGGTCAGCCGTCGGGCCTCGTGTCCTGACTTGCCCGACTTGCTTGCCTTCTCCCGCTCGGCGGAACGCTCCTCGAGGGCGATGTACGCCGGGGTGTCGGCCAGCCGGGTGCGCAGGTAGACACCGACGATGCCCAGCGGCAGCGCCACGAAGAACGGGATCCGCCATCCCCAGCCCAGCAGCTGGTCGTGGCTCAGCGTGGCGCCGGCGACCGTCACGATGATCGCGCCCATCAGGTAGCCGACGAAGGTCCCGAACTCCAGCCAGCTGCCGAGGAAGCCGCGGCGGCGGTCGGGGGCGTACTCGGCGATGAACGTCATCGCGTTGCCGTACTCACCGCCGGTGGAGAAGCCCTGCACCAGCCGCGCGAGCAACAGCAGCATCGGCGCCCACAGGCCGATGTGCGACTGGCTGGGGATGCAGCCGATCGAGAAGGTGCCCAACGCCATCAGGATCATGGTCGTGGCCAGCACCTTGTTGCGGCCGATCCGGTCGGCCAGCGGCCCGAAGAACATGCCGCCGAACGGGCGGACCAGGAACGCGACGGCGAACAGGCCGAACGTCGCGATCGTGCCGGCGGTCTGGCCCAGGCCGCTGAAGAAGACCTCGCGGATGGTGGGCTCGAAGTAGGCGTAGACGCCGAAGTCGTACCACTCGGTGATGTTGCCGATCGCGGCGGCGCCGATGGCCCGGCGGATCACCCCGGACTCGGTCACCACCACGTCGTCGACCCCGTAGTCGGGCACCGGATCCTCCACCGGCTCCAGCACGTTGACCACTACGGTCCTCCTCCAGCTCGGGGCGCACCCCGAGGAGGCACGCGTTTTCGGGCAGATCCCCCGGAAAGGGGGAACCTGCCCGGCCCGCGCCGAGGTCATGCACGAATCAGCCGGCGGACGCCGTGGCGCCGCTCACGCCGGCGCCGCCCGGCCGACCGCCCCGGTTCAGCCCTCGGACATCGGGACGCGTACGCCGCGCTCCGCGGCCACCTCGGCGGCCCGCTCGTAGCCCGCGTCCACGTGCCGGATCACGCCCATGCCCGGGTCGTTGGTGAGCACCCGCTCGATCTTCTGCGCGGCCAGCTCGGTGCCGTCGGCGACGCAGACCTGCCCGGCGTGGATGGAGCGGCCCATGCCGACGCCACCGCCGTGGTGGATCGACACCCAGCTGGCGCCCGAGGCGGTGTTGACCAGCGCGTTGAGCAGCGCCCAGTCCGCGATCGCGTCGGAGCCGTCGAGCATGGCCTCGGTCTCGCGGTAGGGCGAGGCGACCGAGCCGCAGTCCAGGTGGTCGCGGCCGATCACGATCGGCGCCTTCAGCTCCCCGGAGGCCACCATCTCGTTGAACTTCAGCCCGGCGCGGTGGCGCTCGCCGTAGCCGAGCCAGCAGATCCGCGCCGGCAGCCCCTGGAAGTGCACCCGCTCGCCGGCCATCGCGATCCACTTGTGCAGCCGGGCGTACTCCGGCTTCTCCTCGGCGGGGAACAGCTCGAGGATCGCGCGGTCGGTGGCGGCGATGTCGGCGGGGTCGCCGGACAGCGCGGCCCACCGGAACGGGCCCTTGCCCTCGCAGAACAGCGGCCGGATGTAGGCGGGCACGAAGCCGGGGAACTCGAAGGCCCGGTCGTAGCCGCCCTTGCGGGCCTCGTCGCGGATCGAGTTGCCGTAGTCGAAGACCTCCGCGCCCCGGTCCTGGAACTCCACCATCGCCCGCACGTGCGCGGCCATCGACTCCCGCGCCCGCTTGGTGAAGCCGGCCGGGTCCTCGGTGCGCTCGCGCTCCCAGTCCTCGAAGGCGGTCCCGATCGGCAGGTAGAACAGCGGGTCGTGCGCGGAGGTCTGGTCGGTCACGATGTCGATCGGGGCGCCGGTCTCGAGCAGCGCCGGCACCATCTCCGCGGCATTGCCGAGCACGCCGATCGACAGCGGTCGGCGCTCGTCGCGAGCCGCCACCGCCATCCGCACGGCCTCGTCCAGCGAGGGCGCCTGCACGTCGAGGTAGCGGTGGTCGATCCGGCGCTGGATCCGGGACTGGTCGCACTCGATGCAGATCACGACGCCGTCGTTCATCGTGACCGCGAGCGGCTGCGCGCCACCCATGCCCCCGAGGCCGGCGGTGAGCGTGATGGTGCCGGCCAGCGTGCCGCCCTTCTTGTCCGCGACCGCCGCGAACGTCTCGAAGGTGCCCTGCAGGATGCCCTGGGTGCCGATGTAGATCCACGACCCGGCGGTCATCTGGCCGTACATCGTCAGCCCGAGCTCCTCGAGCCGCCGGAACTCCTCCCAGTTGGCCCAGTCGCCGACCAGGTTGGAGTTCGCGATCAGCACCCGCGGCGCCCACTCGTGGGTCCGCATCACGCCGACCGGCTTGCCGGACTGCACGAGCATGGTCTCGTCGTCGCCCAGCGTGCGCAGCGTGCGCACGAGCGCGTCGTACGCCTCCCAGTTGCGGGCCGCCTTGCCGGTGCCGCCGTAGACGACGAGGTCCTCGGGGCGCTCGGCGACCTCGGGATCGAGGTTGTTCATCAGCATCCGCAGCGGCGCCTCGGTCTGCCACGAGCGCGCGGACAGCTCGGTGCCGGTGGCGGCGTGGATGGGGAGTCGCGGGTTGCTCACTGGAGTTCTCCGATCACTTCTTCGACGGCGGCGAGGACGGCGCCCGAGCGGACCAGCTCCACGCTGGCCTCGATCTCGGGCGAGAGGTGGCGGTCGGGTCCGGGGCCCTCGATCCCGGACTCGCGCAGCAGGCGTACGACGGCGCCGGTGGCCGGCGAGGGCGAGACCCCGGTGGTCGAGCCTGTCGAGACCCGCAGGTCCAGGGCCCGGGCCGCGGTCAGCACCTCGATCGCGACCACCCGGGTGAGCCCGTCGACCGAGCGGCGCAGCTTGCGCGCGGCCGACCAGCCCATCGACACGTGGTCCTCCTGCATGGCGCTGGAGGGGATGGAGTCCACCGAGGCCGGCACCGCGAGCCGCTTGAGCTCGGAGACGATCGCGGCCTGGGTGTACTGGGCGATCATGTGCCCGCTGTCCACGCCGGGGTCGTCGGCGAGGAACGGCGGCAGCCCGTGGTTGCGGGCCTTGTCGAGGAACCGGTCGGTGCGCCGCTCGCTGATCGAGGCGACGTCGGCGGCGACGATCGCGAGGAAGTCCAGCACGTAGGCGACCGGGGCGCCGTGGAAGTTCCCGTTGCTCTCGAGCCGGGACTCCTCGGGCAGCACCACGGGGTTGTCGACCGCCGAGGCGAGCTCGCGGCCGGCGACGGTCGCGGCGTGCTCGACGGTGTCGCGGGCGGCGCCGTGGACCTGCGGCGAGCAGCGCAGCGAGTAGGCGTCCTGGACCCGGTTGCAGTCCGGGCCGCGGTGCGAGGCGACCACGCCGGAGTCCCGCAGGCAGGCGGCCAGGTTCGCCGCCGAGAGCGCCTGCCCGGGGTGCGGGCGCAGCGCCTGGAGCTCGGGGGCGAAGACCCGGTCGGTGCCGAGCTGGGCCTCGACGGACATGGCGGCGGCGACGTCGGCGGTGCGCAGCAGGCGCCGCAGGTCGGCGATCGCCAGCACCAGCATCCCGAGCATCCCGTCGGTGCCGTTGATGAGCGCGAGCCCCTCCTTGGCGGCGAGCTCGACCGGCGCCAGGCCGGCCGCGGCGAGCGCCGTCGCGGCGGGCATCAGCACCCCGTCGGCGTCCCGCACCTCGCCCTCGCCCATCAGCGCCAGCGCGCAGTGGGACAGCGGCGCCAGGTCGCCCGAGCAGCCCAGCGAGCCGTACTCCCGCACCACCGGGGTGATCCCCCGGCCGAGCAGGTCCGCGAGCAGCTGGGCGGTCTCGAGCCGGATCCCGGTGTGCCCGGTCGCCAGCGTCGAGAGGCGCAGCAGCATCAGCGCCCGCACCACCTCGCGCTCGACCTCGGGGCCGGAGCCGGCGGCGTGCGAGCGGACCAGCGAGCGCTGCAGCTGCGCGCGCAGGTCGCTGGGGATGTGCCGGGTGGCGAGGGCGCCGAAGCCGGTCGAGACGCCGTACGTCGGGGTCTCGGAGGCACCGAGCTCGTCCACGACCCGCCGGGCACGGCCGATCGCGGCGACCGCCTCGGCGGTGAGCTCGACGGGCGCGGCGTCGCGCGCGACCGCGAGCACGTCCTCGGGTGACAGGGGGCCGGTGCCGACGGCGACGGGCTGGTGGGACATGCCCCCATCCTTCGCCCGGACCCCCGCCGCCGACCAGTGCCGGGGCCGCCGACGCGTCTCGGATCCGAGATCTGACGACCTGTGAGGGCCGCCACAGGCACGGGCCCGTCACCTTCTTGTTACTCGCGCGTATAGCAAGTATCAGATGTGGGTATCTGGCCGAAGAGCTCGGGGGGACGCATGGGGTGCGCCGGGCCACGTCAGTGCACGGATCGATGCCCGGAGCGCAGCGTTGCCGGGTCCCGAGAAGCAAGGAAGTGAGCTCATGCGGAAACTGATCGCCAGCTCGATGATGCTGGCCCTGACCGCGGGCGGCACGCTCGTGGCGACGCCCGCCGGTTCGGCGACGGCGGCCACGGCCAGCCCGAAGAAGGTGCCGACGCCGTTCGCCCTGCGCACCAACGGCTTCGGCAGCCGGGTCCGCGGCGGCCAGGTGCCGGCCGGGTCCTCCAGCACCGCCTGGCAGAACATCGGATGCACCAACAACGCCGGCGTGGTCCGCGAGAACCACGAGGCGCAGGAGAACCTCCCCGGGATCGGCACCGCCTCCGAGATCGCCACCAAGGTGTGGACGATCCACAAGCACGGCAAGGTGATGTCCCGCTCGCGCAGCACGATCGCCCGGATCACCCTGGCCGACTCCCCGCTGGGCTCGCTGCAGATCAACGGCATCAAGTCGGTCTCCAAGACCTGGCACGACGCCCGGGGGTTCCACGCCGCCAACCACAGCCGGATCGGCTCGATCACGCTCACCCCGGCCGGCGGCCAGCCGCAGGACCAGGGCCTCCCGACGCCGAACCAGCCGATCGACATCCCCGGCCTGGTGACCATCTACCTCGGCTCGCCGACCAGGAGCGCCTCCGCGCACTCCGCCCGCGCCGCGAACGACGCGCTCCGCATCGTCTCCGCCGCGACCGGCACCCGGGCCCGGGTTGCCCACAGTTTCGCCCAGATCAACGACGGCATCGTGCACGGCATCTTCGCCGGCTACGCCTCCGGCAGCCGGATCAACGCCGCCGACGGCACCGTCACCAGCGGCCGCACGCCGTACGCCCCGATGCCCTGCCAGGGCACGGCGGCCAAGGTGCGGACCAAGCACCTGGCGGGCAGCAACCTCGGCGGGCAGGTGGTCGTCGGCGCCGAGAACACCGCGCAGATGGCCAAGCAGAACGACAGGCGCGCGGTCGGCTACGAGCAGGGTAGCGTCGCCAGTGTCGACATCGGCGGCGGGCAGCTGCACGTCGACGGCATCGTCGGCCGGGTCCACGTGCTCCGCAAGGGCAGCCGCTTCAACAAGGTGGTGGCGAACATCAAGGGCACCACGATCGGCTCGATCACCGCGAACGGCCAGGAGCAGTCCTTCGACCCCGGCCAGAAGACGCTCGAGATTCCCGGGATCGCCAAGCTCGAGCGCAAGGTCAAGCACAAGGTCCGCGGCGGCCTCGAGGTCACCGCGCTGCGGATCACCCTCCTGGACGCCAACGGCCAGGTGAAGTCGGTCATCAACCTCGGCCAGGCCAAGATGGCCATCCACAAGAGCGGCCTCTGACCCGCACACCCGCCACACCACCGACGCCGGGCCGCCCACGGGGCGCCCGGCGTCGGTGCGTCCGGCTGCAGGAATCCCCGGCTGCAGGAATCCCCGGCTGGCCGGTGATCCCCTCGGTTGATGGGCGTTGCAACGCCCCCCAACCGAGAGAACAGCCCCTCAACCCCTGGCCACCAGCCCTGGTCGACGCCGGCCCGGCCGCCCCAGGCGCCTCAGGCGCCTCAGGCGTACGACGGGCCGCGTGCGGCGGATCTCACGGATCGCCAGGCAAGATCCGGCGGCGGGGACCGGGCGGGCGGCGTTGACTGTGCCGGTGACCCCGCAACCGAGCGCCCCGGCCGTGCGCGGGCGGTCCCCCAGCACCGCCCGCCGGTGGGCGATGCTCGCGGCCAGCACCCTGGCCCAGGCCGCGGCGGCGATCATGGTGCACGGACCGGCGTTCCTGATCCCGAGCCTGCACGAGCGCGAGGGGCTCGACCTGGCGCAGGCCGGCCTGGTGGCGGCCGCGCCGACCGTCGGCGTGATGTTGGCGCTGGTCGCCTGGGGAGCCGCCGCCGACCGGTGGGGCGAGCGCCGCGCGCTCACCACCGGGCTGGCCGCCACCACCGTGCTCGGCGCCGTGGCCGCCTCCACCCACGGCACCTGGGTGCTCGCGGGGAGCCTGGTGCTGGCCGGCGCCGCCGCGGCCAGCTGCAACGTGGCCAGCGGCCGGGTGGTCGTCGGCTGGTTCCCGCCCGAGCGGCGGGGCCTCGCGATGGGCATCCGGCAGATGGCGCAGCCGGTCGGCGTGGGCGTCGCCGCCGTGACCATCGCCGTGGTCGCCCAACGCGCGGGGGTGAGCTCGGCGCTGTGGGTGCCCACGGCCGCCTGCGCGCTGGCGCTGCTGCTGGTCCTCGTCGTGGTCGTCGACCCGCCCCGGCCCGACCGGCGCGGCGGCGGGAAGGCGGCCAACCCCTACCGTCACGACCGGTTCCTCGCCCGGGTGCACGGCGTCTCGGTGCTGCTGGTGGTCCCCCAGTTCGTCGTGTGGACGTTCGCGCTGGTCTGGCTGGTGCAGGACCGCTCCTGGGCGCCCGCGGCCGCCGGAGCCGTGGTCGCGCTGGCCCAGCTGGCCGGGGCGTTCGGGCGGCTCGCGGTCGGGCACCTCTCCGACCTGGTCGCCAGCCGGATGCAGCCGCTGCGGTGGGTCGCGGTCGCGGCCGCCGTGGTGATGGCCGGCCTGGGACTGGCCGCCGGGCTCGGCTGGGCGGTGGCGGTCGTGCTGATGGTGGTGGCGACCGTGTTGACCGTGGCCGACAACGGCCTGGCCTTCACCTCGGTCGCGGAGCGGGCCGGGCCGCACTGGGCCGGGCGCGCGCTGGGGGTGCAGAACACCGCCCAGTTCCTCGCCGCCTCGGCGGTGCCGCCCGTGGCCGGGCTGGCCATCACCCACCTGGGGTACGCCGCAGCGTTCGCGCTGGCGGCGGTGTTCCCGGTGCTGGCCGCGCCGCTGGTGCCCGTGCACAGCGAGCGCGAGCTGAGCTGACCTGAGCTGAGCCGCCCGGGAGGCGTGGACCGGCCGGCCGGCGGGTACCGGACCTGCAGGACCCGGGCACACCCCGGGCACACACCCCCCGGAGGGACCATGTCAACCATCGGCTGGATCATCATCCTGGTCGTCGTCCTGGTGGCGCTCGTCGTCCTCGCGGCGACGATGATGCGCAAGCGCCGACTCGAGGAGCGCCGGGCCCAGGCCGGCCAGCTGCGGCAGGAGGCCGCCGGTCGTTCCGACGAGATCGCCCGCTCCGAGCAGGAGGCCCGAGCGGCCGAGGCCCGCGCCGAGGCCGCCCGCGCGCAGGCCCAGGAGGCGGAGCAGCGGGCCACCGAGACCCGCCGCCAGGTGGAGATGGACCAGGCCCACCAGGAGGACCGGATCCGCGAGGCGAACCGGATCGACCCCGACGACAAGCGGTTCTGACCGGTCCCCGGCGGGTCGCGGCCGCCGACTAGTCTCGCGGCCATGAGCCAGGTCCCCGCGGCGACGCGTGCGCTGCGGGTGCTGCGCTTCCTGGCCAGCCAGCCCGACCCGGTCCCGCTCGACCGGATCATGCGGGCCTGCGACCTGCCGCGGAGCACGGCCTACCACCTGCTCGGCGCGATGGTCGACGAGGGCTTCGTCGTGCACCTCGCCGAGGAGCACCGCTTCGGGCTCGGCGTCGCGGCGTTCGAGGTCGGCAGCGGCTACTCCCGGCAGGAGCCGCTGCAGCGGCTCGCGCGCCGGGCGCTGGCGACGCTCGTGGACCGGGTGGGCCAGAGCGCCCACCTCGCGGTGCTGCACGGCCGCGACGTGCTCTACGTGGTCGAGGAGCGTGCGCCCGGCCGGCCGCCGCTGGTCACCGACGTGGGCGTGCGGCTGCCCGCGCACCTGACCGCCAGCGGCCGGGCGCTGCTGGCGCTGCTGCCTCCGGCGCAGGTCCGCGCGCTCTACCCCGGCCCCGCGGCGTTCGTCGACCGGCACGGCACCGGCCCGCGCAGCCTGAGCACGCTGCGCGCGGTGCTGTCGGAGACCCGGGCGCGCGGGTACGCCGTGGAGCGGGGCGAGGTCACCCCCGGCCTGGCCAGCGTCGCCGCGGCCGTCCTGGACCACAACGGCCATCCGGTCGCCGCGGTCGCGGTCACGTTCCCCGATCCCGAGCCGGCGGCGCCCGACCCGACGCCCGACCTGGACCGCACCGACCCCGCGGCCCTGGCCGCCGACGTCCGGCGCACCGCCGACGTCCTGACCCGACGCATCGGCGGCACGCCGAACCGCTGAGCCGCGGCTCCACCGGATCCGCGAGTGACCCCGGGGCCCCGCGGTCGTTGGACGACACGAGCACCCCCCGGGGGAAGGAGCGCACGTGTCGCCACGCAATCGAGGTCCCGTCGTCCGGCTGGTCGGCTCGGCCGCCCTCGCGGCCACGCTGGTCGTCGGCGCACTCGCGCTGGCCGACGGCCCGTCGTGGGGCCGGCGCGAGGGCAACCTGCTCAAGCGGTACGACGCCAGCCAGGCCGCCCGGCTCGAGGCGCGACCGCACGTCGACCCCCCGGGCTCCGCGCCGCACAACCACTTCGACCCGGCCACCAAGAACGCGCTCTCCCGCTCCGGGGACACCAGGGCCGCCGACCCCACCACCGAGGCGCAGAAGGCCGCCGGCGCGTCCTACGTCGCCGGCGAGCGGACCCTGCCGGACCCGACCCTCCGGACCGTCCGGGTCATGCAGCCCCGCCGGCGGCACCCGCAGGACCGCTACGCGCTGGCGAACGGCTGCTACCGGCTGACGCGGGGCGGCCGGCCGCTGTTCTTCAAGCCGACCGACCTGGGGCAGTACCTCCTCTACACCGCCGACCGCCGGTTCGTGTCCCCGCGCGGCCTGCCGGACCAGCCGGCCGACGACACGGTGTGGACCGCGCGGCGGTCCGGGCGGCGCCTCACCTTCCGCAGCGGAGGCAGCACGCTGCGCGACCATGGGCAGACGGCGTTCCGGCCCACCCGCACGCACGGCTGCACCGCCTACCCCGAGGCCCAGATCGACGTCTCCGGACGCCCCCACGCCGGGACCACGGCGTACCAGGAGGTCCGCGGGTTCGTCGACGCCCACACCCACGGCATGGCCTTCGAGTTCCTCGGCGGCTCGGCGCACTGCGGCCGGCCCTGGCACCGCTTCGGCGCGCCGTACGCGCTCGTGGACTGCCCCGACCACACCGCGACCGGCGGGTTCGGCGGCGTGCTGGAGGACTTCCTGTCCGGCTCGCCGCACCACGACCCGGTCGGCTGGCCGACGTTCAAGGACTGGCCGGCCCCGGAGTCGCTGACCCACGAGGGCACCTACTACCGCTGGCTGGAGCGGTCCTGGCGCGGCGGGCAGCGGATCTTCGTGAACCTGCTGGTCGAGAACAACCAGCTGTGCGAGGCCTACCCGCTGCACAAGAACGCGAAGTACGCCGAGTGCAAGGACATGCCCTCGCTGCACCGCCAGGCGCGCGACATGTACCAGATGCAGGACTACATCGACGCCCAGTTCGGCGGCCCCGGCCAGGGCTTCTACCGGATCGTGAAGAACCCCTTCCAGGCCCGCCGGGTGATCAACGCCGGGAAGATGGCCGTGATCATGGGCATCGAGACCAGCGTGCCCTTCGGGTGCACGTTCAAGGCCGGCCCGGCCGGCGACCGGCCCGCCGGGGTCTGCACCCAGCGACACATCGACCGCGAGCTCGACCGGGTGCACGGCTGGGGCGTGCGGCAGATGGAGCTGGTCAACAAGTTCGACAACGCGCTGGCCGGGGTCGCCGGCGACAACGGCGAGACCGGCGCGATCGTCAACAACGCCAACTTCAAGGAGACCGGCTCCTACTGGGACATGCGGCACTGCGAGCCCGCCGACGGCCAGTCCCACGACAAGGACCAGTACGCCGCCCCGGAGATCTCCCCCGAGCAGCAGGACGCGCTCTTCGGCGCGATCGGGGAGCTGACCGACCTCTCGCACGTCGCCACGCCGGCCTACCCGCCGCCGGACCACTGCAACGCCCGCGGCCTGACCACGCTCGGCCAGGACACGATCACCGGGCTGGCGAAGCGGCACATGATCTTCGACCCCGACCACATGAGTGTGGAGGCCCGCAACGCCTCGCTCGACCAACTCGAGGCGATGCACTACTCCGGCGTGATCTCCAGCCACTCCTGGGCCACCCCGGACGCCTACCCACGGATCTACCGGCTGGGCGGGTTCATCACGCCGTACGCCGGGGACTCGACCGGCTTCGTCGACAAGTGGCGCGCGCACCTCGGCTGGGCCGACCGCCGCTACTACTGGGGCCTCGGCTACGGCGCGGACATGAACGGGCTGGGCGCCCAGGGCGACCCGCGCGGCACCGACGTGCCGAACCCGGTCACCTACCCGTTCACCGGGCTGGGCGGCGTCACGGTCCACCGGCAGCACGCCGGCCGGCGGGTCTACGACATCAACGCCGACGGCGTCGCGCAGTACGGCCTCTACCCCGACTGGATCCAGGACCTGCGGAGGGTCGCCGACGCCCAGCACCCCGGCGACGGCGACGCGATCTTCGACGACATGTCCCGCGGCGCCGAGGCCTACCTGCAGATGTGGGAGCGGGCCGAGGGCATCGCGCCGGACTCCTGCCGCAACCCCGAGCGGCGGCTGCCGGTCGCCCGGGTCCGCGACCTGCTGCACCCGGGCATGTCCACGCGCGCGGTGATGGAGGCCGTCGGCCAGCCCTACGAGCGGCTCGGCGACAGCTACACGTTCTGCGCGCGCACCGGCACCGAGCCGGAGGTGCGGATGCAGGTCGGCTTCGACCGGGCCGGCCGGGTCACCGGCGTACGACGGGCCGGCTGACCGGGTCGACGCCGCCGGGTGGACGCACGAAAGTTACCGGACGGTAGGATCCATGTCACCCCACCGGGGGACTGACGCGCGCGCGGCGCCGGCCCTAGGCTCGCGACGCCGTCAGCACTCACGACGAGCACCACCTCGACGAGGAGCCTCACCGGATGCAGATCTTCGCCATCGTTGTCTCGCTGGCCATCACCGCGGTCGGCATCGCCCTGTTCGTCAGGGCGATCCGCGGGATGCTCGGGGTGATCCGGATCGGACAGCCGGCCGGGCGTACCGACCAGCCGGGCGCCCGGACGGCCACGATGCTCAAGGAGACGCTGGGGCACACCCGGATGCTCCAGTGGACGCTCGTCGGGGCGGCGCACTGGTTCGTCTTCATCGGCTTCGGGCTGCTCTTCTTCACGCTGCTGACGGCGTTCGGGCAGCTCTTCGACCCGCACTTCGCGCTGCCGCTGATCGGGCGGTTCTTCCTCTTCGAGTGGGTCTCGGAACTGTTCACCGCGGTGATGCTGGTGGCGATCATCGGCTTCATCGCCTACCGCGCCACCCGCCCCAGCGAGCGGGTCCGCGGCACCCGCGGGCGGTTCTTCGGCTCGACGATGTGGTGGGGCTACTTCGTCGAGGGCGTGATCCTCGGCGTCGGCATCTGCATCGTGCTGCTGCGCGGCCTGGAGTACGCCCTGGCGGCCCGCGGCGCGAACCCCGACGAGGCCTCGGCGTTCCACTTCCCGCTGACCGGGTGGCTCGGCGAGGCCTTCTCCGGGATGTCGACCGGCACCCTGGAGAACCTCGTCTACCTGGTCGCGATGCTCAAGATCGTCATCTCGTTCGCGTGGATGATCACGATCTCGCTGAACCTGAACATGGGCACCGCCTGGCACCGGTTCACGGCGTTCTTCAACATCTGGTTCAAGCGGGACCCCGCCCGCACCGCGCTCGGCGCGGTCAAGCCGCTCACCTCGGCCGGTAGGCCGATCACGCTCGACGACATCGACGACCTCGACGAGGACGCGAAGCTCGGCGTCGGCTCGATCGAGGACTTCAGCTGGAAGGGCCTCCTCGACTTCACGACCTGCACCGAGTGCGGCCGCTGCCAGTCCCAGTGCCCGGCGTGGAACACCGACAAGCCGCTGTCGCCCAAGCTGCTGATCACCGCGCTGCGCGACCACGCCTACGCCAAGGCGCCGTACCTCCAGGCGCCCGAGGGCGAGCGCGCCGCGCTGCTCGAGGGCAGCGACACGTTGACGAAGGAGGCCGAGCGCCCGCTGGTCGGCGAGACCGGCGACGACTGGTTCTACATGCCCGACTCCGGCGCGGCGGTGATCGACCCCGACGTGCTGTGGTCGTGCACCTCCTGCGGCGCCTGCGTCCAGCAGTGCCCCGTCGACATCGAGCACGTCGACCACATCGTCGACATGCGCCGCTACCAGGTGCTGGTGGAGTCGAACTTCCCCGCCGAGCTGAACGGGCTCTTCAAGGGCCTGGAGAACAAGGGCAACCCGTGGAACATGTCGCCGAAGGCGCGCATGGACTGGGCCAAGGGGCTGGACTTCGAGGTCAAGGTCGTCGGCGAGAGCATCGAGTCCCTCGACGAGGTCGAGTGGCTGTTCTGGGTCGGCTGCGCGGGCGCCTACGAGGACCGGGCGAAGAAGACCACCCGGGCGGTGGCCGAGCTGCTGCACATGGCCGACGTCAGCTTCGGGGTGCTCGGCAACGGGGAGACCTGCACGGGCGACCCGGCCCGCCGCGCCGGCAACGAGTTCGTGTTCCAGGGCCTGGCCCAGCAGAACGTGGAGACGCTGAAGCAGGCGAAGGTCAAGAAGGTGGTCTCCACCTGCGCCCACTGCTTCAACACGCTCAAGAACGAGTACCAGGAGTTCGGCATCGAGCTGGAGGTCGTGCACCACACCCAGCTGCTGAACCGGCTGGTGCGCGAGGGCCGGCTGACGCCGGTCCAGGACGGCGCCGGCGCGCACAGGCGCTCGATCACCTACCACGACCCCTGCTACATCGGCCGCCACAACGGCGTCTACAGCCCGCCGCGCGAGCTGCTGCAGGTGCTGCCCGGCGCGGAGTACCGCGAGATGGAGCGCAACTCCGAGCGGTCCTTCTGCTGCGGCGCCGGCGGCGCCCGGATGTGGATGGAGGAGAACCTCGGTGAGCGGATCAACGTCAACCGGACCGTGGAGGCGGTCGGAACCGGTGCCGACCAGATCGCGGTGGGCTGCCCGTTCTGCCGGGTGATGCTGTCCGACGGCCTGACCGCCCAGCAGGCCAAGGGCGAGGCTCGCGAGGAGGTCGAGGTCCTCGACGTCGCGCAGATGCTGCTCGCCTCGGTGAAGGGCGAGTCCGCCACCAAGCTGCAGCCGGGCGCCGGCGCCGCGGCCGCGGCTTCTCCTGCCGCGGCTTCTCCTGCCGCGGCTTCCCCTGCCCCCGCGGGGGCCGGGGCCGACCCCGCGACCAAGGCCGAGCCGGAGGCCGGCGACGAGACCCTGACCGAGGACACCGTCACCGCCACCGAGGACGCCGGGCCGGCGGCCAAGGCGTCCGGCGGGTCGTCGCTGTTCGACGAGCCGGAGGCGAAGGAGGAGCCGGCCGCCACCGCCGCGCCCTCCGCGTCGGTCCAGGAGGAGGCCAGGGCCGCCGAGCCCGCGTCGTCGGGCGGCTCGCTCTTCGACCTCGGGGGCGACGAGCCGGAGGCCGAGCAGCACGCCGAGACGCCCGCTCCGGCCGTGCCGGAGGCGGAGACGACCGCCGAGCCCGCCGCGCCGGACACCGAGCTCGGGACCGGCGGGTCGCTCTTCGACCTCGGCGGGGACGAGCCGGTGGCCGAGCAGCCGGCGGCGGCTCCCGCCCCGGCCGAGCCCGCCGAGGACGTCGCCGACCAGGCCGCGCAGGCGGCCGAGCCCGAGCTCGAGCCCGCCGCGCCGAGCACCGAGCTCGGAACCGGCGGGTCGCTCTTCGACCTCGAGGCGCCGGAGCCGGAGGCCGCGACGGAGCCGGAGCCCGCGGCCGAGCCGGAGCCCGCGGCCGAGCCGGAGGACCGGGCCGAGCCGGAGGACCGGGCCGAGCCGGAGTCCAGCACGAAGCCGGAGCCCGAGGCGTCGACGCAGCCGGAGGTCCCGGCCGCGGAGATCCCCGCGGAGGGCTCCCTGTTCGACATCGTCGCTCCCGAGCCGGTCGAGACCACCGCTCCCGAGCCGGCAAGGGACAGCGGTGCCGCCGAGCCCGAGCCGACCGAGGCCGGCGAGACCGAGCCGGTCCAGTCCGCGAAGCCCGAGACCGAGTCGACCGACGGGGTGCCGACCGACGAGGCCGAACCGGCCACGACCGGTCCGGCCGCCGGTGCGCCGGCTCCGTCCAGCGGCATCCCGGAGGGCGGCTCGCTCTTCGACATCGCCGCGCCCGAGGCGGTCGCTCCCTCGGCCGCGCCGGAACCGCAGCCCGAGGCCGCTTCCGCCCCCGAGCCCGCCCCCGAGGCGGCCGACAGGGCGGCCGACGCCGACCGCGCCCACCCGGACGCCGGTTCGGATGGCGGGTCTGATGACGGTGCGGTCGGCGGGGCAGCGCTCAGCGCGGCCGCCACGGCTGCGGCCGGCAGCGCCTCGGAGCACCGCGCCGACGCCCAGGCCGAGACCGGGGCGGAGACCGAGGCCGACACCGGGGCGGAGGCCGAGGCCGACACCGGGGCCGAGACCGAGCACCCGGCCGAGTCGACGGAGTCCGCCGAGCCCGAGGAGGAGCCCAAGCCGGCCCCGCGGTCCAACGGCCAGGCCCATCAGCCGAAGACCGACGTGGACATCAACGAGTCAGGGTCGCTGTTCGACCTCTGACCGGGGTCATCTGACCGGTCAGCTGACCCGGTCCGCAGACAACGCGGTGGCCTCGACGCACCTGGTGCGTCGCGGCCACCGCGTTCTTCGTCTCGTCCAGGTCGGCGATGAGCCGGCGGAGACCCCGAAATGCATTCGTGGCGGATCCGTCGCACCACGTAGGACAGATCCGCCACGAACCGTGGCGCGTCGGCCGGCGTCCGGGCGGGCCCGGGCGCCGGCAGCGGTCAGCGGGCGTCCATGTGCGCGGGCGCCTCGCCCGGCTCGGCAGAGGCGGCGGCGTCCTCGGGCACCTCGACCGGACGCAGCTTCGCCCAGGCGATGAAGATCGCCGAGACGACGAGGAGCGCGATCCCGGCCCACAGGTTGGCGTTGACGCCGCCGGTCTTGCCCTCCTGGGGGTCGGCGAAGATGCCCATGAGCACCAGGATCACACCGTAGATCCCGAGCAGGCCGCCGATGATGTTGCGGATGTCCAGGAGCCCGGCGGTGTGCTGGCGCGGGCTGCCGGTCGAGTTGCTGGTGGGGTTGCTGGTCGACATGTCGTCCTCCTCAGAAGGCAGCGTTCAGGGCGATGACCATGACCAGTGCCACGCCGGCCAGGGGCAGGGTCCGGCGGTACCACGGGTAGCCCGCCTCGTGCTCGTCCACCAGGTCCTTCTTGGGGGTCTCGGAGTAGACGAGCCCGCGCAGCTCCGAGACCGGCTTCGGCTCGGTCACCAGCGACACCGCGACGCTCAGCAGCACGTCCACGACGAACGCGACACCGGCCGCGAGGAACGCCGCGCCCTGACCCCCGACCGGGATCACGCCGATGCTCAGGGAGCCGAAGGCGTTCTCGCTGAGGAACGCGACGACGATCGCCGACAGCGTGCCGGACACCAGGCCGACCCAGCCGGCGGTCGGCGACATCCGCTTCCAGAACATGCCGAGGATGAAGGTGGCGAAGAGCGGGGCGTTGAAGAAGCCGAACAGCGTCTGCAGGTAGTTCATGATGTTGCTGAAGTTGCTGGCCAGGCCCGCGGTGAAGACCGCGATGATCGTGGCGCCCACCGTCGCCCAGCGGCCGACCCGCAGGTAGTAGGCGTCGTCGCGGCCCTTGACCAGGTAGTCGCCCCACAGGTCGTAGCTGAGGACCGTGTTGAACGCCGAGATGTTGGCGGCCATGCCGGCCATGAACGCGGCCAGCAGGCCGGCGATGGCCAGCCCCAGCAGGCCGTTCGGCAGCAGGTCGCGCATCAGCAGCAGCAACGAGTCGTTGTAGGTAACCCCGTGGCCCGAGGACCCGCCCGGGACCGTGCCCCCGGCCTTGATCTTGGCGATCTCGTGGACGAGGACCGCGGCCAGCATGCCGGGCAGGATCGTGATGAACGGGATGAACATCTTCGGGAAGGCGCCGATGATCGGCGTCTTGCGCGCCGCGGAGATCGAGTTCGACGCCATCGCCCGCTGGACCTCGACGAAGTTGGTGGTCCAGTAGCCGAAGGACAGCACGAAGCCCAGACCGAAGACGATGCCGATGACCGAGAGCACCGAGGAGTCGAAGCCGGACAGCGCCGAGCCGGGCCAGGAGTTGAGCTGTTCGGCCGCGGACGGCGCGCCGCCCTTGCCGGCCGCCTCGGTGATCTGCTGCTTCAGGCCGCTCCAGCCACCCACCTTGTGCAGCCCGAGCAGGGTGAGCGGCAGCAGCGCGGCCACGATCACGAAGAACTGCAGCACCTCGTTGTAGATCGCGGCCTTCAGGCCGCCCAGGGTGATGTACGACAACACGACGGCGGCCGCCACGATCAGCGCCAGCCACAGCGGCCAACCGAGGAGCGCGTGCACGATGCTGCCGAGCAGGTAGAGGTTGATGCCCGCGATCAGCAGCTGGGCCACCGCGAACGAGATCGAGTTGACCAGGTGCGCGCCGGGACCGAAGCGGCGGGCCATGAACTCCGGCACCGAGCGCACCTTCGACCCGTAGTAGAACGGCATCATCACGACGCCGAGGAACAGCATCGCGGGGATCGCGCCGATCCAGAAGTAGTGGACGGTCGGCATGCCGAACTGGGCACCCGAGGCGGACATGCCCATGATCTCGACCGCACCGAGGTTGGCGGAGATGAACGCCAGGCCCGTGACCCAGGCGGGCATCGCCCGGCCCGACAGGAAGAAGTCCAGCGACTCCGAGACCTGGCGGCCGGCCATCAGGCCGATGCCGACGACGAAGCCGAAGTAGATGATCAGCATGAGGTAGTCCACGGCACTCGCCTGGATGAGCGTGCCGCTCGCGAGGACCGTGATGCCCGAGTCAGCCATGAGCTGCCTTCCGTCTCGAGGGGGCCGCCGTCACCGAGGACCCACCGCGGGACCCGGTGGCAGCCTTCGGAGCGCCTACCCGCGCGCCCATGACACCAAACCTGACGTCACTATGCCTTGACATGACGTCATCGTGATGTCATCGTGGTGCGCATGGACATCACGCCGTACGTCGACAGCCTCCGTCGCGACCTGGTCGCCGCCGCGGACGCCGCCGGCCCGGAGACCCGGGCCGCCGCCGAGCGGCTCACGTTCGCCCTCGAGCCGGCCGCCCGGCTGGCCCTGATGGAGGCGGCCTCGCAGGCGGCCGCCGAGATCACCGCCGAGATGCCCTCCGGCGGGGTCGACGTCCGGCTCGACGGCCGCGACCTGGCCTTCGTGGTGCACGTCGCGCCCCCCGGCGCCGACTCGGCGGCCGCGCCGTCGGCGGCCCCCGGCCCCGAGGAGGGCGAGGAGGAGGGCACCACCGCCCGGGTCACGCTGCGCATCCCGGAGTCGGTCAAGGCCCGCGCCGAGGAGCTCGCCGCCCGGTCCGGCCACTCGCTCAATACCTGGCTGGTCAACATCGTGCGGGCCGCCACCCGCGAGAACGCCATCAACGTCGACCTCGACCTCTCCAGCATTCCCTTCCTGGGCGGCGACCCGTTCGGGAAGGGCACCACCCGGGGCAACCGGCGGATGACCGGCTGGCTCTAGGCGCCGACAGCCGCGCCGGCCCGCGGCGCGCACGCACCGGCAACACAGACACCGGCTACGCCGACACAGGCAACGCCGACACAGGCAACGCCGGCCACACCGTCAAGCACTCCCGACGGGACCCGCAGCAGGCCGGTCCCGCGGACGAACACACCGTCACACCATCCAGAGCAGGGGAACCAGTCATGTCCGAGCACCGCTTCGAGAGCCCCCGCCCCGTCGAGCTGTACGTCGAGCTCGGCCGGGGCAGCGTCACCGTCCACGCCACCGACACCGCCGAGACCCACGTCGAGGTCACCGGCCGCGACGCCGACGAGGTGCACGTGACCCAGGACGGCGCCCAGGTCAGCGTGGTCGCCCCCAAGCAGCGCGGCGGCCTGTTCGGGAGCGACTCGCGCCTCGACGTCGTCGTCACGCTGCCCACCGACAGCGACCTGGCGGTGAAGACCGGCAGCGCCGACGTCACCGTCGACGGCCAGGCGGCGGCGTGCCAGGTCAGGACCGGCTCGGGCGACGTCGGGCTCGAGCTGCTCACCGGGGCGGGGACGGTCACCACCGGCTCCGGCGGCATCCGGATCCGCGAGGCGCGCGGCGAGCTCCGGCTCAAGAGCGGCTCCGGCGACGTCACGCTCGGCGAGGCCCTGGCCGGCGCCGCCGTGTCCACCGGGTCCGGCGACGTCGAGATGGGCCGGGTCGCGGGCCCGGTCGTCGTGAAGACCGGCTCGGGCGACCTGACCGTCGCCGCCGCCAGCGACGACCTGTCGTTCATGACCGGCAGCGGCGACCTGCAGGTGCGCCGTACGCACCGCGGCCGGGTGACCGTGAAGGGCGCCTCCAGCGACGTCCAGCTCGGCATCCCGGCCGGCGTCCCCGTCTGGACCGACATCTCCACCGTGAGCGGCGAGATCCGCTCCGACCTCACCGGCGCCGGCCAGCCCCAGGAGGGCACCGACCACGTCGAGGTCCGCGCCAAGACCGTCAGCGGCGACATCGTGCTGACCGAGGTCTGAGCCCCACCCCGCACCCCCTCAGCCCCGACAGGGAGACCACCATGCACGACAGCTTCGACCCCATCGAGACCCAGGCCCGCCAGCAGATCCGCGAGCGCGTCGCCCGCGCCTCGGGCCCGCAGCTCCCCGCGGAGCCGCACCGGCACCGCCTCGCCCGGCGGTTGCGGCGGCTCGCCGACCGGATCGACAACTGACCCCGGCGCGCGGCCCGTCCCCCGGCCTCGGAGCCGGGGAGAGCCGGTCAGATCCGGGTGCGGTGGAAGTTCGCGTACGACCTCGACGGCGTGGGTCCGCGCTGACCCTGGTAGCGCGAGCCGTACCGCTCCGAGCCGTACGGGTGCTCCGACGGCGAGGTCAGCCGGAAGAAGCAGAACTGGCCGATCTTCATGCCCGGGTAGAGCTTGATCGGGAGCGTGGCGACGTTCGCGAGCTCGAGCGTGACGTGGCCGGAGAAGCCCGGGTCGACGAACCCCGCGGTCGCGTGGGTCAGCAGCCCCAGCCGGCCGAGCGAGGACTTCCCCTCCACTCGGGCGGCGACGTCGTCGGGCAGCGTGACCACCTCGTACGTCGAGCCGAGCACGAACTCCCCCGGGTGCAGGATGAACGGGTCGTCGCCCTCGGGCTGGACCACCCGGGTCAGCTCGGACTGGTCCTCGGCCGGGTCGATGTGCGGGTACTTGTGGTTCTCGAAGACCCGGAAGAACCGGTCGAGCCGCACGTCGATCGAGGACGGCTGCAGCATCCCGGCGTCGAACGGCTCGAGGCGGATGCGCTCGGCTTCGATCTGACGGAGGATGTCGCGGTCTGACAGCAGCACGAGGGCACCCTACCCGCGCGCGCGGCCGGACCCCCTCGCCGCCCGCGCTTGTCGGGCCCCCGAGGATGGAGCCATGTCGAGTGCCGGACCGTTCCACCGCTACGTCGCCCTCGGCGACTCCTTCACCGAAGGGGTCGGCGACCCCGACCCCGGACGCCCCAACGGCCTGCGCGGCTGGGCCGACCGGGTGGCCGAGGTGCTGGCGTGGCGGGCCGAGCAGGACGGCACCGGGGAGTTCGGCTACGCCAACCTCGCGATCCGCGGGCGCAAGCTGCACGCGATCATCCGCGAGCAGCTGGCGCCGGCGGTGGCGCTGGAACCCGACCTGGTGACGATCTACGCGGGAGCCAACGACATCCTGCGCCCCAGGGTCGACCTGGACGCGCTGGTCGCCGACTACGACCGGGCGCTGGGCACGCTGGCCGCCACCGGGGCCCGGGTGCTCGTGTGGACGGCGTTCGACCCCGGCGGGTCGGCGATCTACCGCCCGGTCCGGGCCCGGTTCGCCCTCTACAACGAGCTGGTCCGCGAGAGCGCCGACCGGCACGGCGCCACCGTGGTCGACTTCTGGCGGCTGCGGGAGTACCGCGACTGGCGCTACTGGGACGAGGACCGGATGCACATGGGGTCCGCCGGGCACCAGCGGATGGCCATCGAGGTCCTCGACACCCTGGGGCTCGCGCACGACCTGGCACCACTGCCCCTGGCCGACCAGCCCATCCCGTCCCGGCGCGAGCAGCTGCGCGAGAACCTCGCCTGGACCCGCGAGGCCGCCCTGCCCTGGGTGCACCGCCGGGTCACCGGACGATCCTCGGGCGACACCGTCACCCCGCGCTACCCGACGCTGGCGCGACTCGCCGTACCGCTCGCGGCCCGACCCGTGTCACCCGGCGGCGACTGATGAACTAGCATGTGCGCGACCCCCTGGCGGGGTCACTGCGGATGTAGCTCAGTTGGTAGAGCGCGACCTTCCCAAGGTCGATGTCGCGAGTTCGAGTCTCGTCATCCGCTCCAGATCAGGCCGCGCCCACGAGCGCGACCTGCGCCGGCTATGCCGGCTGCGGCTGGCCAGACATCTGCACGAACCCGAGCTGCTGGAACATGCCCAGCTGATCCACCACCACCCAGTGCTCCGCGATCTGCCCGTCGCGGAACCGGACCAGGTGCATCGCGTCCCACGTCGCCTGCTTCCCGGTGGGCGGCATCCCTGCCAGCTCGCCCAGCATCGTGCCCCTGGTCGTCACGTGCTGAGCCACCAGATCGCCCTCCGCGACCACGTGGTTGACCGTGTTCTCGAGGTCTGGGAACGCCCGGCGGATCGCGCCGACCATCGCCTTGAGACCTTCGCGGTCGTTGGAGATGCCTTCCCAGGGCGTGCCGTGGTCGACGAAGTCCGGATGGACCACCTCGTCGATCACCTCCAACCTGCCCTGGTTGAACACCTCCGTCGGCATCCGAGCGGCTGCTGCCTTGAGTTCCTCGGACATGACACTCTCCATTTCTCCCCGTCCTCGCCCACGCTAGGCCGCACCGTCCGGCCGCCACATAGCCCGAACGGCGCATGTCCGCGCGAGCCCCGCCCTGCCATTCGCCGGGGCCCTGCGGCCCGCACCGACCGCCACACTCGCCCCACGGCGCGGGCGCTCCGCCGACCCTGTGGCGCATGTGACGACCGGGTAGGTTGACGACTCCTGTGACCAGAGGTGACAGTGGTACGTCCCATCCCCGTCGCGCCTCGAGGTCGTCGATGTCTCGCCCCCGCCCCCGCACCCTTGCCGTCGGCGCGCTCGCGCTGCTGCTCGCCGCCGCTCCCTTCGTCCCGCACGGCGGGGACGACGAGGGCCGGATCGCCGCGTCGAGCGACCGGACCACTCGCGCGCTGGCCACCGCCGACACCGCGCCGCGCGGCCGGCTCACCCCCGAGCTGAAGGCGGAGATCGACCGGGTCCTCGCCCAGGGCCGGGCCCAGGCCCCCGGCCGGGTGCCGGTGAACGCCGGGCCGAGCCGCCTGGCCGCGGCCCTGGTGCGGTGCGCCGACTTCGACGGCCAGCGCTACTGCCTGCACACCGGCTGGACCGAGAGCACCCAGGCGCAGGTCCAGGCCCGGGCGGCCACCGCGGCCCGAGCCATCGCCGCCCGCCCGGCCGCGACCGAGAGCACCGGCGACCTCGACGAGCTCGCCACCTTGCGCCGCTTCGGTCGGATGAGCCCCGCGGCCCGCGCCGACGCCGAGCGCGCCGAGCTCACCGCCGCGGCCCGCTCGGTGGGCAAGGTGTGGCTGCTGCGCCACGCCATCGACGGCGTCACGATCCCGAGCTCGGTGCTGGCCGCGCACCCCGAGATGCTCGCCGCCGACGGCACCGCGGCCGCCCGCAGCCGCACGACCCGGCAGCAGCGCAAGACCCGCGGCGACTACCCGCAGAAGGCCCACGTCCTCAACGGTCACGACGTCTCCGAGCAGCACCAGACCTACTGGTGCGGCCCGACCACGATGCAGATGGTCGCCTGGGGCTGGACCGGCCACGCGCGCAGCCAGCAGCACTGGGCGAACAAGCTCGGCACCACCAGCAGCGGCACCGCGATCACCGACATGGTCCGGGTGACCAACGCGGCCACCGGCTGGGACGACAAGGACCACGCCGGGGCCTACATCACCCTCGACGTCGGCGACTACGGCTTCGGCAAGTGGCAGCTGCTGCTGTTCCGCCACATCGTCGACTACAAGGCGCCGGTGATCCTGCACCCGATCCTGCTGAAGAAGTACTACCCCTACCTCGACGACGACGCCTCGGGCCACTTCCAGGTCGGCCGGGGCTACGACAAGCGCGGCGACAAGCCCAACCAGATCGGCTACTTCGAGCCGTGGGACCAGCAGCGCTTCGACCCCTCCGAGCCCTACATCGACAGGGTCCAGTGGCGTCAGGCCTACAAGAGCTACCGGGCCAACGAGGCGCACTTCCAGCACAACATCGGCGTCTGATGGCCGGTCGCCACCGGCGGTACGCCGCGGCCGCCGCGCTGCTGCTCGCGTCGCTGGCGCTCTCGGCCTGCGACGACGGTGGCTCCACACCGCCGTCGTCGCGGTCCGCAGCCCCGACCCCGTCCACCGGGAGCACGTCCTCCGGCAGCCCGTCCGGCAGTCCGACCGGCAATCCCTCGGCCGCCGGGTCCTCGCCCGCCCGGTCGGGCGGGTCCTCGTCCCACCCGGCCACGGTCCCGGCCGGCACGCAGCTGCTGGACTGGCAACCGGTGCCCGGCCCGGTGGACACCACCGTGACCCGGGACGGCCGGACCAGCCTCGCGGTCGACCAAGCCGGCACCACCGCCAGGATCACCGCGCCGGGCGCGGGCACGACGACGGTCTCCGCCGACCCGAGCCAGCGGATCTCCGACGCGCTGCTGGACGGGGACTGGGCCGTCGTGGTGCTCCAGGACCGCCAGGAGGCACACCCCAGCGTCGCGCAGGTCGTCAACGTCGCCGACGACCAGCAGAGCTTCACCCTCGACGGCGGCTCCGACGTCCCCACCGTGAACGGCGGCGCCTGGGCCCTCGGCGACGGGCACCTGCTGCACGCCACGATCCACCAGGGCCACTACTGCGTGGCCACGGTCGACCTCGGCACCGCCACCTCGACGTTGGGCTGGTGCGCCCCGCCTCGCCACGGGTTCAACAACGCCCGGATCACGCCGTACGGCGACGCGGTGCTGGCCTTCGACGACAGCCGCCCCTCGTGCCGGACCATCGGCCGCGTGGACGGGATCCGGTTCGACCCGTTCCCCGGCGTGCCGGACTGCCACGGCTGGGAGGGCCTGCTGACGCGCGACGGCGCGGTGTGGAGCGTGATCCCGCACGAGCGGCGGGTCGAGGAGTCCCACGTCTACGCCCGCGGCGGCGATGGGTACGCCGACCTCGGCCCGGCGGTGTCCGGGTCGCTGACGTGGTGCGCCGGCGCCGCCTGGTTCGCCCGGGACCCGCAGACCGACAACGGACCGGCGACGCTGCTGCGCTGGACCCCGGGTGACGGCCTCGACGTGGTCTACCGGACCAGCGGCGGCCACGCGTTCCTCGAGGCGCCGCGCTGCGGGGGCTCCACGGTCACGATCACCGCACGCGCCCAGTCCGGCGACCGCCAGCTCAGCGCCGACCTCGGCTGACGAGCCCGGCGCAGGCCCGCCGCGGAAGCTCAGGCGGCCAGCCCGTAGCCCACCGGGGCGGGGGCCGGGAAGCGTCGCGCGAGGGGCGAGGCCAGCCGCGCGACCGGGGTCCCGAGCCGTCCCTCGGCCAGGGACTGCAGCGAGCGACGGGGCGGCACCCGGACCGCGACGATGGCCGACTGCATGACCAGGCCCAGCGCCGAGCAGATCAGCACGCCGAGGTCGCCGACCGCGGCGCCGTACGACGCCCACAGGACCATCCCGACCCAGCCCAGCACGAGGCTCCAGGGGTCCAGGCCGCTCATCGGCCTCCGCGCGAGCGCGAGGCGGGTCTGCGGCAGCATCCGGACCGAGCTGATGGCGGTGGCGGCCAGGGCCAGCACGAAGGAGTTCAGCACGTCCACCACCACGACGGCGACGGCGGCGCTGAGGAGGATCGCCCCGACGGCAGCCCACGAGCTCCGGCCCCCGGTGCGGGCCACCACGACGGCCAGCGCGATCAGCAGCACGAACGCGAGCACGTTGTTGACGATCTGCACCCGGTCGGCCACCGCGAACGCGTAGACGACCCAGAGCGTGAAGGTGGCCAGCGACAGCACGACCGAGACGTAGGAGACGCCCTCCACGGAGCGGGTGCGTGCGGCGCGCAGCACCTGCGGCACGGTGGCGGACAGGGAGAACAGCGACGCGGCAGCGCCGAGCAGCAGGATCACGGGGCTCGTCCAGGGGAGGCAGGGGGTGGGCGGGATGGTGCGACTTCGGTCCGCCGTCTTGCGCGTCTGCCAGGGACACGTGACCTGATCTGCGACGAGATCATACGACTCCGGGAGCGCCCAGATCCTCGGAACGGGCCAGCTCGCCGACGAGTCCTCGATCACCTCTCCCGGGGCCTCGGCTCTCCGCTCGGGTGACGACGAGCGGACGCACCCTAGGCTCGAGACATGGATGGGTTCACCGGGATTCCCGTGGCTGCGCTGGACTTCTACGACGACCTGGAGATGGACAACACCCGGTCGTTCTGGGAGAAGCACCGGGACGTCTACGAGCAGTCCGTGCGCGCGCCGATGGTGGCGCTGACCGCGGCGCTGGCCCCCGAGTTCGCGCCCGACGAGAAGACCGTCAAGGTGTTCCGCCCCTACCGCGACGTGCGGTTCAGCAAGGACAAGACGCCGTACAAGACCCACCAGGGCGCCTACGTCGCCGCCGGGCCGAGCACCGGCTGGTACGTCCAGGTCTCGGCGCAGGGCGTGCGCACCGGCGCCGGCTTCTACGACGCCTCGCCGCCCCGGCTCGCGGCGTTCCGGGAGGCGGTGGACGACGAGCGGCGCGGTGCCGAGCTCGAACAGCTCCTCGCGCGCCTGACCACGGTGGGCTTCGAGATCGGCGGGGACCGACTGAAGACCTCACCGCGCGGCTACACCGTGGACCATCCGCGGATCGAGCTGCTGCGCCACCGGACGCTGACCGCCGGCCGTTCGCACGGGTTCGAGCCGCACATCCACACCCCCGGGCTGCTCGACGCGGTGCGCGAGGACTGGCGGGCGCTGCGGCCGCTGGTGCAGTGGGTCCAGGGACTCAGGGGCGAGTAACGACCCCGCTCCGCCGGCTCGGGCTCAGTGCGGCTGCCAGGCGTCCTCGTCGGCGGTGCGCGCGGTCACCGCGTCCGGGAGGTCGCCGTCGGCGAGCTGCTGGATCGAGACCTGCTCGAAGACATCGCGCAGCGAGCGCCGGGCCGCGATCCAGACGTGCTGGAGCACCTCGGCGGAGCCGCTGTAGCTGACCGCCTCGGGTCGCAGCCCGTAGACGGAGACCAGCGGACCGTCCACCGCCCGGATCACATCGGCCACCGAGACCTCGCCGGCGGCACGGGCCATCCGCCAGCCCCCGGACTGCCCGCGCTGCGACAGCACGATGTCGGCCTTGCGCAGGTCGGCCAGGATCGCCTGGAGGAAGCCGTGCGGGATGTCCTGCAGCCGGCCCAGCTCCTCGGCGCTGACCGCGCGGCCGTCCTCGCGCACCGCCATCTCGATCAGCGCGCGCAGGGCGTAGTCGGACTTCGCAGAGACGCGCATGGCCTCGATTCTGTCAGATAGTCGATCCACACACTCGACCATCGCGACCGACCCCGCAGCGCCGCCCGCACCGGCCCCGGACCCACCCCCGGGCCCACCCCCGCACCCACCCCTGGATCGGGGCCTGCATCGGGGTGGCCGGGAGATGCCGGTCACCCCGCCTTGCACGGGCTTCGACCATCCTCCTATCATTTTGTTACCGGTCAGTAGGACCTGCGTGCTGGCCCTCCCGCAACGACATCGAGAAGGTGGATCAGTGAGCCACTACAAGAGCAACCTGCGCGACATCGAGTTCAACCTGTTCGAGGTGCTCGGCCGCGACGAGGTCCTCGGCGCCGGCCCGTTCGCCGAGGTGGACGGCGAGACCGCGCGCGAGGTGCTGGCCGAGGTCGACCGCCTGGCTCGCGAGGACCTGGCCGCGTCGTACGAGGACAGCGACCGCAACCCGCCGGTCTTCGACCCGCAGACCCACGAGGCCCCCGTCCCCGAGTCGTTCAAGAAGAGCTACCGCGCCTGGATGGACGCGGAGTTCTGGCGTCTGCAGATCCCCGAGCAGCTCGGCGGCACCCCGGCGCCGTCGACCCTGAACTGGGCGATCGCCGAGATGGTGCTCGGCTCGAACGCCCCCGTGTGGATGTACGGCTGCGGCCCGGCGTTCGCCGGCGTCATCGACCGCAACGGCAACGACCGCGACAAGCGGATCGCCCAGATCATCGTCGAGCGGGAGTGGGGCACCACGATGGTGCTCACCGAGCCCGACGCCGGGTCCGACGTGGGCGCCGGCCGGACCAAGGCCACCGCGAACGACGACGGCTCGTGGAACATCGAGGGCGTCAAGCGCTTCATCACCTCGGGCGAGCACGACATGAGCGAGAACATCATGCACCTCGTGCTGGCCCGCCCGGTCGGGGTCGAGGGCGCCGGCGGCCCCGGCACCAAGGGCCTCTCGCTGTTCCTGGTGCCGAAGTTCCACTTCGACCACGAGACCGGCGAGCTGACCGGCGAGCGCAACGGCGTCTACGTCACCAACGTCGAGCACAAGATGGGGATCAAGGTCTCCAACACCTGCGAGGTGACCTTCGGCGACCCCGCCAACGGGGGCGGCGAGCCCGCCCGCGGCTGGCTGCTCGGCGAGGTGCACAACGGCATCGCGCAGATGTTCCAGGTCATCGAGAACGCCCGGATGATGGTCGGCACCAAGGCCATCGCGACGCTGAGCACCGGCTACCTCAACGCGCTCGACTACGCCAAGAACCGGGTCCAGGGCGCCGACCTGAGCCGGGCCGCGGACAAGACCGCGCCGCGCGTGACCATCACCCACCACCCCGACGTGCGCCGCTCGCTGATGGTGCAGAAGTCGTTCGCCGAGGCGATGCGCGCGCTGGTGCTCTACACCGCCTCCTGGCAGGACCGGGTGATGCTCGCCGACCACGCCGGCGAGCGCGACGAGCTCGCGGAGAAGATCAACGACCTGCTGCTGCCGATCGTCAAGGGCTACGGCTCCGAGCGCTCGTGGGTGCTGCTGGGCACGGAGTCGCTGCAGACCTTCGGCGGCTCGGGCTTCCTGCAGGAGTACCCGCTCGAGCAGTACGTCCGCGACGCCAAGATCGACACGCTCTACGAGGGCACCACCGCGATCCAGGGCCAGGACTTCTTCTTCCGCAAGATCGTCAAGGACCAGGGCAAGGCGCTGGGCCACCTGGCGAACGAGATCCAGGCCTTCGTCGACAGCGGGGCGGGCAACGGCCGGCTCAAGGTCGAGCGCGAGCTGCTCGCCACCGCGCTCGAGGACGCCAACGCGATCGTCGGCGCGATGATCAACGACCTGATGTCGGCCGACCCGAGCGGCGACGGCGGCGACCTGCGCAACATCTACAAGGTCGGCCTGAACACCACCCGGCTGCTGATGGTGCTCGGCGACGTCGTCTGCGCCTGGCTGCTGCTGCGCCAGGCCGAGGTCGCGCTGGAGAAGCTCGGCGGGAACCCCGGGAAGGACCAGGCCTTCTACGAGGGCAAGGTCGCGGCCGCGCAGTTCTTCGCGCGCACCAACCTGCCGCGGCTGACCGCGGAGCGGGCCATCGCCGAGGCCACCGACCTGTCGGTCATGGACCTCGACGAGGCAGCGTTCTGAGCTGGCGCCCTGCCCCGACGGCCCGTCCGCTCCTCCGGGAGCGGGCGGGCCGTCGCCGTTCTCGGCGACACCATGAGAAAGAGGGCTTCCGGCCGCCTTGAACAAACGTTTGTTCAAACCGGACCACGTCCTTCCTCAGGTCGCAGCGCGTCTGTCGGGGACGCCTCGGATCACGGGTCGGCCACCTCGACGTGGCTCACGACGTACTCGATCTCGTCGTCGGCTCCGTTGTCCGACCGGTCGACGAGGACCCGCGTCGGGTACGGCTGTCCGTCCGGCCAGTCGACGTCGACCCGGTCGGCGGTCCTGTCCTCGGCCGCGTCGATCACGTCGTTGATGGTCAGGCGCTGGAAGGACTCGGGCTCGCCTGCCAAGGTGCCGCCGCGACGAGCCTCCACCCACTCGGCGGAGCCGACCCGCCCGTCGACGACGCGGACGAGGACCGCGGCCCCACCGTGGAGGCAGAAGCATCTGACAATGAGCTGGTAGCTGTAGTCGTCCGGCTGGAAATGCGGACGGTCCGCCCTCTCGCCGGTCGAACAGCCCGAGACCGCGAGCATCGTGGCCGCGGCCGCGGCCAGCGTGACTGCCGGCGCCGTGGACCAAAGACCGCTACCTCGTGGCATCGCAGGACTCCCCGTCACATCCGGCCGCACGCCGGGGCACCCCAGCCTGCCATGCAGACTCGGCAGCCGTCCGGGAGTCGGCCCTCTCAGCCCTCGACCGGCGCCGTACGACGGCGCACGCTCCAGCGCCACACCTCGTCGACGCCCCACACCAGGAACGGCATCGGGACCAGCAGCGCGACCTGCCACCACTGCGGTGCCGTGGTCCCGAACACCGGCTGCAGCGGCGGCAGCAGCACCACGAACCCGGCGAAGACCAGCTCGGAGGCGATCCCCCACAGCAGCAGGGGGTTGGTGAGCAGCCCGGTCTGCGCCAGCGAGGCGCGCTCGGTGCGCGAGGCGACCGCGGTGCCGATCTGGCAGGCGACGATCGCCAGGAAGGACATCGTCGTGGCCTGCACCCACACGTGGTGCAGCGGTCCGCTGGAGACGCTGTCGCCCCAGCCCCAGCCGCCCTGGACCAGGGTCGCCAGGAACAGCGCGATCACCAGCAGCGCGGTCGTGCCGCCCATCAGCCCCCAGGCGCGGCCGAGCATGGCGGCGTCGATCACGTTCTGGCCCCGACGTCTCGGCGGTCGCTCCATGATCCCCTGCTCCGCCGGCTCGCGGCCCAGCGCGAGCGCGGGCAGGGTCTCGGTCCCGAGGTCGATCGCGAGGATCTGCATGACGGTCAGCGGCAACGGGATGTGCCCGCCGGCAAGCGCGTAGAGCAGGAACGGCACCACCTCGGGCGTGGCGTGGGCGAAGATGTAGACGATGAACTTGCGAACGTTGTCGTAGACGCGGCGCCCGGCCTGCACGGCACTGACGATCGTGGCGAAGTTGTCGTCGGTCAGCACCATCGTCGCGGCCTCGCGGGCCACATCGGTGCCGGAGCGGCCCATGGCGACCCCGATGCTGGCCTTGCGCAGCGCCGGCGCGTCGTTGACGCCGTCTCCGGTCATCGCCACCACATGCCCCTGGGACTGCAGGGCGTCGCCGATCCGCAGCTTCGCCTCCGGGGAGCTCCGGGCGAAGATCAGCTCCTCGTTCTCGGCCAGCAACGCGTCGAGGTCGGCCTCGGGCATCCGTTCCAGCTCCGCGCCGGTCACGACCCGGGTGCGGTCGGTGCCGATGCCGACCTGGCGGGCGATGGCGCGCGCGGTCAGGCCGTGGTCGCCGGTGACGACCAGCAGCCGGATGCCCGCGGTGTGACACCTCGTGACCGCGTCCCGCACCTCGGGTCGCGGCGGGTCGACCATCGCGACCAGGCCGAGCAGGGTCAGCCCCGACTCCGCGGCCTCGCGGCCCAGCCCGTCCAGCTCCCCCGGCGCGACGGCCCGCTCAGCCAGGGCGAGCACCCGCAGGCCCTGCCGGGCCCAGCGGTCGATCAGGGCGGCCACGTCGAGGTGCAGCTCCTCGGTGAACGGCACGGCGCCCTCGCCGTTCGCGACCAGGCTGCAGCGCGGCAGCACCTCCTCCGGAGCACCCTTGCAGCGCAGCAGCAGCCGGTCGTCCACCTCGTCGACCGTGGACATCCGGCGCAGCGCCGGGTCGAAGTGGAACTGCGCCCGCCGGGTCGGGTGCCCGGAGTCGACCGGCACCCCGACGGCGTCGGCCAGGTAGAGCAGCGCGAGCTCGGTCGGGTCGCCGCCCCGACGGTCGGGGTCGGCCGGGTCCCACCGGGCGTTGTTGCAGGCGGTGCCGGCGGCCGCGAGGCGTCGTACGAGGTCGGACGGGGCGGCGGGCGGGGCGGCGGGCGGGGCCGTGAGGTCGTGCTCGCCGTCCCCGCTCCAGGCGCGGACCACGCGCATGGAGTTGAGCGTCAGCGTGCCGGTCTTGTCGGTGCAGATCACGCTCGTGGAGCCGAGGGTCTCCACCGCGGAGATGCGCTTGACCAGGGCGCCCTGGCGGGCCAGCAGGCGGACGCCGACGGCCAGGGCCAGGGTGATCGTCGGCAGCAGTCCCTCGGGGACGTTGGCGACGAGCAGCCCGATCGCGAAGTTCACGGTGTCGGCGAGGGTGAGCCCACCGAGCAGGGTCCCCAGCGGGATGAACCCGACGCCCATCGTCACCGCGACGGCGGCGATCAGCCACGCCACCCGCTTGACCTGGGTCTCCAGTGGGCTCTCGGTGTACTCGCTGCGCTGGCTGAGCGCCGCGATCCGCCCGAGCTCGGTGTTCATGCCGGTCGCGAAGACCACGGCGGTGGCCTCGCCCTCGGTGCAGCCGGTGCCGCTGAAGACGATGTCGCGCGCCTCCAGCAGCGGGCCGTGGTGGTAGCCGGGCAGCGGCGTGCGCAGCACCGGCAACGACTCGCCGGTCAGCGTGGAGATGTCCAGCTCCACGCTCCCCTCGAGCAGCCGCGCATCTGCGGAGACCCGGTCGCCCTCGGCCACCACGATCACGTCGCCGGGCACCAGCTCGCGCGCGTCGACGCTGCGCACCTCCCCGTCCCGGCGCACGGTCGCCCGGGGCGGGAGGTACTCGGTCAGCGCCTCGACCGCGCGCTCGGCATGCCGCTCCTGGACGAACGCGAAGCCCGCGTTGAGCAGCACCACGCCGACGATCGCGACCGACAGCGGCGGGGTGCCCCCGACCCAGGCCAGCGCCGCGGCCGCCCAGAGCAGCAGCGCCAGCGGGTGCACCAGCTGGCGCCCGAGCTGGCCCGGCCAGGTGCGGCGCGCCCGGCGTACCAGCTCGTTGCGCCCGCTCACCTCGAGCCGGCGGGCGGCCTCGCGGTCGGTGAGCCCCTCCGGGCGGCTGCGCAGGTCCCGCAGCAGCCGGTCCAGCGCCTCCTCGGGGTCGACGAGGCGTCCCTGCTCGGCCACCTGGTCCCCTCTCGCCGCGGGCGCTGCTCCAGCCCTACGCGACCGGCCCGGCGTGGGGCAGGGCCGAAGGTCGCCCCCGGGGCGTACCGTCGGGCCATGGGTCTGGGAGTCGGAGTCGTCCTGCTCGTGATCGGGCTGGTCCTCCTCACCGGCGCGGTCGACCTGCCCTCGGCGGTCACCGACGTCGTCGACACCGGCGTGGTGGGCTGGATCTGCGTCGTGGTCGGGGTGCTGGGCCTGGCGCTGTTCCTCACCACCGGGCGCCGGCGCTCGCACGTCGAGCAGCGACACGACGGCTGAGCCGGACCGTAGCGTTCGCCAGGTGCTCGACGCCTCCCTCGCCGGCCTGCTGACCGGCCTGTCCCTCATCGTCGCCATCGGCGCCCAGAACGCCTACGTGCTGCGGCAGGGGCTCGCGCGCGAGCACGTCGGCGCGGTGGTGACGATCTGCACCGCCTCCGACGTGGTGCTGATCCTCGCCGGGGTCGCCGGCATCGGCTCGGTCGTCGAGGCCGCGCCGGCGGCGCTGACGGTGGTGCGCTGGCTCGGCGCCGCCTTCCTCGGGTGGTACGGCGTCGGGTCGCTGCTGCGGGCCCGGCGGACCGAGTCGCTGCGGGCCTCCTCCGGCGGCGTCACCTCACTGCGCGCGGCCACCGGCCGGACCGTGGCGCTCACCTGGCTGAACCCGCACGTCTACCTCGACACGGTGCTCCTGCTCGGCACCGTCGCCAACCACGAGGGCGATGCCGGCCGGTGGTGGTTCGCCCTCGGGGCGTGCGTGGCGAGCACGGCGTGGTTCACCGGCCTCGGGTACGGCGCCCGGCTGCTCGCGCCGCTGCTCGCCCGGCCCGGCGCCTGGCGGGTGCTCGACACGCTCATCGGGGTCGTGATGCTGGTGATCGCCGTCCGGCTGGCGCTGGGGTGACCCCTCGCCGGGCCTCGGCAGACGGCCGGGGACGCAGGCGCCCGGGCCCACTGAGGGGCCTTGACAACCGCGGGACCACCCGCGAGTGTTGGCCGTCACAATCGTGAAAACGTTTCCACACTTTTTGCATAGGTGGTTCACATGACATCGTCCGACGCCCTGACCGGGACGACGAGCCGGCAATCGGTGGCCCCGGGGACCGGGAACCGCCGCCTGGTCATCGCGTTCGGCCTGCTGCTGATCATCACGCTGGGCTACATCGACCGGGTGAACATGTCGGTGGCCGCGCCGCACATCATCGACGCGTTCGGGCTCTCCAACGGCCAGTTCGGGATCGCCTCCTCGGCGTTCAGCTGGACCTACGCCCTGTGCCTGGTCCCCGTGGGCGTCCTCGCGGACCGGGTCGGGACCAGGGTGATGCTGCCGCTGGCGATCGTGCTCTGGTCGCTCGGCGCGGGCGGCACCGGGCTGGTGGTCGGCTTCGGATCCCTGATCGTGGCGCGCCTGGTGATGGGCGTCGGCGAGTCGCCGGTCTTCCCGGCCGGCAACCTGGTGATCCGGGAGTGGGCCCCGGCCACCGAGCGCGGGCGGTTCAGCGGATTGCTCAACGCCGGCCAGCTCGCGGGGCCTGCGGTCGGCGCGGTCGTGGCCGCCTACCTCGTCAGCACCGCGGGCTGGCGCACCTCGTTCTTCATCCTGGGCGGGTTCGGCGTGCTGGTCGGGCTGGTCTGGTTCGCGATCTACAGCAAGCCGGAGGCGAGCCGGTGGCTCGCCGGCGACGAGCGGGACCACATCCTCGCCACCCGCGACACCGCCGAGGCCGCCCGCGCGATCCCCATGGGGCTGGGATCCCTGCTGCGCACCAGGACGATGTGGGGCCTGATGGTGACCCAGGGGTGCGCGGTCTACACCAACTACCTGTTCCTGTCCTTCCTGCCGCTCTACCTGGTGGACACCCGCGGCTTCGCGGACCTCGGCGCCGGCTGGGTGACCGGCGTGACCTACGGGGTCGCGGCCGTGGGCAGCCTGATCGCGGCGGCGGTGAGCGACCGTTCGCTGCGCGGCAAGGACGTCAGCGGCGGCGCCCGGCGGACCTCCCTGATCGTGATGATGCTGCTCGGCCTCCCGCTGCTCGCGCTGCCGTGGGTCACGAGCACCGTCCTGGTCGTCGTGCTGATCTCGTGGGTGCTCGTCGCCGCCATCTCCTCGATCTCGCTGAACTACGCGCTCGGCGGGGACCTGACCGTGGACCGCGCCTCGGCGGGTCGCGTGTTCGGGCTGATGACGCTGGGCGGCAACGCGTTCGGCCTGCTCGCCCCGATCGTGACCGGCTACCTGGTCGACTGGACCGGCAGCTACACCTGGCCGTTCATCGTCGCCGCGGTGCTGCTGTTCGTCGGCAGCGGGGTCACCACCGTGTTGTCGCGGCGGCCGCTGCAGCCGGCGGGGGCGGTGACCGCGTGAGCGAGTCCCCGACCGCGCCGGTCCGCTACTCGGCGCACCGGCTGGCGACCGGCTTCCCCGGCCGGTCGACGACCCACGTCGGCATGGGGTGGAGCTCGGTCTACCTGGTGCAGGCCGCGGGTGCCACGGTCCTGGTGGACACCGGCCCGCCGGCGTACGTCAGCCTGCTCAAGGCCGGGCTCGCCGAGCTCGGCCTTCGGCCCGGCGACGTCACCCATGTCCTGGTGACCCACCTGCACTGGGACCACGTCTGCAACTTCACCATGTTCGACAGCGCCCAGGTGGTGGTGGCCGAGGCCGAGCTCGACTGGGCCTCCCGGCAGCCCGCCGGCACCCTCCACGTGCCCGACGTGCACGTGGAGAAGCTGCAGCGGGTGCGCGACCAGCTGCTGCTGGTGCGCGACGGCGAGCAGCCGCTCCCGGGGATCAGCGTGCTCGCGACTCCCGGCCACACGCCCGGCCACGTCGCCTACCAGGTCCCCACCACCCACGGCGACCTGCTGTTCGCCGGCGACGCCGTGAAGAACCGCCGGGAGCTCGCGACCGGCGAGGCGGAGTCCACGCTGGACCCGGACGCCAGCCGCGCGTCGATCCTCGGGCTGCGGGACCGGCTCGCCGGCGACCCGGGCAGCGCGCTGGTGCCGGGCCACGACGTACGCCTGGGCTGGCGGGACGGGGACGTGACGATCCTGGAGCCCCTGGACTGTGATGTCGTGGCCTATGTGGGCGAGCATGGTGCGCCGGTGCGCCGGTCGCTGGCGTGAGGAGGGGGACGGTTCGATGGCCACGCTGAAGGCGGTCGCCGCACACGCCGGGGTCTCGATCGCCACGGCGTCGCGGGCCCTCTCCGGCCACCCGCGCGTGGACCCGCACACCCGCGAGCGCGTCCAGCAGGCCGCGGTCGCGGTCGGGTACCGGCCCAACGCCACGGCCCGCGCGCTGAAGAGCAACCGGTCCTCGCTGGTCGGGCTGGTGCTGCCCAACGTCGACAGCCACTTCTATGCCGGCATCTCCACCCGCATCCAGAAGACCCTCGGCGAGGAGGGCTACCAGGTCATCATGTGCCTGCACGGGGAGGACCCCGCCGTCGAGCGCGAGCACCTCCTGCGCCTGCAGAGCCTGCCGGTCGCCGCGATCGTGCACGCCCCCACCAGCGGGCGCAGCGCCCAGGAGGTGTACGCCGAGGCCGGGGTCGAGGGGCCCTACGTCGTCGAGGTGAACCGCCACTCGGCCGACGAGCGCACCGACGCGGTGTGCTGCAACGACTTCGAGGGCATCCACCAGCTGGCCGGCACCCTGCTCGGGCACGGCCACACGCGGATCGCCATGATCACCGCCCAGCCGCGGGAGTCCACCGCGACGGAGCGGCTGGCCGGACTGCGGGCGGCGTTCGAGGACGCGGGGGTACGGTTCGACGCCGACCTCGTCTACGCCAAGGAGTACTCCGAGGCCTGGGGCCGCGACGCGCTGCGCCAGATCATGGCGCTGCCGGAACCGCCGTCGGCGGTCATCGTGCCCGCGAACGTGCTGGTGCTGGGTGCGCTGGAGGCGGTCGCCGACCTGCGGCTCTCGATCCCGGAGGACCTGTCCCTGGTCACCTTCACCGACTTCCCGTGGCACCGGCTCTACAACCCCCCGCTGACCAGCTTCGAACGCCCCCACGACGCCATGGCCTACGAGGTCTGCCGCCTCCTGGTCCGCCACCTGAACGAGGCCGGGCAGGCGCCGCCCGACCACCCCACCGTCGTGCGGGTCCCCGGACAGCTGAAGATCCGCGCCTCGATCAAGACCCTGGCGTCGACCGCGACGCCGACCTCGAAGAACCCCCAGGAGCCAGTCGCATGAGCCACCCCGAGTCCCAGCCCGCCACGGAGACGGCCGGGAGCCGGCCCGGTGGGGGCGAGCCGTCGGCGCCCCGCCGGCGCGCGGTCACGTCGTACGGCGATGAGGGCTTCAGCGGGTTCCTCCGCGGCGCCTTCCTGGCCGGCTCCGGTCGCGACCGCGAGGATCTCGCCCGGCCGGTCGTCGGCGTCGTCGACACCAGCTCCGACTTCAACCCCTGCCACCGGCAGATGCCGCAGATCGTGGACAGCGTCAAGCAGGGCGTGCTCGAGGCCGGCGGCCTGCCGATGGTCTTCCCGACCATCAGCCTCGGCGAGATCCTGTTGTCGCCGACCTCGATGCTGTTCCGGAACCTGATGGCCATGGAGACCGAGGAGATGGTGGCCGCGCAGCCGATGGACGCGGTCGTGCTCATCGGCGGGTGCGACAAGACCGTGCCCGCCCAGCTCATGGCGGCCGCCTCCGGCGACGTGCCGGCCATCGTCGAGGTGACCGGGCCGATGATCACGAGCACCTGGCGCGGTGAGCGGCTCGGGGCCTGCACCGACTGCCGGCGGATGTGGGCCAAGCACCGGGCCGGCGAGCTGGACGAGCAGGAGACCGAGGAGGTGCAGGGCGCGCTGGCGACCACCCCCGGCACCTGCATGGTCATGGGCACCGCCTCCACGATGGCCGCCATGGCCGAGACGCTCGGCATGATGCTGCCCGGCGGCGCCACCCCGCCGTCCGCCACCGGTGAGCGGCTGCGGCACGCGACCGCCACCGGTCGTCGCGCCGTGGAGCTCGCGCGCACCGGCACCGTGGCGCGGGACATCCTCACCCGGGAGGCGTTCGAGAACGCGCTGACCGTGCTGGCGGCGATCGGTGGGTCCACCAACGCCGTCGTGCACCTGCTCGCGATCGCGCGCCGGGCCGGCGTCGACCTGACCCTGGACGACTTCGACGAGGTGGCCCGACGCATCCCGCTGCTGCTGGACCTCAAGCCGTCCGGCCGCGGCTACATGGAGGACTTCCACCGCGCCGGGGGCGTCCCGGTCCTGCTGACGGCGCTGCGCGACCACCTCCACCTCGACACCGTCGGCGTCCTCGGGGTGCCGCTGCGGGAGCTGCTGGCGGGCGTCGAGCCGCCGGCGACCTGGCAGGACACCATCCGCACCCCGGCCGACCCGCTCGGAGACGCCGGCGCGCTGGCGGTGCTGCGCGGGTCGCTCGCGCCGGACGGAGCGGTGCTGAAGGTCTCCGCGGCCTCGCCCGAGCTGCTCGAGCACACCGGCCCGGCCGCGGTGTTCGACTCCCCCGCCGACGCCGTCGCCCGGCTCGACGACCCCGACTCCGGGATCACCGCCGAGCACGTGCTGGTCCTCCGCAACGCCGGCCCGGTCGGCGCCGGGATGCCGGAGGCCGGGTCGCTGCCGATCCCGAAGCACCTGGCAGCCCAGGGCGTCACCGACATGGTCCGCGTCTCCGACGCCCGGATGAGCGGCACCTCCTACGGCACCGTGGTGCTGCACTGCGCGCCCGAGGCCGCGGTCGGCGGCCCGCTCGCGCTGGTCCGGGACGGCGACCTGATCCGCCTGGACGCCCCGCAGCGCCGCATCGAGCTGCTCGTGCCGGAGCAGGAGCTCGAGGCCCGGCGCGCGGAGCTGCGGCCTCCACAGCCGCCGGCCCGGGGCTGGCGCCGGTTGTACGCCGAGACCGTGCAGCAGGCCCACCTCGGCGCCGACCTGGACTTCATGGGGCCGGCCGGTGAGTGACTTCTCCGCACCCCGGCTGGACGCGCCGCGCCTCTCCGACCTCCTCGGTCGCCGGGCCCCGAACCTGACCCTGCACCGGCTGCGGCGACGGTCGCCCCGGACAGCGCCGGCGGGCGACCCCGCGGAGCGCGCGTACGCCGCGCTGCGGCCGCACCTGGGCGCGGTGCGCCCCGGCGACTCGGTCGCGATCGGCGTCGGCAGCCGCGGCATCAACGACATCGGCGGCGTGGTGACGGGCATGGTCCGGGCGCTGCGCGAGATCGGCGCCGAGCCGTTCGTCGTCCCGGCCATGGGGTCCCACGGCGGCGCCGACGCCGACGGGCAGCGCCAGACCCTGGCCTCGCTGGGGGTCACCGAGGAAGCGGTCGGCGCGCCGGTGCGGGCCACGATGGAGACCGTCTCGCTGGGACGGGTCGAGGACATCGACGTGGCCATCGACGCCTACGCCGCCGTGGCCGACCACATCGTGCTCACCAACCGGCTCAAGAGCCACACCTCGTTCAGCGGGCAGGTGGAGTCCGGGCTGGCCAAGATGCTGGCGATCGGGTTCGGCAAGCAGCACGGCGCCGAGGAGCTCCACCGGCTCGGGCCCACCCAGATCGAGCGCCGGATCCGCGCCGCGGCCCGGCACATCTGCGCGGTCCGTCCGGTGCTCGGCGGGGTGGCGCTGGTGGAGACCGAGACCAAGGAGCTGGCGGTCGTCGAGTTCGTGGACGCCGACGGGATCGGCGGAGCGCGCGAGGCCGAGCTGCTGGTGCAGGCCAAGCAGCACGAGCCCCGGCTGCCGTTCGACCAGCTCGACGTGCTGATCGTGGACGCGATGGGCAAGAACTTCTCGGGCACCGGCATGGACACCAACGTGATCGGCCGCCGGATGGTGCGCGGCATGCCGGAGATCCCCACGCCGAGGGTCACCAACATCGTCTGCCTCGAGGTCACCGCGCAGTCGCACGGCAACGCCGTGGGCCTCGGGCTCGCGGACTTCATCCCGGCCCGGGCGCTGGCCGGCGTGGACCCGGTCGCGACCTACGCGAACACGCTGACCGCCGGGTCCCAGGGGGTGCAGCGCGCCCAGATCCCGATCACCCTGGCCGACGACGCCGACGCGGTCGCCGCGGCCATCCTCACCTGCGACGTGGCCGACCCGAGCCGGCTCCGGGTGGCCCGGATCAGGAACACCCTGCACCTCGACGACCTGCTGGTCACCGAGCCGCTGCTGGAGGAGGCGCGGCAGGCCTACGACGACCGGGCCGAGCGCACCGCCCTGTTCGGAGCCGAGGGGGAGCTCGGGGCCTGGTGAGGCCCCGGCCGCCGGCGGCGCGACCTCAGCCGGCGCGGCCTCAGCCGGCGCCGCCCAGGGGCAGCACCAGGGACGCCTCACCGTCGGCGCCGACCCGGACCGGAACGCCCCAGTCCTGCTGGTGCATCCGGCAGGCGGCGCCCTCGCCGCCGTCCTCGTCGCAGGAGGCGGCCCGGGCCGCGACGTGCAGCACGCCCTCCCCCACGGTCGGGTCGAGGGTGAGCCGGCGGACCAGGTCGCTGCCCCGGCCGCCGCCGTCACGGATCAGTGCGGGCGGGGTCGCCTCGACGATCAGCTGCGACGACGGCCCGAACCGGTCGTCGACCTTCTGGCCGGGCGGCGGCTGGAAGGTCACGACCAGCTCCAGTGCCCCGGTCACCTCGGTGACCGGTCGCTGCGTGGAATGGGCGAATCCCTCGGTCCGCGTGGCGGCGGTGCCGAGCGGGAGCCGGGTCAACCGGTGCGCGCCGGACTCCACCACCACGAGCAGGTCGCCGTCGACGAACGACCCGCTGGGCTCGGCCAGGCCGGTCGCCAGCGTCGACATCTCGCCGGAGGCCGGGTCGTAGCGGCGGACCGCCCCGTTGTAGGTGTCGCAGGCCGCGACGCTGCCGTCGGGCAGGACCGTGACGCCGAGGGGGTGCTGCAGCAGCGCCTGCTCGGCCGCGCCGTCGCGGAAGCCGAAGTCGAAGAGGCCCGAGCCGACCGCGGTGTGGACGCCGGCCGGGTCGATCCACCGCAGCGAGGAGGTCTCGCTGTCGGCCAGCCACAGCCGGTCGCCGGCCGGGGCCAGCCCGCTGGTCTGGGCGAACCACGCCTCGGGCGCCGGCCCGTCCAGCAGCCCCTCGTTGGTGGTGCCGGCCGCCACCTCGACCGCGCCGGTGCGGGGGTCGAAGGTCCACACCTGGTGGATGCCGGCCATCGCGATCCAGACCCGGTCCTGCCACCAGGCCACGTCCCACGGGCTCGACAGCCGGCCGGTGCCGTCGCCCTGCATCCATTGGGTGCCGTCTCCGGCGAGCACCCGGACCTCGCCCGAGGCCAGCTCGATGCCCCGCAGCTGGTGGTGGACGGTGTCGGCGACGACGACGTCGTACCCGACCCCGGCGGCGACGTCGGCCGGCAGCAGGCACAGGCCGTTGGGCTCCTTGAAGCCGCCGAGGCGCCGCAGCACGCGGTCCTCGGCGTCGAGCTCGACCACCTCGTCGTGGCCGGCGTCCGCGACCAGCACCCGGCCGTCGTCGAGGCGCACCGCCTTGGCCGGGAAGCGCAGGTCGGTGGGCTCCACGACCGGCGGGACGTACGGCGAGTCGCCGGACCGGAGCGTGCCCTTCGCGCGGTGCTCCTCGACCAGCTCGGCCAGCAGCGCGTCGATCGCGTGGGCGTGGCCCTCGCCGGCGTACTGCGCCACGACGTACCCCTCGGGGTCGACCAGCACCAGCGTCGGCCAGGCGCGGGCGGTGTAGGCCTGCCAGGTGACCAGCTCGGGGTCGTCGAGCACCGGGTGGTGCACGCCGTAGCGCTCGACCGCCTGGGCCAGCGCGACCGGGTCGGCCTCGTGCACGAACTTCGGCGAGTGCACGCCGACGACGACGAGCTCCTCGGCGTACTTCTCCTCCACCGGGCGCAGCTCGTCGAGGACGTGCAGGCAGTTCACACAGCAGAAGGTCCAGAAGTCGAGGAGGACGTGGCGACCGCGGAAGTCCGCGATCGAGTAGTCCTTGCCGCCGGTGTTCAGCCAGCCGCGGCCACGGAGCTCAGGGGCACGTACACGCACCCCGCCATTCTCCGGGGTGACCATCGGCCCTGTGTCGGCAGGGGCCGGCGACGCAGCGTGAAGACCAGCAGAGGTGGGACGAGGGGGCAGGCGAGAGGAGCCGCGATGACCATGCCGCTCGAGCAGGCGACCGGGCCCCTGCACGGTCCCGAGCGCCAGCCCTACGGCTACGCCGGCGGACAGGGGCGCGTGGTGGTCGCGGGCCGGGTCGTCGAGCTGCCGGTGTTCTACCACCGGGTGGACTGCTTCTTCTCGGTCCACCTCGCGTCGTACGACGCGGTGCGCGAGGCGCTGCCGAGCCGGGAGATCGTGCCGGTGCGCTGGTTCGACGGCCGCGCGGCGATCGAGGTGGCCGCGCTGCGCTACCTCGACGTGACGGCGGCGGCGGACGGTGGCGCGGTGCGGCTCGCGCCCTACGCCGAGCTGCTGATCTCCCCGCTGGTGTCGCGGCACGTGCTGCCGCCGGGGGTCGCGATGCTCGCCTCGGAGCAGCTGAAGGTCGGCAGCTTCGTCGCGGACGCGGCCGTGACGACCATCGAGGGCCGCGACCTGGCGCGGGAGGGGTTCGGCTTCCCGGCGTTCATGGCCGACCTGGCGTTCCTGGACGCACCGAAGGAGCAGGCGGTGGTCGTCTCCGAGGGCGAGCAGTCGATCCTGAGCCTGCGGGTGCGTCCCGGCGGCCGGATGGCCCGGGTGCACCAGCCGTGGGTGCTCTACTCCTCGCTGGGTGGCGCCCTGCTGGAGACGCGCTCGCCCGCGACCGGGTGGCGGCTGGGGCGCACCGGCCGCCGTTCCGCCTCGCTCACGCTCGGCGACCACCCGGTGGTGGAGCGGCTGCGCGAGCTGGGCCTGGACACCGAGGCGCTCGCCTCGGCGACGTACCTGGGCCTGCGCCGGATCCTGCCCGCCGGTCACGTGGTGGCCGACGCGCGGGCCTGGCCGGGGCACGCCGGCGAGGAGCGGGAGGAGGGCCGGTACGTCGTGGACCACGGCGGCACCGCGCACGCGCCTATGCTGCGCGGGTGACCCAGCCCCTGCGCACCGCCGTCAGCCTGCCCACGTTCGGCGACCTCGACGCGCGCACGATCGGTGAGCTCGCGGCGACCGCGGAGCAGGCCGGGTGGGACGGGGTCTTCTGCTGGGACCACATGCTCTACGACCCGGTCGGCCGCGGCGTCGCGGACACGACCGTCGCGCTGACCGCGATCGCGCTGGCCACGAGCCGGGTCCGGTTCGGGCCGCTGGTCATGCCGCTGGCCCGGCGCCGACCGTGGAAGGTGGCGCGCGAGATCGCCTCGCTCGACCTCCTCTCCGGCGGCCGGTTCGTGCTGGGCGTCGGCAACGGCGACGACCTCGACTTCGCGCCGGTCGGCGACCCCGCGCCCGCCCGCGACCGGGCGGCGGTGCTCGACGAGTCGCTGGGGCTGCTGCAACGGCTGCTGACCGAGGACGCCCCCGTCACCCACCACGGCGCCGCGTTCGACGTGCGTGAGGTCCAGCTCCACGCCGCCCCCGCGCAGGAGCGCGTCCCGGTCTGGGTGGCGGGCAGGTGGCCGCACCGCCGGCCGCTGCAGCGCGCCGCCCGGTGGGACGGCGTGGTGCCGCTGTGGCCCGGCTTCGCCGTCCCCTCCCCCGAGGAGTTCGCCGCCTGCCTCAACGTCGTCCGCGACGCCCGCGCCGGGACCGACCGCGAGGACGCGGAGTACGACGGGGTGCTGTGGCTCCAGCCCGACGAGGAGCCGAAGCACCCGCCCGCGGCGTACGCCGAGGTGGGCGTGACCTGGTGGGTCCGGTCGTTCGACCCGGCCGCCGACCTGTCCAGCGTGCGCCGGCGGGTGGAGGCGGGACCGCCCACGACGGACTGAGCGGCGCCCCCGACCGGGTGCCGCCCGACCTGGCGGCCGGAGGCACCTTCTAGGCTGCCCCGCATGACCGATCGCGGACGGCTTGCCGGCTATGTCGACACCTGGTGGCAGGCGGTCAACGACCTCCTCGACCTGCTCGAGCAGGTGCCGGCCGACCGGTGGCGGACGCCGACCGACCTGCCGGGCTGGGACGTGCACGCGGTGGCCGCCCACCTCGCCCACCTCGAGGCGGTCCTCGCCGGCGCGCCCGAGGAGCAGGTCGAGATCGGCGAGGCCGCCCACGTGCGCGGCCCGATGGGCGTCTACCTCGAGCAGGGCGTGGTCGCCCGCCGCGACCGCACGCCCGACGAGCTGCTCAACGAGATCCGGGAGGCCGCCACCGCCCGGCACACCGCGCTGCTGGCCGACCCGCCAACCGACGGGTCCGCGCGGCCCGCGCGCATCTTCGGTGAGGTGCCGTGGGACTGGGAGCGGCTGCTGCGCAACCGTCCGCTGGACGTGTGGATGCACGAGCAGGACATCCGCCGGGCTGTGGACCTGCCCGGCGGGATGGACTCGGCCGGGGCCCGACACACCGCGGCCTACCTCGCGGAGAGCCTCGGCTTCGTGCTCGCCAAGCGAGCGGGTGCCCCGGCGGGCACGACCGCAGTGCTTGACGTCGGCGGCCAGCCCCCGGTGGCGTACGTCGTCGGCGCGGACGGCCGCGGCGAGCCGCTGGCCGAGATGCCGACCGAGCCCACCGTGTGCCTGCGGCTGGAGCGCGAGGCGTTCATCGTGCTCGCCGGCGGTCGCCGCGAGCCCGACCCGGGGTGTGTGGAGGTCAGCGGCGACCAGGATCTCGGCCGCCGGATCCTCGCGTCGTTCGCGGTGACGCCCTGATGCCGGCGCCGCAGACCGGCCCGGTCGACGCCTGGCAGCTCGCGGACATCCCGGACCAGGCCGGGCGGACGGTCCTGGTCACCGGCACCACCGTCGGCGGCCTCGGACACCACACGGCCCTGGAGCTGGCCCGTCGGGGTGCGCGGGTGGTGCTCGCGGGCCGGCGGCCCGAGCGGCTCGCCGCGACCGCCCGCACCATCACCGGAGAGGTCCCCGAGGCCGAGCTGGAACAGCTGGTCGTCGACCTCGCCGACCTCTCGTCGGTGCGACGGGCCGCGGCCGAGGCCGCCGGCCTGGGCCCGATCGACGTGCTGGTCAACAACGCCGGCGTGATGGCCCCGTCCTACCACCGCACGGCCGACGGGCTCGAGTCGCAGATGGCCACCAACCACTTCGGCCCGTTCCTGCTGACCGGCCTGCTGCTGCCGCAGCTGACCGCGAGCGCGGCGGCCACCGTGGTCACGGTCAGCTCGCTGATGCACCGGGTCGCCCGGTCGGCGCCCCTCGGCGACCCGCTCCAGCAGCGCGGCCGCTACTCCCGGTGGCCGGTCTACGGGCAGTCCAAGCTGGCCAACCTGCTCTTCACCCACGAGCTCGACCGGCGCTGCCGGCGCGCCGAGCTGCCGGTCCGGGCGCTCGCCGCGCACCCCGGCTTCGCCGGCACCCACCTGGTGGTCAACGGATGGTTCGGCCGCAACAGCGGCGGCCTCGCCTCGATCCTCGACGCCGGGGTGAGGGCGGTCTCCCAGCCGGCCACTGCGGGCGCCTGGCCGCTGCTGATGGCCGCCACCGCGGACCTGCCCGGCGGCACCTACTGCGGGCCGGGGGGCCCCGGCGAGGTGCGGGGTGCGCCCCGGGTGGTCGGCAGCTCCCGGCTGTCGCACGACGAGGTCGCGCAGCGCCGGCTGTGGGAGCTCAGCGAGGAGACGACGGGGCTCCGCTACCCCTGAGCCGCCCTGAACCGGCCTGAATCGTGCGGGGTGCCGCGGACCTGACGGCGCGGGCCGTCACGTGCGGCGGACGGTGAGGACGTCGCCCGGCTGGCAGTCGAGCGCGTCACAGATGGCGGCCAGCGTCGAGAAGCGGACGGCCTTGGCGCGCCCGTTCTTCAGCACCGAGAGGTTGACGACGGTGATGCCGACGCGGTCGGCGAGCTCGGTGAGCGTCATCCCGCGCTCGGCGAGGAGCCGGTCGAGGTGCACGACGACCTGGCCGTCGGGGCCGGCCTGCTTCGCGGGCGTCATACGGTCGCGTCGACCTCCTCCTGCAGCGGCACGGCCAGTCGCAGGATCCGCGCGAAGGTCAGGATCCCAACGCCGACCACGACCAGCACGAGCGAGATGTGCGGATGGGTGAGCTCCCGGACCCACGACTGGTGGCGGACCGCCGCGGAGATCACCACCCCGCGGCCTGCGGCGGCGAGGAACGGCCAAGTCAGGCTCCAGGCGAGGACGAACCAGCCGAGCCGGCGGGTCCGGCGTGCGGTCTCCGGCGTGAACATCCCGGCGGTGCGCGCCACCCAGATCGTCCTGCGGATGAGCAGCAGCGAGACCACGACGAACGCCAGCTGGCCGACCGGTTCGACCCGCGCCGCGCTCCATTGCCACCAGGTCGCGTCGCTCAGGCAGATCCGCCACGTGTCGCTGCTCGCCGAGGCTTCCGAGTGGCGCAGACCGTAGACGCCCTCGCTCGGCCGGTAGCCCGGGCCGGAGCGGTAGACGATCGGCACCGAGGAGCCGCCGGCAGCCACGACGCAGCTGTCGTCGTCGCCGATCGTCGCGTAGGACACGGACACCGAGTGTCCTGTCGCCACCTGGAGCGCGGCGACCGCCAAGCACGCGAGGAACCCGCCCACGACGAGCCACAACAGCCAGTTGACGACCACCTCGACGGGACCGAAGGGGTCGCGCTGCGGACGCTGTCCCATGAGCACTCCATATCGTTCGTCGTTACAACGAGAAACGATATGCAGGCCGGTGGCGCCGCGTGTGCGAAACCGTCGGATCAGCGGTCGGACGACGCAGAACCAGCCCTGCGGAGCGCGGGGCCGTGAGAGGGTCGCGGCCGTGAGAGGGTCGCGGCCGTGAGCAGTGAGGCGAGGACCGGCAGCATGGACGTGCGGTGGATCCATGGATCACGGTCGCGCCGGCACCGGACCGATCCGCCCCTCCAGGCGCACCGGTATCGCGACGACACCGTGATCCTGCGCCAGAGCAAGGACGCGACCTTCGAGGCGCCGTTCGTCTTCCTCCTGCTCGGCACCGAACGGGCGCTGTTGCTCGACACCGGCGCGGTGGAGGACTCCACGCTGCGGCAGGCCGTCGACCGGCTGGTCGACGACTGGCTGACCGAGCACCCCCGCCCCGGCTACCAGCTCGTGGTGGCCCACACCCACGGTCACGGCGACCACGTGGCCGGTGACGCGTCCTTCGCGGACCGTCCGGACACCGTGGTCGTCGGCAGGTCGGCGGAGGACGTGCAGGCGTTCTTCGGCTTCACCCGGTGGCCCGACCAGGTCGTCGAACTCGACCTCGGGCAGCGACGCCTCGAGCTGACCGGCATACCCGGCCACCACGCCGCCTCCCTCGCGCTCCACGACGAGCGGACCGGCCTGCTGTTCACCGGCGACTCGGTCTACCCCGGCCGGATCTACGTCACCGACTTCCCGGCGTTCGTCGACAGCATGGACCGGCTGGTCGAGCTCACCGAGGCGCGCACAGTCACGCACGTGCTCGGGTGCCACATCGAGATGACCCGAGAGCCACGGCGTGACTACCACTTCGGTTGCCGCTACCAGCCGGACGAGCCGCCGCTGCAGATGACGGTGGCCCAGCTGCGCGCGCTCCGCGACGCGGCCGTCTCGGTCGCCGGCCGGCCGGGCGTGCACCGCTTCGACGACTTCATCCTCTTCCACGGGATGGGCGTGCGGGCACAGCTGCCGCTGCTGGCGCGCGCGGCCGCCGGTCGCGCGCGGGACCTGTGGCGCCGTCGCTAGGTCCCGCGGCGGCCGGCCGCGAGCTCGGCTACGGCTGCCACCGCTCGGAGGACTCGCGGGCCGCGGTCAGCACCACCGCCGCCTCCGGCTGGCTCCCCTGGTCGAGCACGGTCGTCACCAGCAGCGGGGCGAGCGCGCCGGGCAGCCGGCCCGGGGGCAGCGGGTCCCGGGCGAGCACCACACCGCCGACGACGTGCGCGAGCACCGCCGGGTCGGTGAGCACGAGCTGGTGCTCGGCGTCGAGCCACACCGAGGCCGGCACGGCGGCCCTGAACAGCCCCCCGGGTCGTGCCGCCTCCACCCGGCTGCCCGGGATCCGGCCGATCAGGTCCCCGAGGCCGGGAACACCGAGGGCGCGCAGCACCGACGCCAGGACGGCCGTCACCTGCTGCTCGTCCGTCGGGTCGACGTACCCCTCCGGCGGCTGGAAGGTCATGACAGCGGCAGGACCAGCGTCGGCGTCACAGCGTTGCCGCTGCCGACCTTGCGCACCGCGGTGCCGGAGGTGAAGAACTCCAGCGTGTGGGTGCCCCACATCCACTCCGAGGCGGACCACTCGACGCCGGTGACGCCGTCGGCCTGCACCCGCTCGGCCTCCTGCTGCATCCGGGTCAGCGCGAGCTCCCGGGCGTCGTAGTAGCCCTGGGTCCACTGCGGCATCTCCACGTTGCGCCCGATCTGCTTCAGGGTCTGCAGCAGCCCCTGCGCCGCCACGTGCCAGACGCAGACACCCATGACGAACTCGACCGGCACGTGACCGGTCTGCAGCAGGGTGTAGAAGTCCTGCACGTTGAGGTGGCTGGTGAACGGCTTCCCGTCGGGGCGGCGGTAGGCGCCGGGGTCGTCCTTGGAGACCACCGAGGTGCCGACCGCGATGAACTCGATGTGGTCCGCGCTCAGCCCGTGCTGGCGGAAGGTCAGCCTGGTGCCCACGACGCCGTCGGCACCCACCTGCTCGGCCTCGGCGAGCATCCGGCCCATGGCGTTCATGCGGGCGGTGTACATCGCCTGGCTGAGCACCTGGAGCTCGACGGACTGGCGGAGGTTCTGCTGCTGCCAGCCGATGTGGAACACCGAGGAGCCCATCACGAACTCGCGCGGCGCGAACCCGGCGGTGTCGAGCAGCGCGAACTCGCTGACCGAGAGGTCGGAGGTCCACACTTTCCCGACCTCGCCCAGCCGGGCGGAGGCGATGGCGTCGGGCTGCAGCTCGGACATCGAGGCTCCTGGGCCGCTCGTGAGGAGGGCTCGTCCCGTCGGGTCGCGAACTCGGGCGGCCTCGACCCGGGGCCGCCCGGACCGAGTATGGCCCAGCTCACTCCCCGGGCGCTTCCACGACCCCCCGGAACTCGTCGTACCTCCGGTCCGGTCCGGGCGTCGCCTCGCTAAGGTGCCGTGCTGACCGGCACCCCGCTCGGGGAGGCCGCCCACCCCCGTGGGTAGACACGTCAGGAGCCCGAGATGAGCACCAGCCAGCAGCAGCAACCGGAGGCGCCCCCCACCGCCGGGCGAGACCGGCAGACCCCGATGCAGCGGTTCACCCGCCTGTGCGTCCGCTACGTCGAGCAGCTGATGCCGGATCCCTACCTGTTCGCGATCATCCTGACCCTGCTCGTGGTGGCGATGGTCTTCGTGTTCGTCCCGGGCGCGACCGTGACCGGCGTCGTCGACGGCTGGTACGCCGGGGTGTGGGGGCCGAGCAACATCTTCGCGTTCGCCATGGAGATGGTGCTGATCCTCGTCAGCGGCTACACGCTGGCCGAGGCCCCGCCGGTCAAGCGCGGGCTGACCTGGCTGGCGAGCAAGCCGCGGACCCAGACCCAGGGCGCCCTGCTGTGCTTCGTGTGCGCGGCCGTGGCCAGCCTGCTGAACTGGGGACTCGGCCTGGTCGTGGGCGCGCTGCTGGCCCGCCAGATCGCCGCCCGGCTGCGGGGCGCGAACTTCGGGTACATCGTCGCGGCCGGCTACATGGGCTACATGCTGTGGACCAACGGCCTGTCCAGCTCGATCGCGCTGGCGAACACCGACACCTCCAGCCCGCTCAACGTCATCTACTCGGTCACCCACCAGACCGTCCCGCTGAGCCTCACGGTGTTCCAGCCCTACAGCTACCTGGCCGTGCTGGTGGCGTTCGTGGCGCTGGCGTTCGCGATCCTGCGCATGTCCCCCAGCGACGCACCCGAGATCGACCCGGCCGTCTTCGAGCTCGACGCGGACGCCACGCCGGACACCGGCCGCCCGACCACGTTCGCCCAGCGGCTGGAGAACCTCTGGGTCCTCAACGTGATCTTCTTCCTCGCCGGTGCGGCGTACTTCGTGCACAGCGGGTTCGCGCTCAACATCGGCTCGATGGTCATGCTCTTCACGATCCTCGCCGCGCTGCTGCACTGGACGCCGATCCGGTTCATCCGGTCGTTCACCACCGCGGCCAAGACGTCCGGCCCGCTGCTCCTGCAGTACCCGTTGTACGGCGGCATCATCGGGCTGCTCGCCTACGCGCCCGCCCACGGCGTCCGCCCGCTGCAGGCGGTGATCGCCACCGCGCTGGTGTCCGGCGCCACGGCCACCACGCTGCCGTTCTTCAACTACCTCGGCTCGCTGATCATCTCGCTCTTCGTGCCCTCCGGCGGCGGTCACTGGGGCGTGCAGGGACCCGTCGCGGTCAGCGCCGCGGTGCAGCTGCACCAGACCTCGCCGGAGTACCTCGGCAAGGTCTCGATGTCGGTGGCGGCCGGCGAGGCGGTGGCCAACATGATCCAGCCGTTCTGGCTGCTGCCGGTGCTGGCGATCGCCCGGCTCAACGTCCGCCAGGTGATGGGCTACACGGTGCCCGCGTTCCTGATCGGGCTGGTCGTCTTCGGCGCCGCCTGTCTGGCGATGCCCTTCCTGTGAGCGCCGGCCGGCGGCGGCTCCGAGCCGCCGCCGGCAGGCCCGGCGAGTCGTTCCAGCACCGCCCGCAGCGGCGCCCACCGGTCCCGGCCCCGCCGGGTCACGGCGTAGGCACGTAGGCGCACCCGGGGCTCGGTGAGCGGCCGCACCGTCACGCCGCGCCGGGACGTCCGGCCCCGGGGCAGCAGCGCGACGCCCCGGCCGGCCGCGATGAGGTCTTCGACGAGGTCCAGCGCGTCCACCCGGTGCACCACCCGGGGCGTGAAGCCCGCCATCGACGCGAGCGTGCGCAGCACCTCCTCGTCGGCGGTGTGCCGGGAGTTCACGATCCAGTCGCGGCCGGCGTAGGCCGCGAACGGCGCCCGCCGCTCGGGGGTCGGCACGCCGAGCCCCCACTCGACCGCCCAGAGCGCGCTGACGTCGTGGTCGCTGCGCCAGGAGGCGGGGGCGAGGTCGTAGTCGTAGGCGAGCGCGAGGTCGACGTCGTCGCGATCCAACAGCTCCAGGGCCTCCGGCGGCTCGTGCTCGCGCAGCCGCACCTCGACGCCGGGATGGGTCCGCGCGAGGTCGTCGAGGGCGGGCACCAGCGAGCGCCGGATCGCGGTCGCGAACCCAGCCACCCGCACCACGCCGATCGGCTCGGCGGTCGGGTCCAGGTCCAGACGCGCGGCCTCGACCGCCGCGAGGATGGAGACCGCGTGCTCCGCCAGCCGGCGGCCGGCCGGCGTCAGGCGCACGCGCCGGCCGTCGGGCTCGACCAGCGCCGTCCCGGCGTCCCGGGCCAGCGCCGCGATCGCCTGGGAGACGTTCGACGTGCTGGTGCCCAGCTCGGCCGCAACCTCGTGCATCGAGCCGAGCCGGGAGAGCTCGAGCAGCATCTGCAGGCGGCGCAGGTCCATGCGGTCGATTGTTCAGTTCTCGTGAACACACTGTCCAGTCCGATCACGTGGACGTGAACAGCGTGGGCGCGTTCACTGGTGGGCATGTCGCGCCGCTCCCTCCACCCCTCCGCCCGTTCCTCCGCCCGCGCCGGCTCCTCGATGGCGGTGGCGTCGATGCTCTGCGTCCAGCTCGGCCTCGCCGCCTCGGTGGGGCTGGCCGGCCAGGTCGGCGCGGCGGGCACGGCGTGGCTCCGGTTGTTCTGGGCCGGCGTGCTGCTGCTCGTGGTGGTGCGGCCGCGCCCCTCGTCGTTCAGCCGCGAGACGCTGCGGGCCGGCGCGGCCCTCGGCGTGGTCACCGCCGGGGTGACGCTGCTCTTCATGGCCGCGGTCACCCGGCTGCCGCTCGGCACCGCCAGCGCCCTGGAGTTCCTCGGCCCGTTGGGCGTCGCCTCGACCCGCAGCCGGGGTCCCGCCCGGGCGTGGGCCGCCCTGGCCGGGGTCGGCGTGCTGTGTCTGACCCAGCCGTGGGCCGGCGCCGTGGACCCGGTCGGGGTCGGGTTCGCGCTCGGGGCGGCCGGCTGCTGGGCGGCGTACATCCTGCTGACCCAGCGGATCGGGGACGCGGTCAGCGGCGTGGGCGGGCTGGCGATCTCCATGCCGGTGGCCGCCGTGGTCGCCACGGTGGTGGCCGGGCCCGAGGTGATCGGGCGGCTCAGCCCGGAGCTTCTGCTCGCCGGGCTCGGCCTCGCGATCCTGCTGCCGGTGGTGCCGTTCAGCCTGGAGATGCTCGCACTGCGACGCCTCAGCACCGGCGCCTTCGGCACCCTGATGGCGCTCGAGCCCGGGTTCGCGCTGGTGATCGGATTCGTCGCGCTGCACCAGGCGCCGAACCCGCTCGCGGTGGCGGGCGTCGGCTTCGTGGTGGCCGCCGGCATCGGCGCCGAGCGCAGCGGGGCCCGACCCGACCGACCCTCAGGCCAGGCCGCTCTCGAGCGCGAGGATCGCGGCCTGGACCCGGTCGCGCAGGCCGAGCTTCATCAGCACCCGGGCGACGTGGGTCTTCACCGTCGTCTCGCCGATGAACAGCTCGGCCGCGATCTCGGCGTTCGACAGCCCGCGGCCCAGTAGCCCGAGCACCTCGGTCTCACGCTCGGTGAGCCGCCCGAGCTCCGTGGCGACGGCGCGCGGCGGCGCCCCGGCGTACCTGTCGACCAGGCGGCGGGTCAGGGCCGGCGCCAGCAGCGCGTCGACGCCGCGGGCGACCTGGCGGATCGCTGTGACGATGTCCTCGCCGGGCATGTCCTTGAGCAGGAAGCCCGCCGCGCCGGCGCGCATGGCGCGATAGACGTACTCGTCGAGGTCGAACGTCGTCAGCATCAGCACCCGGGTCGCGGCGCCGGCCGCCGCGATCCGCTCCATCGCCGCGAGCCCGTCGACCCCGGGCATCTGCACGTCGAGGAGGAGTACGTCGGGCCCGGTGGCCGCGACCAGCTCGACCGCCGCTGCGCCGTCGCAGGCCTCCCCGACCACCCGCAGGTCCGGCTCGCCCTCGACGATCATCCTCAGCCCGCTGCGCACCAGGGGCTGGTCGTCGGCCAGCGCCACCCCGATCGTCGGCGCCACCCCGATCGTCGGCGCGGTCACGACGCCGACACCACGACGGGCCCCGCAACGGCCCCCGCCACGGGCGCCCCGACCGGCCCCACGACCGGCCCCGCGGGCAGCAGCGCGCGCACCTCGAACCCGCCGTCCTCGCGGTTCCGCCAGGTCAGTCGGCCCGCGGCGGCGGTGACGCGCTCCCGCAGGCCGGCGAGCCCGCGGCCGGTGCCCGGACCGGAGCCGGGGGCGACCGGCGCCGAGTTGGCCACCACGATCTCCAGCCCCTCCGCCGTGCGGCGCACCGCGACGGACGCGCGCGCGCCGGGCGCGTGCCGGAGCACGTTGGTCAGTCCCTCCTGCACGACGCGGAAGGCGATCAGCCGCTGGGCCGGGTCGAGCGGTTCGTCGAGGTCGGCCTCGATCTCCAGGCCGGTGGCGCGGACCCGTTCGACGAGGGCCGCGGCGTCGGCCGCCTCCGCGTCCAGGGCCAGCGACGCCACGCCGGCGCGGGCCGCGGCGGCGGCGGTCCGCATCACCTCGCAGGCCCGCTCGGGGTCGGCGGCCGCGAGCCGGCGGGCGGCGCCGGCCTGCAGCGCCACGACCGTGAGGCTGTGGCCGATCGCGTCGTGGAGCTCGCGCGCCAGCCGCAACCGCTCCTCGACGACCGCCCGCGCGGAGGCGGTCGCCTCCTGCCGGGCGAGCAGGTCGTTGTTCGCCCGGGTCTGCTCGACCAGCCGGCTCGCCTCGTGGACGGCGAGCCCGCCCAGCCAGCACACCAGCAGCACGGTCACCGCACCGAGCGGGTCCGCGGTGCCCACACCGAGCACCTGGCCGAGCCAGCACACCGCCAGCCCGACGATCGCCGGGCGGCGGGTGGAGAGCGCGGCCACCACGAACGCCGCCCCGAACGCGAAGGCGGTCTCGCTCAGGCTGCCGTCGAGGGGGGCCACGAGGCGGGAGTACCCCGCCACCGCGAGCCAGGCGAGGGCGATCGCCGCCACCGGTCGCCGCCAGGCCAGGGCGAGCGGTGCGCCGGCCAGCACGCTGGCCGGCAGCAGCACCCAGCCCGGTGCGGTGGTCTCGAGCGCCCGGGACGACTCCGCGAACAACCCGACCACCACCGCGCCGGCCGCGACGGCCGTCCACGGCTGCGCCGCGGCGCGCACCGCCGCCAGGTGGTCGGGGGCGGGGACCTCCGCGACCGGGGCCGGCGCCACCGGCGCGGTGAGCGCGACGACCTCCTCCCGGGTCTGCCGGAGCAGGGCCCGCGCCGAGGTCTCGACCTCGTCCGGGTCGCCGGCGGACTCGGCCCGCGCGGCGAGCGCCTGCAGCCCGCCGACCAGGACCGGCTGCAACCTCTCGGCGGTCTGCACGCGCTCGGCCAGCACCGCGGACTCCTGCTGGGCGCGCAGCTGCCCCACGAGCCGCTCGCGCTGCTCCTCGAGGGTGCGCAGGCGCTGGTTGCGGATCCGCACCACCCGGCCGACCGCCGTGGGCATCAGGCCGACGAACACGCTCACGAAGAGCATGCCGCTGATCCGGTCCCAGCCACTGCGGGTGGTCGCGTCGGCGCCCACCACCACGACCAGGGGCAGCAGCACCCCGAGGGCCACGACCTTCCCGTCCGCGTGGGCACCGACGGAGTAGGACGCCAGCATCATCGCGAGGATCCACACCCCGGCGCCGTCCACGGCCTCGGGCCACAGCAGCGCCGTCACCGTGGTCCCGACCAGGCCGGCGACGCCGAGCACGCAGATCGACACGACCGGGTGGGCCCGGCGTACCGCGAGGCAGGCGAGCCACAGCGCCCCGGAGACGTCGAAGGCCAGCAGGGCGGGCGTGGCGTGGTAGCGGGCCACGGCCTCGGCGATCGCGGCCAGCACGAAGCCCAGGGCCACCACCGCGTCAAGCCTGCTCACGCGCCGCACCCGCTCAGCGTAGGTCTCCCGGGCGGCCGTGGGGTCCTCCTTCAGGAGGACGCCGCAAGCAGGACCCGCGGTCGGTCTGCGGGCGGACGACGGGGCGGCGCCGCGTTCGTAGCGTCCTGAGGGACCACACCCCACCTCAGGAAGGAAGACCCATGACCAGCACCAGCCTCACCGCTCCGAGCCGGGCGCAGTCCGACGCGACCTGGCTGCGGCTCGCACAGCTGTCCGTGGCCGCCAGCCTCGTCCCCCTCGTCGTCTTCGCGGTCGTCGGGACGTTCTTCACCACGATCAGCGAGGGCGACTTCAGGTACACCGCCGACTACTGGTACACCGCCATGGGGCTGCCGTTCGCCCTGGTGGGGATCGGTCTCGCGCTCGGGGTCCACAGGCTGCAGCACGGCGCGGACGGCCGGCTCGGCACGATCGGGGTCTGGGTGAACACGATCGCCCTCACCGAGCTGTTCGTGCAGCTGCTCGTCTCGGTCGCCATCGGCGCGGAGGTGCGCTGGGGCCCGTCGTACCCGATCTTCACGGTGTTGAGCTTCGTCGGCGTGGCGTTGCTGGCCGCCGGCTCGTGGCGGACCGGGCTGCTGCCGAGGTGGCTGCTGGGGCTCTGGCCGGCGCTCTGGATCCTCGGCACGTTCGCCGCGTCCGGCCCGATGCCGCTGCTGCTCGCCGGGTTCCTCGTCGCCTTCGGCGTGACGTTGACGCGGCGGGTCGCGGGCCGGGCCGGCTGAGCGCCCGCGGCCGTCAGCCGGGGATGCCCGCGCGCGTCGAGCTGCTGGCGCCGGAAGCCCGCGAGGTCCAGGAGCGGGGTCGCCCGGGCGATCCGACGGGGTAGTCCGTGACGATCCGGCCCCGCTACGCGTCAGTAAGGGGCCCAAACGTCACGGACTATCCCGCGCTCCCGGACCCGGTCCAGCTGGAGCGACGCGCGCCGGGCGCCGCGGCGGGGCGCCCTCCTGCGCGACGTGACGACGCTCGCCCGGTGCCCCACGCGTGAACCGGGTGGTCTCCGGGCACGGAGGGGCTGGCACAGTTCCCCGAACACCAGGAGAGTCATGACTTCCCAGAGCGCCCTGAAGCTCGACATCGGCCACGACGAGCTCGTCATCCGTCAGCGGTACGAAGCGCTCAGCATCGCCAACGACGTGGTCATCGCCCTGTGGTTCCTGGTCGGAAGCATCCTGTTCTTCTGGGAGTCCACGACCATGGCCGCGACCTGGTGCTTCCTGCTCGGCAGCATCGAGTTCCTGATCCGTCCGGTGATCCGCTTCGCGCGACAGGTGCACATCCGCCGGATCGGCGGGAGCGGGCTGGATCCGGCGAACGACTTCTAGCGGTCAGGCCTAGCGGTCAGGCCGCGTCGTACGGCGGGTGCACGCTCCGCCCCTGGAAGGCCAGGATCGCGGGATCGACCACCTGCCCGTCCCGGATCGCGATGGCCCGGCTCAGCGTCTCGTCCGCGTCCCAGGCGGTGCCGCCCTCGAGCATCGGCCGCAGGAACGGGAGCAACGCGCTGCTGTTCTCCCAGGTGGCCGAGCTCCACAGGTACGACGGGCTGTGGTCGACCGCGTAGTAGAGGACGTTGTCGCCCACCACGAAGGCCGGCTCCTCGAAGCTCGTCGGGCGCGCCCAGTCGAACCCCATGCCCAGGTCGCAGGACACGTCGACGATGACACTGCCGGGGCGGAACCCGGCCAGGTCGGTCGTCCGGAGGTACACCAGCGGCTTGGCGGGGTCCTGCAGCGTGCAGTTGACCACGATGTCCCGCTCGGCCAGGAAGGCCGCCAACGGCTCGCGGCCTCGCTCGGTGATCACGTGGTTCAGCTGCTCACCGTCCGGCTCGTGGTCGAACTGCCGGATCACCACCGAGTGGATCGGTGAGCCGACGGCCGCCACCGCGCGGTTGGTCAACACCACGACCTGGTGCACACCGTGCGCGTTGAGCGCGGTCACGGCCCCTCGCGCGGTCGCGCCGAACCCGATCACCACCGCGGTCAGACGCCGGCCGTAGTCCCCGGTCAGGCCCGCCAGCTGGAGCGCGTGGAGCACCGAGCAGTAGCCGGCGAGCTCGTTGTTCTTGTGGAACACGTGCAGGCCGACCCCGCCGTCCCGGGTCCAGTGGTTCATCGCCTCGAAGGCGACCACGGTCAGCCGCCGGTCGATGGCCAGCTGGGTGAGCTCCCGGTCCTGGACGCAGTGCGGCCAGCCCCACAGCACCTGCCCGGGGCCGAGCGCCGCGACGTCGGAGTGTTGCGGCTTCGGGAGCAGCACCACCTCGGAGTCGGCCAGGATCTCCGCGCGCGACGCGAACCCGGCGACGTGCTCGCTGAGCGCCTCGTCGGCGACGCCGAACCTGGCGCCGTACCCGTGCTCGAGCGTGAGGCGCGCCCGCAGGTCGGCGTCCAGGTGGGGCAGGTGCTCGGGGTGCAGCGGCAGTCGGTGCTCGTTCTCCTTCGCGGACGAGCCGATCACGCCGAGACCCAGGAGCGTCACTTCTTCTTCGGCGGGTGGATCTTGTCCGTGAGGGTCTCCTCGGCCCCGTGGCTGCGCTTCTCCGCGCGCTTCTCCTTGATGGACTTCCCGGACTTCTTGGACATGTTCTGTCGCGGCGACTTGTCGCTCATGGGGGAACTCTCTGAGAGGAAGCCTGAATGGCTCCGTGTCCCGACACTACGCCTTCCCGGGGCAGCGAGCCCCCTCCCAGGGGCGCCGTCGGGCCGGCCCGTCAGGTGTTCCCGTCAGGTGGGCCCGTCAGGTGGGCCCGTCTCCTCCGTGCCGGACGACGACCCGGCCGCCGTCGACGTGCCACCGCTGGTCGAGGCGCACGTTGGCGAGCAGCCGCCGGTCGTGGGAGACCAGCAGCAACGCGCCGTCGTAGGCCTCCAGCGCCTGCTCGAGCTGTTCGATGGCCGGCAGGTCGAGATGGTTGGTGGGCTCGTCGAGCACGAGCAGGTTGACGCCGCGGGCCTGCAGCAGCGCCATGGCCGCGCGGGTGCGCTCGCCGGGCGAGAGCCGGTCGACCCGGCTGGTGACCTGGTCGGCCTTCAGGCCGAACTTGGCGAGGAGCGTCCGCACCTCGGCCTGCGTCAGCTCCGGCACGACCGCCTCGAAGGCGGCCCCGAGCGGCAGCGCGTCGTCGAGTCCGGTGCGGGCCTGGTCGATCACGCCGACCGCGACGGAGGCACCCAGCGACGCCGTGCCCGTGTCCGGCGCGGTGTGGCCGAGGAGCAGCCGGAGCAGCGTGGTCTTGCCGGCCCCGTTGGGGCCGGTGATGCCGATCCGATCGCCGGCGCTCACCTGGGCGGAGACCGGGCCGAGCTCGAACCCGCCGAGTCCGAGGGTGGCCTGGTTGAGGGTGGCGACCACCGAGCTCGACCGCGGCGCCGCGGCGATGCCGAACTGCAGCGACCACTCCTTGCGCGGCTCCTCGACCTCCTCGAGCCGGGCGATCCGCGACTCCATCTGCCGCACCTTCTGGGCCTGCTTCTCCGACGACTCGGTGGCCGCGCGCCGGCGGACCTTGTCGTTGTCGGGGTTCTTCCGCATCGCGTTGCGCACCCCTTGCGAGCTCCACTCGCGCTGGGTGCGCGCCCGCGCCACCAGGTCGGCGCGGGTCTCGGCGTACTGCTCGTAGGCCTCCCGGGCATGGCGGCGGCCGACGGCGCGCTCCTCGAGGAACGCCTCGTAGCCGCCGTCGTAGACCGTGACCTGTCCCTGGGCCAGGTCGAGCTCGACGATCCGGGTGACACACCGAGCCAGGAACTCCCGGTCGTGCGAGACCAGCACGACGCCGCCGCGCAGGCCCTGCACGAAGGCCTCCAGCCGCGCGAGCCCGTCGAGGTCGAGGTCGTTGGTCGGCTCGTCGAGCAGCGCGACGTCGAACCGGCTGAGCAGCAGCGCGGCCAGCGCCACGCGCGCGGCCTGGCCACCGGAGAGCGAGGTCATCGGCGCATCGGTGCCGGCGTCGAGCCCGAGGTCGGCGAGCACCGGCCCGATCCGGTCCTCGAGGTCGGCCGCGCCGCTCGCCAGCCACCGGTCGAACGCGACGGCGTAGGCGTCGTGGGCCGCCGGCTCGTCCGAGGCGAGGCCCGCCGCGGTGGCCTCCATCGCCGCGGTCGCCTCGGCCGCGCCGGTACGCCGGGCCAGGTACTGCGCCACGGTCTCGCCGGGCACCCGCTCGTGCTCCTGAGGCAGCCAGCCGACGAAGGCGTCGCTCGGTGCGCACGCGACGGTGCCCGCGAACGGCGTCGCCGCCCCGGCGAGCAGGCCCAGCAGCGTCGACTTCCCGGCGCCGTTGGCGCCGACCACGCCGACCACGTCTCCGGGGGCGACGGTGAGGTCCAGCCCCTCGAACAGCACCCGGTGGCCGTGGCCGCCGGACAGCGCCTTGGCGACGAGGGTGGCGGTCATCGGGCGAGCCTAGGACACGCGCCCCCGGGCCCAGCTGGCCGGCGGGGCCGCGGTCAGGACCGGTCCCGCGCCCGCACCAGCCCGCCGAGCGTGCCGACGTACGCCGCGCCGCGACCGGGCCAGCAGCTGGTGCACTCCGTCCTCGAGACCGAGGATCTCGACTGCCCTCGCCAGCTGGTGCTGGGCGTTGGCGAGCGCCTGGGACCCGGCCGTCGCCTGGCGAGGTGCGGACGTGGTCGGAACGGTGATGGTCAGGACAGGTCTCCGTCTTCGAGGGGGATCGGCTGCGTCACAGCAGGCCATCGGTGAGGTGGTCAGGGGTGCCGAAGCGGTGGGCCGTGATGCTGATGGACTGCTCGCGCAGGAAGGGCAGCAGCTCGAGCCGGCCGGCCTCGGTGACCGGCTGGGCGTGCACCGACACGTCGGGACGGCCGTCGACGCTGCGCAGCAATGCGGGTCCATCGCCGCCCACGAGTCGCACGCGGGCTGACGCCATCGACCGCACCCGCGCAGCGAAGGCCTCGTCGGACTCGACCGTGAGGTGCACCGACCAACCGGTCAGGATCGACTCGAGCCGCACAGGCAGCGGCTCGGCCGTTGACACCTGCATCGCCGAGCCGGCGCGCCGCCCGGCTGCCAGCACCCGGATCAGATCGCCCAGGCCACCTCCGGTCGCACGGCGTACCACGACCGGGAGCGGGCGGTAGCGGAAGACGTTGCGCTCCGCCTCCAGCGCGGACGGATCGGTCGCGATGCCGAAATGGTCGAGCCAGGCCAGCTGGTCGCTCTCCAGCGCCCGGCTCAACGACATCAGCTCCTCGCCACCGACACCGGAGCCGGACGCGCAGGCCAACAGCTCTAGGGCATCGCCGGCCGGGGCCGCCCCACGCTCGGCTACGCCCGGAGTCCAGTCGCCCAGGCCCAACAGGTAGTTCGGTCCCCCGGCCTTGGTCCCGGTCCCGACTGCAGACTTCTTCCAGCCACCGAAGGGCTGACGGCGGACAATGGCGCCGGTGATCCCTCGGTTGACGTAGGCGTTCCCGGCTTCGACGCGTTCGAGCCAGATGGCGATCTCTTGACGGTCGAGCGAGTGCAGACCGGCCGTCAGTCCGTAGTCGACGCGATTCTGGAGCACGATGGCGTCCTCGAGGGATGCCGCCCTCATGATCCCGAGGACCGGACCGAAGTACTCGGTCAGGTGGAACTCGGAGCCCGCGACCACCCCGTCACGAACGCCGGGTGACCACAGGGTCCCGGTGTCGTCGAGCCGCTGCGGTTCGATCAACCATGACTCGCCGGCACCCAGTGTGGTGAGAGCAGACAACAGCTTCCCACTGGCCGGCTCGACGATCGGTCCCATCTGCGTGGTGGCCTCCGCCGGCCGGCCCACCGTCAGTGACGAGACGGCGTCAACCAGCTGCCGGGCGAAGCGTTCGGACTCTCCCACCGAACCGACCAGGATGACCAGTGAGGCCGCCGAGCACTTCTGCCCCGCGTGCCCGAAGGCGGACTGGGCCACGTCGGCGGCCGCGAGGTCGAGGTCAGCGCTCGGCGTCACGACGATGGCGTTCTTGCCGCTGGTCTCGGCCAGCAGGGGGAGGTCAGCGCGGAACGAGCGGAACAGCTCGGCTGTCTCGAAGCCGCCGGTCAGGATCAGCCGGTCGACCCGCGGATCGGCTACCAGCCGGCGACCCAGGTCGGACTCCTCGACGTGCACGAGGTGCAGCACGTCGCGAGGGATCCCGGCCTCCCACAACGCCTCCACCAGGACCGAACCACACCGCCGCGCCTGCGGTGCCGGCTTGATGATCACGGCCGAACCCGCTGCGAGCGCGGCGAGCGTGGATCCCGCCGGGATCGCCACGGGGAAGTTCCAGGGCGGCGTCACGACCGTCAGGGCGCACGGCACGAAGGTGGCACCGTCGACCGTCTCGAGCCCACGCGCCAGCTCGGCGTAGTAGCGGGCGAAGTCGATGGCCTCGGAGATCTCGGGATCGGACTGGTCCAGGGTCTTGCCGGTCTCCGAGGCCATCACCTCGGCCAGCTCGCCGCGCCGCTGCTCGAGCACGCGAGCAGCCTCCTCGAGGACCACGGCCCGCTCGGCCGCGGTACGCGCTGCCCAGTGCGGGGCCTGGGCGACCGCGGTGGCGAGGACCTGCTCGAGCGTGTCCTCGTCGGTGATGGTGCAGGCACGCACGGTGTCGACCCCGCGGGTCGAGCCGTCGACCTGCGCGAGGACGTTGCGGCCCCACTGCCGGTTCGGCTCCAGCGACGGGTCCGTGTCCGGGGTGTTGTAGAACCCGGAGCGGTCCTCGACGACCGGCTGCTCGAGGCGGTTCTGGCTGCGTCGCGGCGCGGGGACCGAGTCGTCGAGCGCGGCGAGGGAGGCGCGGAAGCGCATCTCCTCGCGGGCGAAGAGCTCGGAGTCGTCGTGCAGCTCGAAGACCGCCGACATGAAGTTCTCGTTGCTCGCCCCCTCCTCGAGGCGGCGGATGAGGTAGGCGATGGCGACGTCGAACTCCCCGGGGTGCACCACAGGGGTGTAGAGCAGCAGGTCGCCCACCTCGCGCCGGACCACCTCGGCCTGCCCCTGGGCCATCCCCAGGAGCATCTCGATGTCCATCTCCTCGCGAACGCCGCGCTCGCCGGCCAACAACCAGGCGAAGGCCAGGTCGAAGAGGTTGTGCCCGGCGACACCCAGCCGCACGTTGGCCACGTGCTCGGGCCGCAAGGCGTAGTCGATGACGCGCTTGTAGTGGGTGTCGGTGTCGACCTTCGTGCTCCACGTGGCCAGGGGCCAGCCGTGCAGGGACGCCTCCGCACGCTCCATCGGCAGGTTGGCGCCCTTGACGATGCGGACCTTGATCCGGGCTCCGCCCCTGGCGCGCCGCCGGGCCGCCCAGTCCTGCAGGTGCATCATCGCGGAGAGGGAGTCGGGGAGGTAGGCCTGCAGCACGATGCCGGCCTCGAGATCGAGCAGCGCGGGCTGGTCGAGCAGGCGGGTGAAGACTGCGATCGTCAGGTCGAGGTCCTTGTACTCCTCCATGTCGAGGTTGATGAACTTGCGGCCCGGTGCGGCGGCGGCACGCTGGTACAGGGGCGTGAGCTCGGCGACGACGTGGTCGACCGCGGCGTCGAACGCCCACGGCGAGTGGGGCGCGACCATGGACGAGACCTTGATCGAGACGTAGTCGACGTCGTCGCGTTCCAGCAGGTCGCGGGTGCCCTGGAGACGGCGAGCCGCCTCGGCCTGCCCCAGGACGGCCTCCCCCAGCAGGTTGACGTTGAGCCGTGCGCCGCGCTTGCTGACCTCGGCGATGGACCGGCCCAGCCGCGCCGGCGTCGCGTCGATGATCAGGTGGGACACCATCGAGCGCAGCGTGCGGCGTACGACGGGGATCACCAGTCGCGGCGCGATCTGGCCGGCGACTCCGCCGAGGCGGACAGCGGCGCGCAGGTGCCACGGCAGGAAGGCCGGGGCGTCGCGGGCGAGCAGGGCGAAGTTGCGCGCCGCCACGCGCGCGTCCTCCGGACGGATGACCCGATCGACGAACCCCACCGTGAAGTCCAGACCGGCCGGGTCCCGCAGCACGGCGGCCAACCGACTCGCCGCCGCGTCGTCAGGGATCTGCGCAGCCTCGCGCAACCACCGACGGACGAGCTCGACGCAGGCCTCGGCGAGGTCCTGGTTGGCCGACGGCGTCGGCAGCGGGTGACGGATCTCAGTGGTCATGGGCGTCTCAGTTCTGGAGGGACTCGGGACGGTCTCGACGCGGCGTGCGTCGCGGCGTCGGGCGCGGATGCCCCGACGTACCGGCTCCCGGCGGTCAGCGCCGAGGGCGTTGACAGCCGGACTCGCGTGAGTAATATGCCACACATCACACATCAGAGGTAAGACAGGTCACACCTTCTGAGTGCTCTCGGTGAACTCCCTCGACCAGCACCCCCGGCCCACCACGAAAGTGAGCACGTCCATGCAGTCTCGAAAGCTCCTCCTCGCCGCCACCCTGACGCTCGGCGCACTGTCCCTGACCGCCTGCGGACAGGGCCTGGGCAGCGGCAGCACAGCCGACGGCTCGGGACCCATCACGATCGGCATGGTCGTGCCCCTCTCCGGCAGCAGCTCGGCCATCGGGCCCTACATGCAGAACGGCGCCCAGCTGGCCGTGAACGAGATCAACGCCGACGGCGGCATCGACGGTCGCGACGTCAAGCTGGAGGTCGCCGACGGTGCCTGCGACCCCAAGACGGCCGTGGCCGCCGCCAACAAGCTCGTCTCGTCGGACATCGCCGCCTCCGTGGGCGGCTACTGCTCCGGCGCCACTCTCCCGACGCTGCCGGTGTTCGCCAAGCAGGACATCCCCATGATCATCCCGGCCGCCAACTCCACCCAGCTGGTCGAGCAGAAGCTCCCGAACGTCTTCCTCATCAACGGCACCGGAGCCCAGCAGGCCCAGGCGGCCATGAAGTGGTTCGACAAGGAGGGCGCCTCGGCGGTCAGCCTGGTCGACGACAACACCAGCTACTCGGTCGACATCGCCGACAAGACCGCCGCCCTGCTCAAGGAGTCGGGTGGACCCGACCTCGCGGGGCGGGTCTCGGTGACCGCCGGCGAGAGCGACTACAGCGCCAACGTCAACGCGATCATCACCTCGCACCCGGACTTCGTCTACTGGACCGGTTACTACCAGGAGGGCGGCCTGATCATCCGCCAGCTCCGCCAGGCGGGCTACCAGGGCCCGATCATGGTCGGCGACGGGAGCGTCGACGGCTCGCTGGTCCAGATCGCCGGCGAGAAGCAGGCCCAGGGGGTCTTCGCCACGATGACCCAGACCCCCGACACCCTCACCAACGCGAGCGGCTGGATCGCCGACTACAAGAAGGCCTTCGGTGCCGACCCCGGACCGTTCTCGACCCAGTCCTACGACGCGGTGCGCGTGGCTGCCAAGGCCATCGAGGACGCC